>JBMFVN010000017.1:2893-14144 GCA_049965975.1 Candidatus Micrarchaeia archaeon
AGACAGTAACTTACAACCAGGGCAATGGCCAGCCAGCAGCCCAGTTCTCAATGAACGCATTTACAGTAGGCAATACAGTAACGGGTGCACATGCGTATTTCAGCTACACCTTGCAGGAATTCCCAGTACCTGCCAACTCAACGGCAAACGACCTTCTCAGCTTTGACATAGTCAACTCTACAGCAGGCGCTTCGGCAGCACTCAACAACCTGTTCCAGCTCAACTACTCAATGACAACCAGCAATACAGCAGGCACAAGAAACAATGTGACATACACCTCAACAACAGGTGCTAACTTCAACGTTCAGCAGGGCTTCAGGACAGAGAAGGGCAGCGAAGTTGCAAGCATATCTCCAACGTCTTTGACCTTTGACTTGGCAAAGAACGTTGACATGCTGGCATTCGCAGTAGGGCCTGTAAACGCGACAACAACATCAGGACAAAAGGTAGTAGGGCCGTTCGGCGTAGGCCAGGCGACAAACCTGCCTAACGTGACGATAGCAAAAGTAAACGCAACATGCAGCTTTGCAAGCAATGCAACTACAGGATGCACAGTGGTAGGCCTTGACAACCTGACTGCAACACCTTCAGTATCACAGGCAATAACTCCGGTAAAGCTCAACACAGTAGCACAGCCGCTAGTAGTACTTGACAGCGCGGCCAACTCAGCAAGCACACTCATAGTAATAGGCAGCAAATACGTAAACAGCGTAGCTGCACAGATCTTTGCCCAGAACCCGAGCCTTGACAGCTCATTCGGTCCGAGCTCAGTGATAGTGCAGGCATTCGGCACTAACCGCATACTGGTAGCAGGCTACTACGCAAACCAGACTGTTCAGGCAGGAAACGAGTTCATAGAAGCGCTTCTTGCGAACGCAAGCGCGTAACAACAATAGCAGCAGTTGTTGAAAAGCCCGAAAGGGCTTTTCTTTTTGTTTAAATCTTAATTTTCTGATTCTTTTTCTTTTTCCTTTTTCTGATTATTTTTCTGTTCCTTTTCCCTTGCAAAGATATAAAAACTTTTTAATCGTAATCTTCTCGGTGTTTGTTTGAAGCCCTCGCAAGCTCTATTGCTAAGTGTATCCCTGGTGCTGCTTCTTGGCAGTGTGCGTGCTTATTCGTCGACGCAGCTCAACACGCTGCTTGTCGAGTACAACGTGTCACCTTCTGTAATAGCGGAGCTCAAGCCAGTTTACCTGAATGTTTCAGGAAAAGAGTACGTTGTGCTTTACAAGAATGCGACTCCATATTTTGTAGTTAACACATCCACAGACAGCTTTGTAATAAATGCAACAAGCATTTACCAGATTATAAGCAATTATACATTTAACACTTCTTTCTCAAAGATCAACCTATCTAATATTTCAAGCCAGATGAAGGCCTTCGAAGCTTCTTCAGCAGGCCCTATAGACGACTGCCTTACTGAGACTGGGCTTGCCACTGGGCTTACATGCAATTTGAGCAACTACTGCAATTCTTGCCAGGTAATTCCAGTATGCAAGATAGTGCTTGACAAAACCTCTGGGCCTTCTGGCGTTCTTGGTATAGGCATAATGCAGTTTGAGAGCAATTACACAAAGCTTAATTCGAGCTTCAACAACTTCTTCTCGGCCTTAAGCAATGTAAACAGGAAAAACATTCTTTTCAAGCTTGCCCAGCTCAACTCTTCTCTGCAGAACATTTCTTTGCTTACTCGTACAATCTACGAGAACCCAATATTCACTCCGCAGAATGTAACCCCTGACATGCTTGCTACTTGCACAAATTATATTGCCAATCCTTCTAGCGCACCTTGGTTCTGCGACGCTTTGGGCTTTTGCGAGGCAACAACTTACAACTATTCCTTGCTTGGAAACATTCAGAAAGAGATAAACGGATTTGAAGCCTTGCCTTTGTCTAATCAGGCTATATTCTCTATAGCTGAGCAGGCTGCAGCTACAGAACTTAGCTATGTGTTCCCTGTGCTTTCAAGGCAGAGGCTTGCACAGCTTAACAAGGCTATTAGCTCAGAGCTTGGCAATTACAATGAAACAATAACAAATATAGAATCTCTTCTTAGCCACGTAAACGACACAAAGCTGGAAAACGGGCTCGTGCTGCTTGAAAAGAGCTATGCTGCTTTGCAAAGCAACTACATGAGCGAGAACATAAGCAAGGCTGCAAACGAAACTGCGCAGCTTCTAAGCAATTTGAGCAGGGAATACGCCCTTGACAATGCAAGCTACACAAGTGCACTAGAGCTTGCTGGCAACAACACTGCAAAGCTGCTCGAAGCCCAGCTTACCAATCCAAACCAGAAGGGGCTTGCCTCGCTAGCTTTCTCTGAGCTTAAGCTCAATAGCGAGCTTGGCCAAAGCGGAATAAGCAACGTAATAAGCATTAACGAAAACCTTCAGGGTGTTTCTAGCAAGCTAGCAAAGTATTCTACTGGATCTTTCAGCCTGATCGAGCTTGCAAGGCTCGTAGATGGCAGCTTCGCAAGGCCTCTTGCTTTCGCTTTGCACCTGCCTTATTACTCTGCTGTTTCCGCAATGCCTCTTCTTGGAGCCCTGCTTTCTTTGATAATAGGGCTTGTCACCCTGCTTGCCATAACCTTTGCAAAGTCTTATTTAATGCTAAAGAGGAAGCTAGTGGTAAATCCTAGAACAAGGAAAAACTGGCGCAGGCTTTACGAGATTGCTTTAATCATAATAGCAGCATATGTAATTGCAACCTACGCGCTATTGGCTTATGCCAATTCTTATGCGCCTTTCAGCGCCTTTAAAAGCAGCCTGCAAGGCTCAAAGTACGTGGTGATATTGGTAAACGGCACTTCTTCGCTCAATGCATATTCTTGCGCAAGCAAGATAGCAGCAGCTGCAACAAGCATCGGCAAGCAGCCTGTGCTTGTAACCCTTTCAAACGGCGTATGCAAATTGGGCAATTCGACTGCCATGTCTTTCAACGCCTGCATGAACTATTACTCTGCCATAAATGCGCCGCTCATACTTTTGGGCAGTGGCAGCCAGGTGCTCAGCCTCTACTCGCTTTACGGCACTAAGCTGGAATACACTGGAAATGCTACTGCAATGAGCGCATGCTATCCTGCGCTCTTGCTCAACTGAATAGGCGACGATTATGAAGGAGAAGAAAGAAGAAAAGAGCACAAAAAAGAACGTCGCGGCACTTGCCGCGATACTGGTAGTGCCTTCTCTTATAGTCTTCTTAGTTCTTTTTCTGCTGCTGAGGCAGCCAGGGGTTCCTTTTTCCACTTTCAAGAGCAACTTCCTGAGTGCAAGCAATGTTTCCATAGTGGCAACATTCAGCAACGAATCAGAGTTTGCAGCAGAAGCAACATGCTTTACATACCTCAGAGAGGTTTTGCATTTCAAGAACATGAGCGCAGTTCACGTTTTTCTTATAGATTCAAACAACAGCACATGCCTGTTCTCGCCAACGATCTCGCCGGTGAGAATAGAGTCAAAGCCAGCAAGCTACTGCCTTGGCATAGCTAATTCAGAGCCGAGCATATTCCTGAACTACAGCGCCATAAATGCGAGCATAGTGACTGCTTACAAGCTCACAATATTCGGAAACGAGGAGTATATGCAAAGGTGCCCAGTAGCGGTCGACATGTCTTGAATTTCTTTGCTTGCCTTGTTAACCAAAAAGTTTAGCTCTTCTGACTCTTTTCCAGCAAATGCACGCATTCAATTTCAAATTCCTTTTTCTTATTTTCTTCACGAGACCTATGTGTCTGCTCCTGCGCTCTTGCTTTGTAGGCAAATTTTAAATATATTTGTTTTTATCTTATCTTACATGCCAGACATTGTAGCAAAGGAAGTCGCAATATTGCAAGAAACGGCAAGGCCTTTGGACGAGCTTGCGCTTCGGATAGGCGAAGAAGAAGTAATCATAAATCAATACACTGCGCTTTACAAGTTGCCCGATTATGCAAACAGGTATCTGCTTGGCGTCGCTCCGAAATGCTTTTCAAGCGACAAGAGCATAGAAAATAAGCTGTTTTCTGCGCAGTTTGAAAAAGATTCTAAAAAATCGTCGTTGCGCATTGTAGTAGAGCCGCTTTATGAAATAGAAAGCAGAGGCTATCCAGAATACAATTCATTGATTTTTGTGCCTTACCCATTAGCAGAAAAGCTTGGCTTTATTCCTCGATTGGCTTATCTAACCCCAACTTTAGGCTTTCCAATCGAATTGTCAAAGCTTGGCAGTCTGAAGCGAAGCTGATTCTGCTTCAGCATCTGCTAGTACCTGCTCAAGCGTCCTTGCGGTTTTGATTACCTTGCTTCTTGTTATGTTATACGCCACTTGACTCTTTTCGAACTCTTCCAATCTGACAAAAAACCAGCCCTTCCCATTCATGCGCCAAGCAACAAATGTAGGAAATTGTGTGTTTGACTCCCACTGCTTCAGCTTTTCGTACTGGTCGTTATCTAATGTAAGGCTGCTCTTGTTCCAAGCTTTGCATTCTATCGAGATTAGCCTGCCTTTCTTTATTGCTACAAGGTCTGGGCTTATGGCGTTTACCCCTGAGCCGGCGCTCCTTATCACTGAATAGCCCTGCTGGGTGAGTATGCTTAAAAGCTCCCTTTCGGTTCTCGCGCCTTTGGTATAATTGCTCAAAAAAGCACCATATACACAATCTATATAACATTTTCTTTATAATATTTATATAGGTTGAGGCTTTGACTATGCTTACTGCTTTTCCTTTTAACGGAAGCGCAAGTAGCTAGTTGGCCTGCTTTATGTGATATCGTGCAGCGAATTAGCTTTTGCTTGTGCCTTAATTTGGCAATTTGCAGTAGCAAGCCCTTAGGCCAAAGCCTAAAATAAAAACAAATAAAACGAATAAGGTGAACATATGGCAAAGACATACTTGGACATAGTAAAGTATATGGTAGTAGTAAACTTCAGCATAGACGGTCTTGTTGACAAGCCGGACATAATAGGCGCTGTGTTTGGTCAGACAGAAGGCCTTCTAGGCAACGAGCTCGACTTGAGGGAGCTGCAAAAGGGAGGCAAGATAGGCAGGATAGAAATAGATGCTTCTCAGTCTGGCACAAAAACCTATGGCAAGCTTTACCTGCCGGCATCGCTTGACAGGATCGACACCTGCATTCTTGGCGCCGCAGTAGAATCAGTAGACCGAGTAGGCCCATTTGATGCCCAGTTCCAAGTAGAGCGCATAGAAGACACAAGGGCTGAGAAGCGCAGGCAGATACTTGAAAGGGCAAAAGACCTTCTTAAGAAGCTTCTTTCTACAGAAATACCAGATAGCAAAGAGCTTGCTGAGCTTGTGGAAAGCGAGGTGAAGGTAGAGGAAATATCAACATACGGGCCTGAGCAGCTGCCTGCTGGCCCTGACGTAGCCTCAAGCAGCGAAGTGATAATAGTTGAAGGCAGGGCAGACGTTCTAAACCTGCTGAAAAATGACATAACAAACGTGGTCGCAGTAGGAGGCGCGACTTCTAACATACCAAAGAGCATAATAGACCTAGCAAACGAAAAAGAGGTTACTGCCTTTGTAGACGGAGACAGGGGCGGCGACCTTATAATACGCGCCCTTACGAACGCAATGGAAATAGACTATGTTGCAAAGGCTCCAGAAGGCAAGGAAGTCGAGGAGCTTACAAGAAAAGAGATAATAAAGGCGCTTAGGTCAAAGGTTCCTTTGAGCCAATATCTTGCAAGCATGAAAGCAAAGGAAAACGCAGAATACCATGGCAATCAGCAGAGCCACTATATGCACCACGAGCAGAGGAACAACCAGCAAAATGTGCAACAGCCTCAGTCTCAACCTCAGCCTCAACCTCAAACCGCTGAGAAGCAGGTTGAGCAGCAGGCAGCAAAGCCGCGGGCTCACGACCTCGAAGAGATAGGCGCAGATGAGACATTACCAAGCATAGGCAATGAAGAAGGTGAACAGAGCAAGGTAAGGCCTGTTCTCGAGAGTGCCCTGCTTGCCGAGTTTTCAAACAGCCTAAACGAGCTTACAGGCACCCTTAGAAGCAGAATATATTCGCCAAGCGGTGACCTGATTAAGGAAGTTCCAATAAGAGAGCTGCTGAACGAGCTCCAGAATACGCCAAATGTTTATGGGATTGTGCTTGATGGCGTGGTAACTCAAAGGCTTGTCGAGCTTGCTTTGCAGAAGGGCATAAAGGCGATATACGGCGTGAGGGCAAACCCTATGCCAAAGCTTCCAAGCGAGCTTATAATATACACAAAGGAGCAGGGAAAGCTTAGCTAGCCTTGCTTCTGCTACTGCCAATTTGCTTGCCTTTCATTTGTTCCGTAAAAGTCAGGCGCCTCTTCTACGCTTTTGCTCAGTCTTGGCTCGAACCTCGCTACCTTGTTCCTGCTTTCAAGATAAGCATATATGTCGCTGTAGCGCATGTCGAAGTTTCTTATTCCAATCTTGCCTATTATAGAGTTTTGCAGCAATGAATACGAAACGCTGGCGCCTTGCATGCTGCTGAGCTTGTCTATTTGCCTTTTAAGCTCATCGTTCGTCTTTGTGTTTATTATTGCTATGCTTCCAATGGGCTCCATGGTGCTCGCTATATAAGTATATAAGCATTCGTCGTCTTCGTCCTGCTTGACCATGCTTGTGTACCACGCTTCTTTGCTTTTCTCGAACTGCTCCTGGTTTGTCACAGTTATTTGTGCTATTGCGCCAAAGCGCCTTTCCGGAGTGGATTCGTAGTAAGTCATGCGCTTTATCACATTTGTTTTGATGAGCCTGTCATAAGCATAAATCATCTGCGTAGAACCCTGCGCATATGTGCCGCCTATCTCAGAGAAAGTCCTCCTGCCGTTTTCTAGCAAGCCAAGTATCAGGTTCTTGTACGAGTCGAAAAGGTTGAACTGCTGCACTAGCTTTGCACTTATAGGGAAGAAGCCGTGCTCAGTCCATATCCTGGAAACGCTTTCTGTCATGCTGTACTTGCCAAGCTTTTTGTTCATCTTTTCAAGCATGTATCTTATTTCTTCGTAGGTTCTTGAAACGAGGTAAGCCCATATGTCGTACTTGCCCTTAGTCCTTGCAAGGAACTGGACTATGTAGCTGTCGCCAAGCGCATCTACAAGCTCTTTGTCGCTCGGCGCTTTGTCCAAGAAGTTTATCTGCAAGGCGTATTCGTTGAAGCCTGTGTTGGCTATGATTTCGCTTGCTTCGCCTATTATGCCCCTTTTAGTTTGCATCCTTGCCTGCCTTGCAAACTCCATGTGCCACAAATTGTCAAAGCTCAGCTCGGGAACGAAGGTTATGCCGTATTTTGCTTTTGCCTGTTCAAGCAAGCTTGCCGCTACGCTCTTGCTAACATGAAGCTTTTGGGCAATCTCATCTATGCTTATTCTAGAATTTACGCTTAGAAGCTTAAGCAGCCCGCTCTCGCTTGTGTCGTCGTTTTTCGACATCTGGTCAGCCAAATAAAAATGAATGCCAAATTTATTATTTCTTTTCTTTGCTCCTTCTCAACCTTTTCAATCCATGAACTCTTCAGGCTTAGGAGGCTCTTCAGGCAAGCCCTTTCTCTTCCTTATTTCCCTTACTACCTTGCTTTGAAGATCTTCAGGCAGCTTTTCGTAGCCTGCATACTCTGTGTACCAGATTGCCCTTCCTTGTGTTAGGCTTCTGAGCTCGTTTGAGAAGCCTTTTATTACCTCTGCCACTGGCATCTTTGCTATTATCGTTGCTTCTTCGCCTTCCTGCTTTATCTCTTGCACGTGGCCTCTCTTGCTCTGAAGCATGTTTATCACAGTTGTCATATACTCTTGAGGAATGCTTATTGTGAACAGCTGCTTTGGCTCAAGCAAAATGTCATGTGCAAGGAGCATGCCTGCGTTTATGGGCCTTCTTATTGCAGGTATTATCTGCGCAGGGCCTCTGTGCACAGGGTCTTCGTGTATAGTTGCATCTGTTATAAGCACCTTTATGCCTGTGCATTTCTCCCTTGCCAACGGGCCGTCGTCCATTGCCTCTTCAAATCCGTCTATAAGCAGCTCCATTACCTCGTTCATGTACTGTACACCGTGAGTAGCGTCTACCAATATGCTAGAGTTCTTTATGTCTACCGCGTTCCTTGCCTGCTCCCTTGGCAAGCCCGCGTTTACAAGTGTTTCAACTATCTCTTTGCCCTTCGGCTTGCCTTCGTTTATGGTGCCTTGCTCTATCAGGTCGACTACTCCCTTCTCGAGTGGCTCTACATTTATGTAAAACCTTGAATGCTTGTTAGGCGCTTTTCCTTCTATGTCTTCTACCTTGCCTTCTATCGTTTCCCTGTAGACTACTATCGGGTCGCTTGTAGTTATTGGTATTTTGTACTCGTCCCTGAGCTTTGTCTCTATTACCTCTAGATGAAGCTCGCCAAGACCCCTTATTATGTGCTCGCCAGTTTCCTGGTTTATCTCAGCTTTGAAAGTAGGATCTTCTTTGGAAAGCTCCCTGAGAGCCTCTATGAGCCTTACCGTATCTTTTGTTTCTTTTGCCTCTATGGCCTTTGCAACGACAGGTGGTGAGTAGTGCCTTATTTCTTCAAATGGCTGTATTCCAGTCTCGCTTATAGTATCTCCTACTGAAACATCCTTCAAGCCTATAAGCGCAGCTATGTTGCCTGCAGGTATTTCATCTACTGGCACGCGGTCAGGGCCCATGTAAAGTGCTACTTGCTGTATCTTCTGCTTGCCTGCAAGCCCACTTACAACAACCTCGACTCCCTTTCTTGCCGTTCCTGAGAACACCCTGCCTACAGCAACTTCTCCAGCATGCTGATCATAAGTTATGTTGAACACAACAATTGCCAGTGGCGCATTGGGGTCTACATTCAGCATTGCCTTGCCTTCCTCGCTGTTAAGATCGCCGTGCCATATGTTAGGCAGCCTGTATACTTGTGCTTCTTTTGGATTAGGCAGATGCTCAACGACCATGTTAAGTATTGCCTCATCTATCGGCGCCATTTCTCTAAGCTTATCAAGGTCTCCCTTTGCAGTAAGCTCGAATATGTCCTTGAAAGTTACCTTGTACTTTTCCATTATCCTTATCGAAATAGCCCAGCGCTCGTATGCAGAGCCGAAGGCAACGTTGCCAGAGTTTACGCTTATCTTCCATTTTTCAGCAAGTTCCTCGCCGCCGTACCTTGCCATAAGCTTGTTTATGTTGTTTATAAGCTCAAGAAGCCTTTCATAAGTCTGCTGAGGTGTTAGCTTAAGCTCGTTGAGAAGCCTGTCTACCTTGTTGACAAAAAGAACAGGCTTGGCCTTTTCTTTGAATGCCTGCCTTAGCACAGTTTCTGTCTGGGGCATAATGCCCTCTACAGGGTCTACAACCAGTATGACGCCGTCAACAGCACGCATTGACCTCGTTACGTGGCCGCTGAAGTCGACGTGGCCAGGTGTGTCTATCAAGTTTATGATGTAATCTTTCCCTTTGTAGTCGAAAGCAAGCGATATGTTGGCCGACTTTATTGTAAGCCTTCTTTCCTTTTCTATCTCGTCGTAGTTTGTGTAGAGCACTTCACCTGCTACTGTCTTTGAAATTATGCCTGCCTTTGCAAGCAAAGCATCTGTTAGCGTTGTCTTGCCGTGGTGAACATGCGCTATTATTGCCACATTCCTGACTCTGTCTATGTCTTTCATCAGGCTGGCTACTTCTTCAGCAACAAACTCTTTCCTAACCATAGAATTACCACTATCTCGCGCTTCTTGCTATGTGCTCCATCTCTACCTTTCTTTTTATGGCATAGCTGTTTGAATCCTTGTTTGCAGCGAGTATTATCTCGTTGGCGAGCGCATCTTCAAGCGTTCTCCTGTTCTTGAAAGCGTTTATCAGAGCGGCAAGCGCAACGTTCCTGAGTGCGACATCAAGCCTCCTCGAAGCACTTATGCCTACCGCAACGTTGTAGTTTATGCCGCCGTAACGTATGCGCGTAGTATCTTCTATAGGTGCAGAATTTTCAAGTGCGTCAACAAGAACCTGTATTGGATTTTTCTTGGTTTTTTCAGCAATTTCGTCAAACGCCCTTTCGACTATACCCATAAGCTTTAGCTTCTTGCCCTGCAGCCTGCCTTCAGTTCTTATTACTTTGCCTCCTATCTTTTGGCCTGTGCCTCCTCTCATAAGCCTGTTGATAAGTCTTTCTACAATGCTTACCTGTGCTACATAATGGGTCTTGTCCTTTCTCTTGCCGAATGTGTTTATGTTCGCTCTTGGGGTAAGCAGAATGTAGTTTGCAAGGCTTGCGTCGTCTATGGTTACGTCTTTAGTGCTGTACTTTCCAAAAATAAGCTGTTCGCCAAGCGCTATGCTGACTGCTTTGTTGCTTGCTTGTGCTCTTTTTCTTTTTGGTTTTGCCTTGTTTTCAGGCGCAGCTTCCTCTGCCTTTGCCTCTTCTTCAGGCATTTTGTTGTTTGCCTCGCTTGAATTTTCTTTCTTTTCAGTTGTAGACTGTTCTTCTGCCATAAGCATCATCTATTAACATTACCTCTTAGGCTTTTCCTTCTTTCCCTTTACTATCTGGTAAAGGTCTACGCCGTTTACTGCTATTACCCTGTATTTGAGCCCTGGTATTGAGCCCATTTGGCCTCTCTGCGAGCCTCCAAGGCCCTGCACAAGCACTTCGTCGTGCTCTTCTATGAACCCTATGGCTCCATCGTAAGGAACATATGCTCCTACAACCTTGCCGTTCTTGGTGAGCTGCACCCTAACGCATTTGATCTGACCACTGTGTGGCTGCTTCTGTTGCAAGCTGAATTTTTGCAGGACAAGCGCTTTTGCCATCGGCACCGTGCCTACAGGATCGTATTTCTGCTTGAGCTTGAAGTACTTCCTTTTCCACCATTTCTTTAGCATTCGCTCCTTGTGCCTTTTCTTGACAAGGTTCAAAGCCGCAAATTCTCCGTTTGCCAAATTAACACCTGACAATCAACAATCAATAACTTTCTTCGAGTATCTTTGACGTTCCTGGGTCTATTACAGCAAGGCAGCTTACGCTGTAAGGCTTGCCGCATGCCGCACCAAGCTTCATAGGGTTGCCGTCAAAGCGTATGTACTTTATTCCTGCAATGTTGCACAAATGAACAATGTCTTGAAGAACATTGCCTTTGCCCTTGCTTGCAAGAACTACTGCCTTTGCCTTGTTCGTGTTTATCATTTTTATGGTTTCCTTGGCGCCAAAGCTTACGCTACCTGTATCGACTGCGAGTCTCAAGTCGTTATTCAAATCAGCCATTTGATCAGTGTTTATGTGTTCTA
>JBMFVN010000018.1:0-13566 GCA_049965975.1 Candidatus Micrarchaeia archaeon
TGAAAAGAATGAACTACAGAGATAAGAGTAGCAGTCTTATCGGCTTAGGCAAGAATGAATAAAAGTAAATAAAACAAAGTATAATTGAATTTTTCGGACGATTGTCTCAGTGCAAATAAAATAGAACGTGAGATTATATATAACCCTAAAATAGAACGGGGAGTCCGAGATTTGAACTCGGGTCGCCAGCGCCCGAGGCTGGTAGCCTACCAAGCTAGCCCAACTCCCCTCTGCCCAGAAGTCTTGGACCTTCTTTTGTTATAAGCACGTCATCTTCTATGCGTGCGCCGCCGAAGCCCACTATATAAACGCCAGGCTCAGCAGTGAAGACCATGCCCTCTTTTAGCACCACCTTTGAACCTGGATAAAGCGCATAGCCATCATGGACTTCCAATCCGACCGAATGGCCTAGCGAATGTATGAAAGTGCCTTTGTACTTGCCATTGTACACAGAGTCAATATATGCTCTTGCGGCTTTGTCCACATCGCTTCCTTTTGCTCCTGGTTTCATCGATTGTATTGCGAGCTCCTGGGCTTTCTTTACTACTTCAAATATTTCCTTTTCCCTGCTGTAGCGCTGGTCTTTTCCAAATATGAAAGTTCTTGTCATATCGCTGCAATAGCCTTGCACAACAGCGCCCACATCTATAAGCACAATGTCCCCTCTTTTCAGCCTTGTATTGTCTGGCATATGGTGCGGCAATGCCGCATTTTTGCCGAACGACACGATGCTGTCAAACGAAGGCTTTTCAGAGCCTAACTCTGCCGATAGCTCGTCAAACTTTTTTGAAAGCTGCAGCTCTGTCATGCCTTCCTTGAAATATTTTGGTATTTTTTGCAGTGCTTTTCGTGTTATGCTGGCCGCCTTGTCGATGGCTCTTATTTCTTCTTCGCTTTTTACAAGCCTTGCCTTTGCAAAGCATTCGCTTGCATCAAAGATTTTCTTCGGCTTGTATTTTTTCCTTGTTCTCAAATAGGCTCCTGCAGGCATGAAATTGCCGTTTATGCCGATGACCTTGCCCCTAAGTTCGTTTCCAAGTGTTTTGCGCACGGTTTCCTCGTTTCTTTTGTCAATCTTTATTATTTTCATGCCTTCCAGCTTTTGCTGCATTGCAGTCTCGTATTCGAGCTCGCTTGTGAAAAGCTCTATGCCGTTTCTTTTTGCAATTAGCATGTCGTCTTCGAAAACGCCGCTTTTGAATCTTGTCAAGTACCTGAAGTTGGGATCCTGCTGTTCGGTGTTAACAAGCAGCAAAGCATCTGTATTTTTGCAATTTGAGAATATGCTTGAAAGTCTTCTTTTTAGCTCAGCGTCCATTGAATCGCCGTATTTGTAGCTGCTCATTTCCTAACTTCGCCAGCTTAAGCGATGTGTGCTTCCAAATGGCAGCAAGACACGTTGATATGAACAAAAAAAGTATATATGCCTTTGCAGCAAAAATATTCTGCTTACTTTCATTCCTTTAAAAAGATTTTTCAGCAGCTGTTAAAATTTATTTTTTGCTAGTCCCTTTTTTCTTTTTTGAATGATACGGCAGTGGTAAGCATCAGAAACGAAGTCATAGTTACTAAGAAAATTTGGCTAAGAACCGGGTTTTGCGTTTGGAAAATTGGCAAATTCCCATCGTACCAGGGGCCTTCTCTAAGTAAAGCAGAAAGAACTCCGCTTACCATTGCAGCAGTGCCTAGAGCAGTAATCCCTGCCTCTTTTAGCTTCATATAAAAAGAAATGAGCTGGCATGTATATATTTGTTTGCCTCTGGTTTTGGCAATTAGATTTCGCGTAATCGCAATTCTCGAATAATATAAATATGAGTAATGAGCTATTAAAATAGGATTTGACATGGCCTTCGTAAGCTCTCATGAAGAGGAGCAAAAGAAAAGCGAGCAATTGAATGTAGTAAGAACGCAGCAAGTCTACATTAACATGAGAGACCCCAGGCTGCTTAAATACTATTACCGCTTCAATACCGTAGAAATGATAAAAGGGAACGAACTTGAAGGATCGTCACCGCCAGACATATTCGTTGGTAGGGCAGGCTATCCAAATGTTTACATAGGCCCTCTTGTTCCTCCGCAGTTCGGTGATACTTCTTTGCTGGCAACGCCTGAGCAGTGGGTCGGCAAAAGCATAATAGACATAATAGCATATAGGTCGATGCTAGTCCGTGGCATGTTTAAGGCTGACATAAGGCAGACAGAAGGCAGGCTCCAAGACATGCTTCAAGAGCTTGCCATTGCAGATAAGTACACCTATGCAGACCTTGAGCTCAAGCATAAGCCAAATCCCTCTTTAACTTTGGACGAGAATGGCCAGCCTTTTGGGCCGAGTGCGCCCCTCAGCAGCATGACAATAGGCAATACCACAGCCAACAGGGAGCTCGAGCGCGCTTTCTTCGATACCGACGCTACAGCCAAGACCGCTCTTCTCGAGCTATATGATAGGGGCTTGCCTGTTACAAAGATCCAGAAGGCTTTCTCGGCAGGGACCATCGGTTTGGGAAAAAACAGGCGATTCGTGCCTACGCGATGGAGCATAACAGCGGTTGATGATACCATATCCAAAACAAAGGTAAACGAGATAAAGGAATACCCTGTAATCGACACCATACGTGCCTATTCTACAATAGCCTTGGACAACAGATGGATTGTGCTCATGTTCCCTGGGGAGTGGAGCTACGAGCTCATAGAGGCGTGGTACCCTAACACCACTTGGAATCTTAACAGGAACGACATAGCAATTTATTCTTCGCACGAGTTCTTTGAAGGCAGGAAGACATATGCCGAAATAGGCGGCTGCTACTATGCAGCAAGGCTTGCTGTTTCTGAGCTTCTTGAAAAGATAAAGGCACAGGCAAGAGTGGTGATACTCAGGGAAACTCATTCTGGATACACGCTGCCGGTAGGCGTATGGAACGTAAGGGAGCACGTGAGACACGCGCTCAGGGGCATGCCAGAGGTCTTCTCTAGCGTAAGCGAAGCTCTTGAGTTTGTAAGAGCTAAAATGGATATCCCAATTGCTGACTGGATTAAGAACAGCACAGTGCTGCAGCACGTCCTCTACCAGCGAACGCTGCACTAGCCTCTTCTCACTCTTTTCATTGCATACCTAAATATGAAGAAGAGAAGAACAGCAAAGGCGCCAATGCCCAAGCCTGCAACAGCAAGCATGTCATATATGTTTTTCATGCTTAGTGCGTACTTGCTTAGGTAGTAGCCGAATAGAATCAGGAAAACATCCCAAATTGCTGTTCCAAGCATTGAATAAGCGTAGAACTTCTTCTGGTCCATGAGTGCAAAGCCTGCCGGGAAGTTTATGAGGCCCCTTACCCAAGGCATTAGCCTGGCTATGAATACTGTGAAAGTGCCATTTCTTTTGAACCACGCATCAAATGCATCAAGCGATTCCTTATGTATGTGGAAAAGCTTAAGGTGCTTGTAGACTAGGTCTTTGCCTATGAAATATGCTATGTAATAGTTTATTGCCATTCCGAAAAATCCACCTAGAAGGATAACAGCAAATGATATGAATGGGTTGAGCATGCCCTTGAATATGAAATAGCCTGTTGCAGGCAGTATTACCTCACTTGGCACTGGAAAGGAAGCCGCTTCAAGCACGAGCAGGCCGAAAAGGGCCAAGTAGCCGTATTTCACTACAAGCGAGTAGATTGTAGAGTAGGTAAAGTTGAAGAGCCACGAAAGAGAGATTGCAAGAAGGAATGGCATGCTTTACTTTTTGCCTTCTATGCTTATAAACGAAACGCTCTTTCGCTTGCTGAATGCTAATAAATATTTGCAGCTAAATTCTGAATGATGGTATCTTGCGCATTCTTGGCTTTAACGAGTCTACAAACACGCTCAGGCTTATTCCAGACACGCTTGATGACCTGTACTTGCTTGCAAGGATAATAAGCAACGGCGACGCAGTTGAAGCAAAAACCTACAGGCGCTACAGGCCAAACGAAAGCGATGAAGGTGAGCAGAAGGAAATAATAGTAAAAATCGGAGTGGAAAAAATAGAAATAGACAAGAATGCTTCTAGGCTGAGGCTTACTGGCAAGATACTTAGCGGCAAGCCCGAAGAATATGTTTCACTTGGTAGCTATCACACTCTAAACATAGCCTGCGGAGAGCGCATTGACATAACCAGAGACGGATGGCCCGGCTACATAAGGGAGATGCTAAAGGAAGCAGTCGATGCTTCAAAAAGGCCAAGGCTTGGGGTAATCGCGCTTGACGATGAAAAGGCTGCAATTGCTTATGTTAGAGGCTATGGCATAGACATAGCAGCAGAGATTTACAGCAAGCTTAGCAAGAAGATGAAGGAGAGCGAGTACGAGCGCCAGAAAAGCAAGTTTTTCGACGAGATAATAAGCAAGATAAATGCGATGCAGGTAGACACATTGATAATAGCTGGCCCGGGCCTTATGAAAGATGACCTCAAGGAATACATAAAGGCGAACAGAATACAGATAAGCAAGAACATAGCATGGGTAAGCTCAAGCGACGCCGAAAGGTCAGGCATAAAAGAAGCAATTCAAAGCGAAGAGGTTAGCAAGCTTCTTGAGCGTGACAAGATAAAGCAGGAATTCAACTACTTGAATCTGCTTCTCAGAGGCTTAAGCGTAGGCGCTTCCTTTGCCGGCAAGGAGAAAGTAGAAGCTGCGATTGATACTTATGTTGCTGGGATAGTGCTTGTTAACGACTCGGTGATAAACGAGCCAGAGATAAAGCAGCTTCTCAACAAGGCATACGAGCAGCACGCCAAGATTGTGATTTTCAACGCCGATGATGACGCAGGAATGCAGCTGAAGGGCCTTGGCAACATAGCAGTGATAGGCAAGCAGCTGGCTGGCTAGCAGGCAGCTATACGCTAGAAGAAAAGTTAGATATCTTCAAGACCTGTACGCCTGGCGCGCATAGATTGCTCCACAATATTTCAAGGTTATACAATCCGCCGCCGACAATTACGTCGTTGTTTGTGTACTGTGTGGCGCCTTCCCCATGCCACGCCGCTCCGTGAAATGCAGAAGACCAAGACGAAACGCTTGCCTGCTTATAATAAACTTCCATTGCGTCGTCAGTAACTATCGTAATGTTTAATGTTGATGAACTTGGTATATACAGGGTTGTTGCAAAAATTGAATATGTTGAATTATATCTGCCCGGGGTGCTGCAGTCTACATCTGCATTATTCAGGGAATTTACAGGACTGGGAAAAGGTACGACTCTAAGTCCTACATAAATGCCGCCTATGTAACCAGGTGTGCCAAAAGCATATTCAAGAACTTTTCTTGAAAGATTGAGAGACAGGAAACCGCTTCCTGTTACCTCATAATTAGGAAGAATCGGCACAGCAGGATAAGGAGCTAATTGAACAGTTTTTGATCCTTGAAGGGCGAGCATAGTTACAGGTATTGCAAGCGAAGGCGTTGCCGGCGCAGTGAACGAACCAGAATAGTTTGCGTTTTGGTAAGCGCACGAACTTGTCAAATTGTTTACTCCTGCGTTGCAGGCTTTGGCGTAAAGTTGATAAAAGCCCTGAGTATAGGTTCCTAGCGAAGGTGCCATGTTGAGCTTTGTGACGCACACAGTGCTCTGGCCAGGCATTACAACAAGAGGGGTGCACGTTCCAACTGCACTTATGCTCCTTATTTGTATTGTTATATTGCTAATGTTAAGAGGCACGCTTTCAGAGTTTGTAAGCACAAGCGTAAGAAGAGAAAAGTGGTTCGTTGAATTGGTGTAAAACTGCACAAACTGGCAGTACGGCCCTGCAAAGCCGCTGCATTGCGCAGTAGGATAAATAACTGGCGAGACTGTTACAAAGGCAAGCACAGAGATGACTATTCCTATTATTATGAACATGAAGCCATATGTTGTAAGAAACTCTATTGCTGATTGCAAACGCATGTTTTCGCTCTTTTGATAAGTATAAACACTATTACATAACTTATTATAAATTATATCTGCACCAACAGCAGCTTAGTTTGAATCTGAAAAGGTAAAAATAATAAGCAGAAAGCTAAATATCAAAATATAGCCATTTTGTGGTATTATGCTGGATTTCGTGCCAAAAAAGCGGCTTGGTCAGAGCTTTCTAATAAATCAGCACATAGCCGAAATAGAGGCAGCGCATGCTGTCGGTAAGAATGTGCTTGAGCTAGGGCCTGGGTTGGGAATACTTACAAAGGAGCTTTGCAAGGTTGCTAATAAGGTAGTGGCTGTAGAGCTCGACAGGCTTCTTTTTCTCAGGCTTTCTCAGGACATTTCAGCAAGCAATCTTAAGCTTGTGAACAAGGACTTTTTCAAGGCAAGTAGCAAGGAGCTCGAGCTCGACAAAATAGACATAATGATAGCAAACATACCTTACAACCTGTCCAGCAAGACAATTGGGTTTCTTGAAAATAACCAGCTACAGGGAGTTCTCTGCCTGCAAAAGGAATTCGTTGAGCACATGCTTGCAAAGCCAAATACGCGTAAATACTCAAAGCTCAGCGTGATGGCTCAGTTGACCTTTAGCATGACTAAGATAATGGACGTTTCCAGGGGCAACTTTGTTCCGGTGCCAAAGGTTGACTCTTGCATAGTTTACCTAAAGCCTAAGGCGCAGATAAATAATAAAGAGGAAGAGGCAATAAGTGGCATAATGCAGCACAAGAAGAAAACCCTAAGAAACGCTCTTATAGACGCGCTCAAAAGAGATTTGGCCATAGAAGAAATAGAGGAAATTGCGAAAAGCACTGGCCTAGAAAACGAGAGGGTGTTTGCTCTCAGCCCCGAAAAGATCCTTGAAATAGCAAAGCTTGTTTCAGGCAGACTGAATGGTAACGGCAAGGGTCAAAGCGAGAAGAAAGGCTCCTGAATCTGCTTCAGAATGAGGCTGTTTCTTATTTCTTTTTTGAATGCTTCCTCAGCTTTGACATAGCCTGATTGGCCTAGGAGGGCCTTGTAGTGCATAGGAGCAAATGTGCCTACGCTTGCCATGCTCCTTGCAGCTTCTACTGCCTCTTCAACGTTCATTGTGTATGTGCCACCTACAGGAAGAAGAGCCAGGTCTGCCTTTACCTTTTTCATTTCTTCAACAAAGTCGGTATCTCCTGCATGGTAAATTCTCTTATTTGCTACTTCTAGTATGTAGCCGACCCAGCCGTTGGAGCGCGGATGGAAGTTAAGCCTTTCAGGCTTTATGTTATACGCAGGTATTGTCTCAAAGCTTATTCCCTTTGCAGAATAGCTTTTGTTTGGCTCAACCGCAAGCACATTTCCAGAAAGCTTGCTTTTTGCTTCTTTAGGCGCTATTATCTGGGTTTCCCTTTTGCTTATCGCAGCTATGTCCCTTGGGCTTAAATGGTCATAATGCGAGTGTGTTACAAAAATAAGATCAGCCTTTGCCAGCTTCTCAGGCTCCCTGATTCTGAAAGGGTCTATGTAAATCTCGATGCCGTCTGCTTCTATCAAGAAGCCTGCATGGTCGATCCATTTCACAAAGTCGAATTCCATGTATAAAAATTGCACAGAAAATTAAATACGCTTATTCTTTGTTTTTGTTTTGCTTCTGCTTGTTTATCTCATCAAGAAGCACAGACGCGTAAGATCCGGAAGGAAGCTCGAAGCTAAGCCTAACCGCTTTCGCTTCTTCATCAACGCTGTGTTTCAGGTTCTTTATGTTGACTATTAGCGGCCTATAAGATCCCTTCATGCTGAGCTCTGGCATGCTTCTTATGTTGAAGCTTTCTTTGCTTATCTGCATGCCTTCCATTACTTCTTTCTCGTACTGGTTCTCTGACTGTGTGTCATAGCCTATTATCCTTGCAACAGGAAATTCGCCGCTTGAAGAGAGCTTGCTTATATCGGGAAAGCCGTACTGGTTCTTGTCGCAGTACACGTCAGTTGAAAAGTCCCCGTTGAGCATTCTCTGATCAAGCTCCTTGTTAAAAATTTCAGACTGCACAGCGTGTATGAACATTATCAGTATGCCCCTTGGCAGCTGCCTTAGCGCTCCTGCATAATCGTTGCTGTTTGCTGCAAGGCGCCTGAGCATTGACCGCTCTGGCTTTAGATAATTTGGAAATTCCTCAAGCGCCCTTTCAAAGTCCAAGGTTTCGGCAAGCCCCTTTCTTGCTTCTACTGCACGCTCGTTTTTCTCGTTTGTCGTGTTTGTTAAAAATTCAATCGCCGCTTCCTTGAGTTCATTTCTCAATATGTGCAGTCCTATCTCAACATTGTTGCTACGCATGCCGAAGCGCTGCTCTCCAAAGTAATTTGGCATTTTTCCATTGAGCTCAGCAATTACCTTCTCTGCGTTTTCAGGGGCTTTGCAGTTGCTTATTGTTATTTCAAAGGCGTTGCCCAGATTGCTCCCAAGCTCGACTTGGCCATTTTGCCAAGCGCCATTTATGCTGATGTCTTTTATTCTTATGTTTTCTAGCATTTCTGCCTTTATTCCATAGATGCTTGCAAGCTGCACAGTCACGGCTTCCCTGTCTTTTGTTCCAGCATAGCTTATGGACTTCTTTCCCCTGCCTAACCTCTTTGCTATGGCAATCAAAGCCTGCACAGTGTTCCAGTTTGTCTTTTGCAGCACGAATGTTGCAAACTTTCCTTCCAGATTTTCGGTCTTTCCAAGCTCATTGGCCGTGTAGCGCCTGTTCAATTCGAGAGCAATGCCGGTATCGGTTATTTCCTTGACAATAAAGTCCTGCGGCTTCTGCTTTATGCTGCCAAGCACTCCTTCGCTTTTGCTCATGAATTGCATTTATTCACTGCCTGTTAGATATATTTAAAAAATGCTATAAACTAATTGATATATGTTTTATTCCTATTGTTTTTACATTAATCATGTTGCTTGCTGAGTGATATGCTTGCACGAATCAATAATCGAAAGGCTCATATACAAAGCAGTTAAGAGGCACATTGCAGGCACTACAATAAGTTCTGCAATAGAAGCAGCTAAAAGGTTCAATGACAAGAACGTGCCAGTGTCTATAACATTCTTAAGCAGCAGCGTGGACACAGTGGCCAAGGCGCGCTACGTCGCTTCTACATATTCAGAGCTACTTCACAGGATTGCAAGGTTTGGGCTCAGGGCCAGCGTACATATTCCGCTTAATGAGATAGGCTTCTCGCTTTCAAATGATTATGCTACTGAGTATCTCAAAAGCATATTGCAGCTTGGCAACAAGCTTGGCGTTTTCGTATGGGTCGAGCTTCCCGAAAACCTAAACAGCATAGACTCGCTGCCCAATGCCAAAGGGCTAGGCTACGCTTTAAGCGTTAGCAGATATGCAGCAGATTCTTTTAGCAAGCCGGCGATAAAGCTCATGTTTAATGAATACTCAAATACTGAAAAGAAGCAAAAAGGCAAGAATGCAAAGGAAAAAGATAAAGATGACTATAAAAGAGAGCTTGGTATTATAGCAAAGGCGGCGCGAAGCTCAAACTCTGTCGTTTTGCAGTCGCCGCCAGAAAAGCTCATGCACAGGCTTCTTAAGATGCAGCAATACAAAAAGTCTTTAATCTTTGAGTTCCAATTAGGCTATGAGAAAAAGGGGCTTAATAGCGTAATTAAGAGGGGATGGCGCGCTAGCGTCTTCGTGCCTTTCGGCAAGGGCTGGGTTGATTTCGCTACAAACAGGATACAGGGCCATTACACTCATCTGCTTGCAAGCAAGCTTCTTGAGAATAAGGAGAAGGTGAAATAGTGCAAAAAGCTAATATTGCCTTTGTTACAGGTGGCAACGGCAGGCTTGGGAGCAGGATCTGCTCGCTTCTTCTCAACAACGGCTACACTGTCAGGGCGCTTGTAAGGGACAAGTCCTGCATTACTTCCCTGCCAGCAGGCGTTATACCTTTTCTTGGCACTCTTGACGATACGAGCGTTCTTGACGAGGCAACAAAGGGTGCTTCTTTTGCAATACACACTGCGGCTATTGTAGGCGAAGCCAATACAACTGTTTCAGAGCTGAAGCATGTGAACGTAGAAGGCACAGAGAATGTAGTAAATGCGTGCCTTAATAATGGGTGCAAGCGCATACTATTTACAAGCACCATAGATGTTTATGGCAAGGACCGCAAGGAGGTAATAACAGAGGAAACAGAGCCAAAGCCCACAGACAGGTATGGCTACAGCAAGCTTGCAGCAGAGCAGGAAATAATAAGAAGCGGATTGGCATATACCATATTCAGGATGGCAACAATCTACGGGCCTGGCTTCGAGTCCCATTTCTTCAAGATGTTTAGGTCTATTCTAGAGAATAAGGTAGTAATAATAGGAGATGGAAAGAATCACATGGCAATAGTTCATGTTTACGATGTGCTCGATGCGTTCATGATAGCAGTGCAGAGCGATGCGAGTCAAAACCAGATATTCAATCTTGGCGACGGCGTGGCGCACACTCAGGAAGAACTGATAGACACTGCAGCTGAGCTGCTCAACGCTAAGAAGCCTGAAAGGCACGTAAGCAAGGCTCTTGTCACATTTCTTGCAAAAAAGAAGGGGCTTGACAGCGATGAGCTTAGGTTTCTTACATCAAACAGGATACTTGACATAAGCAAGCTGAAGCAGGTTCTCGGATTCGAGCCAAAGGTCGATATAAAGACCGGCGGCGCAGAGCTCGTAAACATGTTTATGAAAAATCAAAGGTGATTCTCTGAAAATAGGAAAGGTTGAAAAGCAAATAAATGAGATGCTCGAAGAGAAAGGAGCACTGATGTTCATGCTTATAGATCCGGTAGACTATGCCTCTCCAGAGCTTGCAGCAAAAGCAGGCATAGATTCGCTAGACGGTGGTGCAGACTGTCTTCTCATTGGTGGCAGCATAGGGGCGCAGGGCGAGCTTCTGGACTATGTCGCAAAGAGGATAAAAGAGGAAACAAAAGGAGACAAGCCTATTATTCTGTTTCCTGGCAACATAGCTACTATAACAAAATATGCAGATGCGATTTATTTCATGTCGCTGCTCAATGCCAGAAACCCGTATTGGCTGATACAGGCCCAGCTTCTTTCGGCGCCTTTGATAAGGCAGCTTAACGTCGAGCCTTTGCCTGTTGGCTACATAGTGGTTGTACCAGGCGGAACAGTCGGCTGGGTAGGCGACGTGAACCTTGTTCCAAGGGAGAAGCCCAAGATAGCAGCATCGCTTGCCCTTGCAGGCGAGTTCCTGGGCAACAGGTTCATTGTTACAGATACAGGCTCCAACCCGAAGCTCCAGGGCTATGGTCCAATACCTAACGATATGATACGTGCTGTAAAAAGCGTGCTAAATGTTCCTTACATAGTTGGCGGAGGCATAACGAGCACAGAAAAGCTCAGAAACGTTTACAGGGCGGGTGCAGACATTGTGCAGATAGGCACTGCTCTCGAGCAGGCAGGCACGGTGAAAAAGCTCGTAAGCTCATTCGCAAGAGTAGTAAAAGAAGAAGGAGCAGCAAAGAAAAAAGAGCAGTGAGTGCCTTGCGCGAGCTTGCTTCTGCTGATTTGTTTGTTCTTGTTCAAGAGCTTAAGCAGAAGCTCGAAGGCAAGAGGCTCAACAATTTCTACGACTTGGGCTCCGGTTCTTTTAGGCTTGATTTCGAGGAAGGAGCAAGCATGTATGTAATGCTTAACCGCTGCTTCAACGAGACGAAGTTCAAGGAGCAGGCAGAATCGGCTTCCGAGTTTGCGATTTCAGTAAGAAGGAAGATAAAGGGCATGCGCCTTGAGGGCATAAAGCAGCACGGGCTTGACCGCGTTGTCATAATGAGCTTTGCCGGAATTGAAAAACACCTGCTAATTTTTGAAATGTTTGCAAAGGGCAATGTCATACTTGCCGACAAATCGCTAAATATAGAGCAGGTATATGCAAGGAGACGCTTCAAGGACCGGGTCATAGAGCCGGGCTATCGCTACTTGTTTCCTGAGAGTTCGTCTCTATCGTTTTCAGAGATTGAGCAAGACAAGCTTGAAGAGGTTTTAAAGCAGCAGGTGGCGCAGCAGAAAGCAAAGCTTATCTCTGCTTTAGGAGCTTTTGTCAATTTTGGGCCTATATACTTAGAGGACCTGCTTAGGAACTCTGGCATAGACCCCAATGCTGACGCTTCAATAGCCTTGGCTGAGAGCGCCAAGATTGCAAAAGCCATATTAGCGTTCAAGAATTGCTTGCAGAAGCCAGAGCCTTTGGCATACATGAAGTCGGGCTCTTTTGTAGATTTCGCAATATGCTCTATAAGCAAATACTCCGGTTACGAAGCAATAAAGTTCTCAAGCATGAGCGAGCTGCTTGATGCTGTTTACGCGGAGGAGCGTGTAGCGAGCAAAGATACCGAAAAGGAGAAGGAATTGCAGGAAATAGACAAGAGCATAGAAGCCCAGAAGAAGCTTGCTCAGGAGTACAAGGAAAAGGCGCTGCTTTACAGAAGCATTGCAAACAAGATATTCGAGCATATTGCAGATATGAACGCGGCAATAGGCATGGTAAAATCAGGAAGCGACAAGGTAGAAGCAGGAAGCATAAAGGTAATAAAAATTAGCAGGAAAGACAAAACGATGCATGTGGTAATAGAATGATTGAGCTAATAGCACTCGGCACATCTGGATCAACCCCCACAACAGAAAGGCATTTGCCAAGTTTTGCAATAATCTATGAGGGCGACGTGCTGCTTTTTGATTGCGGCGAAGGCACACAGATGCAGCTCATGAAGTTTGGTGTCAATATTTCGAAGATAAAGGCTATTTTTGTAAGCCACGCGCATGGCGACCACATAATAGGCATAGCTGGCTTAGTGCGCACAATGTCAATGGCAAACAGGCAGGAGCCGCTTCAAATTTTCGTGCCAAAAGGCTATGAGCGCATAATCAAGAACCTTCTTGTTTTCGACAAGGCAATAATAAGGTTCAATGTTGAGATAAAAGGGATAAGGCAAGGACTAGTATACAGAGGCAAAGCCTACAGAGTGTATGCGTTCAGGCTCAGGCATTCTATACCAACATACGGCTATGCATTCAAGGAAAATGACAAGCTGCATTTCATAAAAGAAAAAGCCTCTCGCTTAGGAATAAAGGGCAAGCTCTTTTCAGAACTTCAGAAAAAGGGCAAGCTGTCGGTAAATGGCCGCACGCTAAGGATAAGCCAGTTAACATGGATTGAGCCTGGCAAAAAGATCGTTTATGCTACTGACACAAGGCCTTGCGCAAACACTGTAAAAATGGCATACAAGGCTGATGTGCTGATTCACGAAGCGGCATACTCAAGCGCAGAGCAAAAGTTGGCAACATCAAGGAGGCATTCTACTGCTGCAGAAGCGGCAAGAGTGGCAAAAAAGGCAAAGGTAAAGCTTCTGCTCCTTACGCACATAAGCGCCAGGCACAGGGATGCAAGCCTTTTGGAAAAAGAGGCAAGGAAGATATTCAGGAACAGCAGGCTCGCCTACGATGGCCTTACTTTAAACATTGATTAATACTGGCTAATCGTTAATAGCAATTATTTTAAAAAGGAAACGCAATAAAATAAGCACAGGAGGCATAGTCTAGTGGTAGGACGGCAGATTGACATTCTGCAGGCAGGAGTTCGATTCTCCTTGCCTCCA
>JBMFVN010000019.1:0-11974 GCA_049965975.1 Candidatus Micrarchaeia archaeon
GCAACATGCGAATCAACCTATGGAAAGCCCACGGCTTTAGTCGTGGGTGGTTTACTTTTCTGTGCTGCTTTTGTTTTCTTTTTCGTTTTTGTTCCTGTAATACTTCCTTATATACTCCTCTTTTATTCTTGTCAACTCTTCTTCTGGCAGCATGCTCAAGAGGTCCCAGCCTATGTCAAGCGTTTGCTCGAATGTCCTCTGTTCGTAAACACCTTGCTTTATGAACTTGTTCTCGAATTGGTCCCCGAAATCAAGGTAGCGCCTCTCGGCTTCGCTTAACGCTTCTTTGCCTATTATCATGCTTATGTCCCTTACGTCTTGGGCCCTTGCATAGGCTCCGTAAAGCTGGTCTGCAACCTGCTTGTGGTCCTCTCTAGTCTTGCCTTCTCCTATGCCGTTGTTCATAAGCCTTGAAAGAGAGCCGAGGGGCTGTATTGGCGGGTAGATGCCCTTGTTGGCAAGGTCCCTTGAAAGGAAGATTTGGCCTTCGGTTATGTAGCCAGTCAAGTCAGGAATTGGGTGCGTCACGTCGTCACCGGGCATTGTAACTACGTTGAGCTGGGTTATGCTTCCTTTCTTGTTTCTTATTACTCCTGCACGCTCATACAAGCTTGCTAGATCAGTGTACATGTAGCCAGGGTAGCCTCTTCTTCCAGGCACCTCCTCCCTTGCGCTTGATATCTCTCTTAGGGTTTCTGCATATTGCGTCATATCGTCCAAGAGCACAAGCACATGCATGCCTTTTTCGAATGCAAGATACTCTGCCTCTGTAAGGGCGATTCTTGGAGTGAGTATGCGCTCAATGCTCGGGTCGCTTGCAAGATTCAGGAACATTACTGTTCTCTTCTCAGCTCCTATCTTCCTTATTTCGTTTGTGAAGTATGCCGCATCGTCGTAGGTTATGCCTATCCCTGCAAACACTACTGCAAAATCTCCCTTGCCAGCTATGCTTGCCTGCCTTGTTATTTGGGCAGCAAGTACATTGTGCGGCAGACCGCCTCCGGAGAATATGGGCAGCTTCTGGCCCCTGAGCAGCGTATTGAGGCCGTCTATAGCAGAAATGCCCGTTTGTATGGCCTCGCTGGGCCACGCCCTCGCACTGGGGTTTATTGGAGAGCCGTTTATGTCTTTTGCCTCTTCAAATATCACTTTTGTGCCAGCGTTTAAGGGTTTGCCTTGGCCGTTGAAGACCTTTCCCAGCATATCTGTTCCTACTCCCACTTTGTAGGTTTCGCCTGTGAAGCTCACTGTGGTGCTCTTTATGTTTATGCCATCAGTATTGCCAAATACTTGGACTATCGCGCATGTAGTGCTTGTGTCAAGCACTTGGCCAAGCCTTTCCTCGCCGTTTTCAAGCCTTATCCTGACTATTTCGTTGTATGCTGCGTTGCCCACCTTGTCTACAACTAATAGCGGCCCGTAAGCCTTTTGAATCGTGTTGTATGCTATTTCAAACTTCATTGTGTCACCTTTTCATTTTGCTGGGCCTGCACCGCCGCAGCCTGCTTTTCCCTTTCAGCAACAAGCTGAGCTATTTCCTGCCTCATTTTTTGGTTCAGCTTCTTGACTTGCGATTCTATGCTGTCTTCAGGCACTTCCTTTAGCCTTGAAATCTCATGCCTGGAATCGGTTTGAGCTATGCTTTCTGTCAGCACGCCCTTTTCAGCAGCTTCTATTGCCAAGTCTGCAAAGTCCAAGATCGCATAAAGCATGAGCTTCTGCTTGTTCAGGCTCGTGTGCTCGTCAACAGGATCGTACGCGCTTTGCCTTAAAAAGTCCTCTCTGAGCATTCTCCCTATTTCTAAAATTATCTTCTGCTGGTTTGGCAGCGCCTCTTCACCTACAAGCTGCACTATGTCCCTGAGCTCGGCTTCCTGCTGGAGAAGCTTAAGTGCCTTCTCCCTTTTTGACAGCCATTCAGAACCAAGATTTTCATTGTACCACTTCTGCAGAGTGTCCAAATAAAGTGAATAGCTGCTGAGCCAGTTTATTGCGGGGAAGTGCCTTGAGCTTGCAAGCGCAGCATCGAGCGACCAAAAGGTCTTAACCACTCTGAGAGTGCCTTGTGTGACAGGCTCGGTAAGGTCACCGCCAGGAGGCGATACTGCTCCTATTATAGTCACCGCTCCTGTCTTTCCAGAGAGCGTTTGCACTTTTCCTGCGCGCTCGTAGAATTCGGCAAGCCTTTTAGGCAAATAGGCAGGATACCCCTCTTCTCCTGGCATTTCCTCAAGCCTTGTTGATATTTCCCGCATGGCCTCTGCCCATCTCGATGTAGAGTCTGCCATTACTGCCGCGCTGTAGCCCATGTCCCTGAAGTACTCTGCTATTGTCACCGCAGCATAAATGCTCGATTCCCTTGCAGCTACCGGCATGTTGCTCGTGTTTGCAATAAGCACGGTCCTAGCCATAAGCGGCTCTCCTGTGCTAGGGTCTTTGAGCTGCGGGAATTCATTAAGCACTTCTGCCATCTCGTTGCCACGCTCACCTACTCCGCAATAGATTATTACCTGTGCGTCGCACCATTTTGCTATTTCGTGCTGTACCACAGTCTTTCCAGATCCGAACGGCCCTGGTATTGCAGCAGTGCCGCCTTTTGCAACAGGGAAGAAAGTGTCTATGACCCTTTGGCCCGTAACTAGCGGCTCGTTTGCCTCAAGCCTTCGCCTTATCTTCGCCGCAGTCCTTACTGGCCTTTCTTGGCTCATTTTTATAGGTATTACCTGGGTGCCGATTTGTATTTTAGCAATTGCTTCTGCTACTGTGAAATTGCCACCTGATATCTGAGTTAATTTGCCACTTATGCCCTGCGGCACCATTATGTAATGCCTAATGAGCTTTGTCTCGTCAACATAGCCTATTATTTCGCCCTCTTTCACATTTGCCCCTTTCTTTGCCAGCGGCACAAAACGCCATTTCTTGTTTTTGTCCAGCCTTTCTGCAAGTGCTCCTCTTGCAATAAACGGGCCGGTTCTCTTCTCTATGGTTTCGAGGGGCCTCTGCAAACCGTCGAAGATGTTGCCTATTAGACCAGGACCGAGCTCCACAGACAGGGGCACGCCAAGCGATTTTACGGGCTCGCCAGGCTTGCAGCCAGAGGTATCCTCATATACCTGTATAATTGCCTTGTCGCCCCTGAGCTGTATTATTTCGCCTATTATGCCCTCCTCTCCCACTTTTGCAACGTCGTACATGCTGCTTCCAAGCATGTCGCTAGCAACAACCAAAGGTCCGGTTATCCTTTCTATCTTGCCCATACCATCACTTGCCATTTCCCTCTTCCAAATCTATTCCAATAGCCCTTATTATGAGCTTTCTCAGCATGTCTTCTGCAACGCGCTCGCCGTATTCGGGAAGCTCGACTATCATGGGCAATGTGCTTAGCTCAAGCCTTCTTGCCATCGCAGGATCCCTAGTAAGCTCCCTGTACAAGCTTGACGTTATGCCTATTATCCCTATGTCGCTTCTACTCAGCAGCTGCTCGAGCACGTTCTTTGCCTCGCTCGCGTTTGTCTCTGCGTAAACATCCTGCACGCCTGCTAGCTCGAAGCCCGTGCACACGAGCTCGTTTCCCAAGATTGCTATTTTGTAGGTCATGCAAGCATCTGCTCAAGTTCCTCTTCGCCAATGCCGTATTGCTTTGCCTTTATAGCTAGCCTCAGGCTTATTACCTCAAGCTCCTTCATGTAGATATAAGCTGCAAGCGTTGCGAAGGAAAGCACGCTGTTCCTTACTATTCTTAAGCTTTTGTTCAGCATCTGCCTCTTTAGGTTTATCTCCAGCTTTGTGAGCTCTTCCGCAGAGCCCTGAAGCCTGAGACTCAGAGCAGAAAGCATGCTTTGCAAGTCCCTCTCGCCGTATGCCTTGGCGAACTCCTGCTTTGTGATATTTCCTTTGTCTATAATGTCCTGGCTCATCTGCGAATACGCCTTTCCAGCAAGCTTTGCCCTTATCGCAGTTATTATATTTTGCATGTCTATTTGCATTTTTGCTATCTTTGCAGCGTTATGGTGCCTTTTCATCATTTTCTCCGAAGCGTCTGCAAGAAGCTTGTACATGCCCTTGTCTATCTCGTTTGCAGATGCAAGCGCGGATTTCTCAGAAATGTAAGCGCCTTTTGCCTTTTGCAAAATTTCTATGTATTCCTTTGGCGAATTCTGCCTGAGAAAGTCGAAGAGCTCATCAATTGTTTTCTTTTCGAGTGCTTGCTTTATCAGCTCAGAGTTGAAAGGCCCCCTGTCTATTAAATATGTCGCTATGCTTTCAAACGCATTGCCCCTTGATTTCGCTTCTATGGCAAGCTTTACATTGTAAAGATCCCATCTTGCAACAAGTATCCGCATGAGGCTTTGCTCGTCTTTAGGAGTTATCTTAACAAGGGTTTCCATGTGCTCAGCCAAGTTCTTGTTTATTGCAAAGTCGATCAATGCCGCCTTTGCATTTAGGCCGCCGAACTCTGTAAGGCTCTGCTTGTAGTCGGTTTCATAAAGCAGGGCCATTATCTCGCTCATGCTGTTTGCTTTGCTTATTCTTTGCAAAGTTGCAGGATCTAGGAGCTTGGCCTCCATGCCTTTCACCCTTGTGTTTGAATAGCCGTATTTCAATGCCCTTCCTAGCAGAGTCATTTGAGCACCTGCTGCTTTGCCTTCAAAGCCCTTGCAACTTCGCTTTCTATTTGCTCAGTATACCTCTTTAGCAAGTCGTCCAGGCTTATATGCAGCTTGATCTTGCCGTCTGCAGATTCAAGGACAATATCATTGGCATTTGCTTTTGTGTTTGCATTTGTGCTTGCAGTTTCTGTCTTGACACCTTTGCTTTTCAGCATGGCTTCGTATTTCTTTTCAGCAATTGCAATTATTTGGTCTTTGCCCATTGATTTGCTTATTTGCTCAACTGCCTTGTCTATGAGTTCGCCCATGTGCTTTTTTTCAAGTTCTTTTTTTATTTCGCTTGCTATTTGCAAGGCTTCCTTTTCAACTACCTCGTCGAATGCTCTGCCTTTGACAAGCTCCTCTTCTGCTTCGATTTCTAGCCTAAGCTCCCTTTTCCTGGTCTCTGCTTCGTTTTTGGCTTCTTCAATTGCCTGCTCTGCCTTTTCGGCTGCTGTCTTTCTGGCTTCATCTATTATCTTCTTTGATTCCAGCGCTGCGCTGTCAAGAACTGCTCTTGCCTGTTTTTCAGCTTCTTCATTTATTCTTTTGATTATGTCTTCGGCGGGCATAGCCTCCTCGTTTGTCTATTGTTATGTCTATTCATATGAGCCCGGCTCCGAGTACTATAAGCAAAGCAATCACGAACCCGAATATTACTATTGTTTCTGGTATGACCAGGTAGATAAGCACCTGGCCAGTCAAGTCAGGCTTTTCGGCCAGCAAGCCCATGCCCGACGAACCTATTGCCGCCTGTACTATTCCTGTTCCTATTGCTCCTCCAGTTATTGCTATTGCAGCTCCCAAAGCTGTTATCGCAGTGCTCATTTCTATCATATTCTCACTTCTATTTTGTAAGCATCTTTTTGTATTCGAAAGGCTTGAACTTTATGCCGCCGCCGGTATAGAACTTTGTGAAGAACTCCACAACATTTAGCCTTATGCCCTGCACTATGCCTTCGAATATTGAGACAATCATGTTCAGCGTATGCAGTGAAAGAAAGGCTATGACAAGCAGAACAAAGACAACCATGCCGTGTGAAAGTGTTGGCGTGAAAGCCATGTCAATCATATAAGCAATCATTACGCTAGTTATTCCAAAGCCTACAAGCCTCGAGTAGCTTAGAGTGTGCGTTATAAGCGACATTGTCTCTGCGCCTTCGCTGCCACCGAGTACTATTGCGCCGACAAGGAACACTGCAGCAAGAATGCCAGAGATTTCAGTGTCAATAACCGGCAGAGCCCTGAACAACGCTCCGTAAACGAACAAGGAGCCTGTAACAAGAAGCAGCATGCCGGAAAGCTTGCCGTATGCCATTGCCTTCTCGCCATGCCTGTACTTGTTCACAAACCCGAAAGCAAGGCCTATCAAGATTTCTGCCATGCCAAGAAGCACGCTCGCAGCTAAGAAGCCTGTTATGTTCTTTGTCCACTCGATGCCGGTGAAAGGCAGGAAGTACTTGTTTAAGCCTATTCCGAAGTACTGGTTTGTCAATACGCCGAATATTATTGCAGGTATTGCGCCTATCTGCCATATTCTTGCCGCGTTGTACGCTATGCCCTCAGGATTGGTGATTTTGCAGATCCACGTGGCGAGCAAAAATGACAGTATGCCGTAGCCCACATCACTTACCATGAAGCCATAAAAGATCAAGAAAGAGAATATGAAAGCCCATGTTGGATCAAGCTCGTCGCTTCTCGGAACAGAAAAGAACTCTACTGCATAATCAAATGAGCTGAGCACTCCTTTCCTTCCCAGAAGCGTAGGCGCAAGCTCGTCTGCTGGAAGAAGCTCTATGCTGCACCTGCCCTTTGTTGCTTTTTCTATTGCCTTTTCGAACTCTCCTGTTCTTTTTGCCGGCAGCCAGCCTTCTAATATTGAGGTGGCTTCTGTCTTTTTGAACATCGAGCTGGCCTTTGCCCTGTCAAGCTCTATGTGCAGCATTTCCACATATGCCGCTATTTTGGCATAGGTCTTTGAGCCTATTTCACTCAGCCTCTTTTCAGTCTCGCCTGCCTTCTTTTTGCTGCTTTCCAGCTTTTGTGCAAGAGATTCTGCAAGCTTGTCTGAGCTTGTGTTAGCTTCAAGGTACTTTGCCTTTATGTCTAGCCTTTTAGCTTGCTGCTTTTCGCTGTCGAGTATTTCATGCACTTCTTTTTCCCTGTTTTTTTCATACGCCACAAGCGCAAATATCTCTTCTCCAGAATTGCAAGCGTTCACTGCTATGCCAGATTTGTTTTTCAGCTTGATCAATGCTTCTGATTTGGCCTTGAATGCATAGGCTTCTATGCCCATTTGCGCTTCTTCTGCAATCTTGCTCAAATTCACTTTCAAGCACGAGAACCCTTTTGCAACGTAATAAGCGTATGACAATGCCTTGTATTCCTGCTCGAGCACTTTCTTTTTTTCAGCAAGCTCGTATATCTCGTCTACTTCTTTGAGATTTCTTGCTTGGTTCAGCAGCTCTTCCAGCTCAAGCTTCTCGAACTTTTGCCTTGGCTTTTGCTTTGGCAAAAGCCTCAAGGCACCTTCGAATTTGACAAGAAGCTCGTATATTTCGCTGTAATACGGCAAAGGCGTATCGTCTACAAGCTGCAGCTTGCTTTTCCTGAAGTCTATAATGCCAATTTCGTGCAGCGAGTCTATTACCTTTTTCTTGTCCTCTGCTAGGAATATCGCCCTAACTTTCTGCATTGGTTCTGTTTGCAGCATGCCTATCAGCTAAGAATCTTCGCAAGCATGTCGCCGATTATCTTTTGCCTGGTCTTCTTGTCGAGCTTAAGCTTTCTTATTTTGCCTGCTTCCTTTTCAGCAGCCTTTAGCCTTTCTTCCTTTTCTTGCTTAAGCTCTGAGTCTAGCTGCTTAAGCATTTCCGCAGCTTTTTCGCTCGCTTCTTTAGCTTTGTCTTCAATGAGCCTGTTTGCCTCTTCTTGCGCCTTGTTTATCATTTCTGCCTTTCTTGCGTTTGCAATATCTATTTTTTTCTTTGCTTCGGCTTCTGCCCTTTGTATGTCCTCTATGCTAGACAAAGCACCACGCTTATAAATAGCATTATGCCTTTTAAAGGTTTTTGGCAGTCTCGACAATCTTCGTTTTTCTGGCTGTGCTGCTAGGGCATATATCGTTAAGCACGCATCTGTAGCATTCTTTTCTTGCAGCTTTGCAGGTATCCCTGCCTAGTGCAATAAGCAGATTTGACAGGTCGCCCCACCTGCTTTGCTCTGTTTGCCTCATGAGGTCTTTTTCTATGACTTCAGGCTTGTCGCTTTTTGTAAGGCCCAGCCTTCTTGCAGTAGTCTTGACGTGCGTGTCTACCGCTATGCCTTCGTTTATGCCATAGGCTTCGTGGAGTATTACATTTGCTACCTTCCTGCCAACTCCGTCTAGCGCGAGAAGTTCTTTCATTGTTCTCGGAACTTTTCCATGGTAAAGTTGAAGCATCTGCCTGCTTGCCGCCTTCAAGTATTTCGCCTTTGTTTTGTAGTAGTTCAGGCCTCGCATATAGCTTTGCAGGGTTTTTAGATTCGCATTTGCATAGTCTTCAAAGGTTTTGAAGTGCTTGAAAAGTTTGCTTGTAACTTTGTTTGTCTGCGTGTCGGTGCACTGCGGCGACAGCAGCACGGCTACAAAAAGCTCGGTGTTGTTTCTGTGCTTTAGTTGCGTGTGCAGCTGCCTGCCATATTTTTTGTAAAGCCTGCTGAGTATTAATTCAACATTTGCGGGCATAAGCTCATAGAATTTGCAACATATGCAAATAAATGTTTGCGTTTAGATTACTTATCGATTCAATGGCCAGGAGCCCTGCCGTTGCAGGTTCTTTCTACCCCGGAGAAAAAGGCGAGCTTAGCCGAATGCTTTCCCTTCTTTTCAAACAGGCAAAGCTCGATGCGAATGTAGATTTTTCGAACGCTAGGGCGTTTGTTGCACCTCATGCAGGCTACGAGTACTCAGGCTATGTAGCAGCATACACCTATTCTGCCATTCTTGGGCTTTCAAAGCGCTCGCAAATAGACGCTTTTGCAATAATAGGGCCAAACCACATGGGCTACGGGGACTTTGTGACAGTTTCACTAGAGGACTGGGAGACGCCTCTAGGCGTTGCTAAAAACGACAAAGAGTTCTCACAGGAGATTGCAAAAGAAGGCAAGTTTTCAACAAACGAAGAAGAAATTGCCGAAGAGCATTCCATCGAGGTGCAGGTTCCTTTCCTGCAGTACTTGTTTCCAAATGCCAAGTACTCTTTCATTTGCATGAGCGACCAGAGCATTGGCGCAAGCAACGCTGTGAGTAATGCTATTTTGCATGCAGCTGAAAAGCAGGGCAAGAACATCGTGGTTATAGCAAGCTCGGACTTTGACCATTATGAGCCTGCGAGCGTAGCCGAAAGCAAGGACATGCCAGCTATTGAAGCTGCAGAAAAGCTAGACCATGTGCTTTTCAACAGGCTTCTTGCAGAATCCGGCGATACAGCATGCGGCTACGGGGCCATAACCTCTGCAATGCTTTTTGCAAAGGCAAAAGGTGCAAAAAAAGGAATTCTGCTAAAGTATGGAAATTCTGGGCATGCAACCGGAGACTTCAGCTCTGTTGTTGCGTATGCGAGCATGGCTTTTATCTAGCTCGTGTTTATATTTATTTAAGTTTATTGCAATAAAGCGTATTGCATGGCAATTCTAGGAATACACGATGCGCACGATGCCGGTGCGGCGCTTGTGGAAAAAGGCAAGGTAATCTCAGCAGTAAACGAAGAGAGGTTTACAAAAAGGAAGAACGATGTGGGGTTCCCGGTAAATGCCGTTAAGTTTCTAATAAGCCAGGTTGACAGGGAAGACATAGAAAAGATTGCAATTCCATGGTACGGTGGCAGCGCCCTTTTTGCAAGGTTAATTCCCGGGTTAGAGGTTAAGAGGAGGGACTTGTGGAGAAAAGCGGCGAAGAAGCCAAGCAGAATGCGCATGCACCTACAAAACATTGCATTCAGGCTTGTTCAAGACCAGAATCCAAAGCCCTTCTGGAAGTTCATAGGCACGCATATTGGTGGCAGCATACTTTCGCGCAAGCTTGAGAAAATGGGCTTGTCGAGAAAGCTTGTCTTTGTAGAGCACCACGTCGCGCATGCGGCATCTGCTTATTACGCTTCCGGCTTTAAGGAAGCCCTTGTTCTTACGCTCGACGGAGCAGGAGACGGCATAAGCGGGAGTGTAAGCCTTGGCGACAACGGCAAGCTCGAGCGCCTTGCTGCTTTCAAAGCAAGTGCGAGCCTCGGCCTTCTTTATGGCGCCGCAACTCTTGCATGCGACCTGAAATACAGCGAAGACGAAGGCAAGCTGATGTCTCTTGCCGCATACTCTTATCCTGAGCAAATACCAGAGCTGGAGCAGATAGTCAGATACGAGGAGAAGAAAAAGCAGCTTGTGAGCAGCACAGGCATAAAATATGAATTCGAGCTTGCAGAATACATAAAGGACCACCTTCTTTGGAAATACAACCGCGAAGCCCTGGCATATGGCGTGCAGAGGTATGTCGAAGAACAGGTGATGAAGATAGTAAATCAGTTCGTAAGAGAAACAGGAGTTAGGAACCTTGCCGTCGCCGGCGGCCTGTTTTCAAACGTGATAATAAACATGATGCTCAACGAGTCGCCTGAGATAAAGGACTTTTTCGTGTTTCCGCACATGGGCGACGGCGGCCTTGCAATGGGTGCAGCTTACCTTGCAGACTTCCAAGAGCACGGCAAGCTTTCTGGCAGGCAGATAAGCGACCTATACTACGGGCCAGAATACTCAAACATAGAAATAGAGAAAGTGCTTAGGCAGCACGCCAAAAAAGGGCTTATCGAGTTTAACGAAGTTGAAGACATAGCTGCTTATGCAGCAGAGGAAATAGCAGAACACAACAAAATAGTGCTTTGGTTCCAAGGAAGAATGGAATACGGCCCAAGAGCTCTAGGCAACAGGAGCGTTCTCGCCTTGCCAAACGATCCAGAAAACCGCAACAAGATAAACATTATAATAAAGCGCAGGCCGTATTACCAGCCTTTTGCAAGCACTATACTAGAGGAAAATGCAAAGGAAATGCTAGCTCCTTATCCTAGGGCTAACAGGTTCATGACAGTCGGCTACAAGGTAATACCCGAAAGGTTCAACGACATTGTTGCAGCGTCTCACATAGACAAGACAACAAGGCCGCAGATACTAGGCAAGGAGAACGAGCTTTATAGGTCGCTAATAGCCAAGGTAAGAAAGATTACAGGAATCGGCGCTGTGCTGAATACCAGCCTGAACAAGCATGGCATGCCGATAGCCATGAGCCCTGAAGATGCATTGTGGACCTTAGAAAATACCGGCGCGAAGTACCTTGCGATAGGAAACTTCTACGTTGAGAAAAAGGAAAAATAGAATTATTTCTCTGCTGTTATACACTATTGTTTTAAATCTTGCCTGAGAATTTTCTCTTGTTGGTGTTATCATGAGAATATTGCAATTGGATGTGGACAAGATAGAATACGCTTTGGTAAAGCCAGAGTCTGATGTGCACGAGGAAGCAGGCAGCAAGCGCGAAACGGTTGAGAACGCCCTTGCGCTTTTCGTGTGCGTTGAAAAAGGCGATACCGAAGCAGATGCAAAGCAGGCAATCGATGACGCAGCTGCTTTTGCAAGGAAGCAGAACGTGCCAAAGCTTGTGCTTTATCCTTTTGCACATCTTAGCAGCGACCTTGCTTCGCCAAGCGAAGCGATGAAAATATTTGCAAAGATGCGGGAGCTTGCGCAAAGCTCAGGCATAGAAACCCATGCGGCTCCGTTCGGCTGGAACAAGCAGCTCAGCATAAGCGTGAAGGGATATCCGCTTGCGGAGCAATCCAGAAGCTACGGCAAGGGCAAGGCTAAGGTAAGCAAGGTTGCAGAGAAAATAGATACTTCAATTGTGAAGAAGAGTGACTGGTCAGGGCTTCCTGATACCGACCACAGGACTATAGGCGAAAAGCTCGACCTTTACAGTTTCCAGGAGGTCTCGCCAGGCATGGTATACTGGCATCCAAATGGCCTGATAATCTACAACGAGCTTGTCAAGTTCATGAGGGAAAAGGAAGCTGAGTACGACTATCAGGAAATAAGCACCCCAGAAATAGCAAATGTAGCACTCTGGAAGGTAAGCGGGCATTTGGACCACTACCGTGATGACATGTTCTTGTTCGACTCGAGCTTTGGACCTGTAGGTCTCAAGCCCATGAACTGCCCGTCTACTATGCTTATCTACAAGTCAAGAAAATGGAGCTACAAGGAATTGCCTTTCAGGACTGCGATTTTCGATAAGCTGCACAGGA
>JBMFVN010000020.1:0-3046 GCA_049965975.1 Candidatus Micrarchaeia archaeon
TCTTACGTGGAAAGCGGCAGAGGCATCAAGAAGGTCAGGAAACGTCTTCTTTGTGGGGCTTCTATGCGTTATTAGCACCTTGCCGTCGCTGTTGTAAAGGAACACAACGCCTGACCTGTGAAGAATGCCTTCCTTGTGAGCAGTATCCCTGTCTATTCTGCCAAGCACCCTGTCGTTCCTGTCAACCCTGTAAAGCATTTCCATGCCAATCACTTAACTTAACTTTTCAGAATACACTCTTTGTTTGTTTGTATTTGTTTCTATTTTCTTTTCTATTTTTCTATTTCGGCTTTTATGAACACGTGCCCGAAGTCCGGCTCGTCGTAAAGCTTGAGCCAGTCGGGCTCAGTAACGAAAACCATTTCCTTAGCATATTCTAAGCTCTTGCCTGCGTTCTGAAGCCACTGCCTGAAAGAAGGGAACCTTGCCAAATACAGCTCTAGCCCTTTTTCAGCTAAAGAGCCTTCTGCCTTAGTGCACTTACCGAAAATCTGAAGGCCCTGCCTTTTCGAGTCTATAGGCTGTGTAGAATCGTAAATGGCTAATGCAGCGCTTGAATTTTTGGCGAGATTTGCCACATGCTGCGAGCTTAGATCGTTCAGCACAAATACATTTAGAAACTCGTCAAAGCAGAAGTAGGCAGTGTTGATGTAGCTTTTGCCGTTGCTTATGGTAGACATTGCAAGCAGCTTGTTGCTCTCTAGTATTCTCATTATCCCGCTTTTTACCTTTTCAAGGTCGTAGCCATCTACTTTTATTTTAGCTTTCAGCTGCATTAAACCACCAAATCGGGGAGCCCGTGATTCGAACACGGGTCTTCAGGTCCCAAACCTGAAAGCCTACCAGGCTAGCCTAGCTCCCCTTGCAAGCATGCTTACTCAAAAAGAAGATTTATGCTTTTCTGTATGCATGATTTGAATTACTTTGCTTTCAGGCTTTTGGCTTTCTGCCTGGAGGCTTTGGCATTTTCAAATAAGGATAAGCCTTTTCAAGCATGTCCTGCGTTACGTCGAAATCGAAAGCAAGGTTTTGCACGACTTTCCTGAACAAGTAGGTAGCCGCAATTTCTTCGAGCTCTGGCTTGCCGCCAGTGGCTTTGCTCACCTGCTCCTTCGCTTCCTGCTTGCCGAGGCTTTCTATAACCTTTGCAAGATTAGAATAGCTTTTCCTCATGTCCTTTGTAAGCGAGGCAGCATAAGCGTCTAGAGCCTGTGTGTCTATGCCAAGAAGCTCGAATGCTTTTCTGTCTATGCTCTGCCTTATGCCTGCCACTTGAGCAGCGACTTCCTCGGGCTTAGTATCCTCGCGTATTGTTATTTTCTTTACGGCTACCCAGCCCTTGTAATTTGCATAAAATTCAATTGATTCTTCGGCCATAGAGATCAAGCGGCAGCCTGTTGCACAAGGTAATAGCCAGCTGCTTTCTCCCTTGCTACCCTTTTTATAACCCCTTTCTGGGCCAAAGTAACCAGAGTGTTAGTCACAAGGCTTTTCGGCCTGTTTGCTTTTTTTGCAATATCGTCTGCTGTTTTCAATGAGCCTTCATTTACTGCTCCAAGCTCCTGCATTGCCTTGACTATTGCGCTTTCGATCGGTGTAAGTTCAACCATGTTACCATCGCTTTTTTATAGAACAAAAAGCATAATAAATACTTCACCCTATGCTCTACTTTCCTGACTTTGCCTTTATTTCCTTGTGCTTTGGTCTCAGATAAGGCGATCCGCACTTCCTGCATTTTGTGGCTCCTGCCTTGTTCCTTGCCTTGCACTTCCTGCAAATCCATATCTGCGCGAGAGCTTCATCTGCAAGTGGAAACTTTCCCATAAGTATCATCTAACAAGAGAACTGTAAGAAATAAGCAGATAAACCCTTTTATTCTTTTCCCTATTGAGCGCCCTGTTAGCTTGCATGCATTTCCAATTTAAAATTAACTGATTAAATTTAAGTGATAATATGAACTTCAAAGAATACATAGAAGCGCACAGACAAGAAGTATATTCCACAATTTGCAAATATGTGCCCATAAAGGAGCCGATTGAAAACCACAGCATAATGCGAGATTACATAGACAGGCAGGGCAGCTATAGAAGGCCGGGGCTAGTGCTATTGAGCGCACAGCTTTTCGGCTCTAGTGTTGAGAATGCACTTCTGCCTGCAGCTGCCCAGCAGCTGTCAGAGGACTGGATACTGATGCAAGACGACGTGGAAGATGATTCTGAGCTTAGAAGAGGCAAGCCTGCGGCCCAGAAGCTCTACGGCCCGATTCATGCCTTCAATGCGTCTAACCTGGGCCACATGGCGATGTGGCGCATGCTAAAGGATTACCTGCTTCAAGTGGGCCCTGCTATCGGCAACAAAATATACGAGAAATTCTACGATATGCTCGAGTACACTGTAGATGGGCAATACATAGAAAACAATTTCATACACTACATAAAGGACCTTGACAAGGCTGACGAGGCGCTTTACTACCGCATAGCAGACAGCAAGACTTCATATTACACAGTCTACGGTCCTTTGCAGATAGGTGCCATAACTGCAAACGCAAGCGACGAAATGCTTGGAATACTTAAGCAGATAGGCCAGCCCGTAGGCGTAGCATTCCAGATAACTGACGATATTCTTGACATGACGGCAGACGAAAAGGTCTTTGGCAAGAAGAACTTCGGCGACCTTTACGAAGGAAAAGTCACGCTCATAATACTTCACGCATATTCGCATGCAACGCAAGAGGAAAAGCAAAAGATAAATGCGATATACAAGAAAGAGAGAAAAGACAAGACGCAAGACGAGATAGAATTTCTTAGAAGCGTAATAGAAAAGTACAACAGCATAAACTACGCTCAGGAAGTTGCAAAGAAATACGGCGAGCTTGCAAAGAGCAGAATAGAGCAGTACAAGGACAAGCTGCCTCAAAACGAATATACTCAAATCCTTCTCTCGGCTATGGAGGAATTGTACGTCCGCAAGAAGTAGCAAAAACCAAGTGTAAGTGCCAAACAGCAACGTGCTTTCCCGCCCGAAGGCAGTATTTCACGTCGAAGCA
>JBMFVN010000020.1:3056-11678 GCA_049965975.1 Candidatus Micrarchaeia archaeon
TCCAAGTTCGAAATGGGTTTGGGCGTTACCCTGCTTCTATGGCCGTTTGGCATTATTTTTGTGTTTGAAAAGATATTTAATCATTTTGATAAGCGCGCTGTGCGCGAGCCATAGCGCAGCAACATGCGGTCAGTATTATAAACATTAAGGTATTCCTTTTTATGGTGCTTGAACGAAAGTAGTCTCGCTTGGTGGCAGCGTAATAACTAGTGGCATATTTCCAAACACCTCGTTTCTGTCGCAGTTCGCCAAGCTTGTGTCTTCGCTCAAAGAGCAGCTTGTTGTCGTATCAGGCGGTGGCGCTGTTGCGAAAGCTTACATTCACGCGCTCAAGCCCGTAGCAGAAAACGAATTCTATCTTGACGAGTTAGGCATACAGGCCACAAGGCTAAACGCTTATGCTCTTCTGCTCAGCCTTAAAGCAAAAGGCGTAAACGCTGCAATGGCAAACGGGCTAGATGCATTGGGCATGGCGCTCTATTCAAGCAAGGTCGCTGTGCTTGCAGGTCAGTTTCCGGGAATTAGCACAGACTCTGATGCCGTGCTGGCGTGCGAGGCGCTCGGCTGCAAAGTGCTTGTCAACATAAGCAGCACAGGCTATGTATACGACAAGCCTCCAGAATACGCTAATGCTACAAAGCTCAAGTCAGTAAGCCATGAAAAACTGCTCGAGCTGGCAAGCAAGTACGATACAAGGGAAGCCAAATCTGCTTTTGTCTTCGACATGCTGGCATGCAAGCTGGCAAAGAGGTCAAACATAGAGATAAGATTTGTAGATAGTAGCATAGAGAACATAAGAAAAGCCCTCACAGATAGGAAATTTGAAGGAACACTTGTAAAAGGCTGAATTAGCCAGTGCTTGCGAATGGGAAAGTATAAAAATGCGTTGCCTATTCAAAATCAATCAACTACGCAGCACAGGTTATTCAAAAGGAAAGAAAGCGTTATTCTTCCAAAGCCGAGAATGCAACTGGGCCAAGGTCGTATTGAATCTCCCTGCCGTTTGCCTTCTTAACCAGCAGGAGCTCCTGCGAGAAAGAGCCCACGGGTGCTATCAGCGCACCGTTCTTCTTCAGCTGCTTCAACGTTTCTACCGGCACGCTCCGTGCAGCTGCAGAGTATATGATCCTATCATAAGGCGCCTTCTTTTTGTAGCCCTTTGCGCCATTGCCAAAAACCTGCATTATGTTTGAAAAGTGATACTTGCCGAGATTGGCCTTTGCAAAATTGTAAAGGTCTTCTGACCGCTCTATTGTTATCACCTTGCCCTTGCTTCCTACCAGCTTGGCTATCAGAGCCGTTTGGTAGCCGCTGCCTGTGCCTATCTCAAGGACCTTCATGCCATACCTTATATCTAAATTCAAGAGCATGTAAGCTACAACGCTTGGAGCAGAGGTAGTCTGGTTGCCGAGTATTGGTATTGGCATGTCATTGTAAGCAATACCAGCATCGCTTTCTCTCACAAAATCCTTCCTGTCCACTGCGAGCATCGCCTTAGCGATGCGCTCGTCGGCAAACTTTGAATCGAGAAGCCATTGAACCAATTCACCATTGCTTTTAGCAAGCATGCCTTTGCCCATATGTTTTTATAACTATACTTAATAAATTTACAAATAAAAATAAATACATGCATTACAATAACAAGAACATCGTGCTTAGCGAACTCATAGGGCTCAAAGCGAAAGTAATAAAAGACACTGACAAAAAGCAGAGAGGCATTCAAGGCACAGTAATCGATGAGACAAAGAATACGTTAATAATAAATAGTAGTAAGGGTATAAAAAAAGTGATAAAGGCAAATGCCATATTCCGCTTCTATGCGGAAGGCAAGTCTTTCGTCGTAAAAGGCGAAGAAATAAACTTTAGACCTGAAGATCGCACAGAGAAGGCAATTAAGTTTTACAAAAGGAGAAGCTTATGAACAAAAATGAGCTTGTAGACTGCCATGATCCGAAATGCCCGATCCACGGCAGCGTGAAGACTAGAGGGGCGTTGCTCACTGGCAAGGTTGTGAGCGCAAAGGCTGCAAAAACTGCAATTGTCGAGATAGGCTACACTGTGTATTTGCACAAATACGAGAGATACTTGAGAAAAAGATCAAGAATACCTGCATATAATCCTGCATGCCTCGCTGCAAAAGCCGGAGACACTGTGCAGATAGCAGAGACAAGGCCATTGAGCAAGACCAAATCGTTTGCAGTGGTTGACATATTAAAGAGGGCGTGACGCTTATGAAAGGACTTTCATCAAAAGTTACAAAGACCCTAATACCCGGCTCTGTGCTTACTTGTGCCGACAACAGCGGCGCAGACGAGCTCAGGATAGTGGGCAAGCTTGGAAAGGGAGGCAGGCACGGCGGGCTTGCCGCTTCAGGAGTAGGCGATGTGGTAGTTGCAAGCGTGATAAAGGGCACGCCTACCTATTTGAAAAAGCCTGTAAAAGTGATAATAATCAGGCAGAGAGCGCCTATAAGAAGGGCAAACGGCATGCGCCTTGTGTTCGAGGACAACGCAGGAGTAATGGTCGGCGACGATTTTATGCCAGTAGGCACGGAAATAAAAGGGCCGATACCCAGGGAGGTTGTAGAGCGCTTCTCGAAGCTCGCTGGAATAGCCTCTAAAATAGTGTGATGCTAATGGTCATTGTTCAAAGCTCAAAGCCAAGAAAGCAGAGAATTGCAAGATACAGGGCAGGCATGCACATAAAGCAGCACTTTGCACACGCGCACATATCAAAGGAGCTAAGGGAAAAGCTCCAGATAAAGCTAAGAAGCATACAGCTCAGGCGCGGCGACACTGTGAAGGTAATGGCAGGAGCAATGAAAGGCAAGACAGGCAAAGTACACAGCATAAGCCTGCAGAAGGGCAGAGCCGAAATAGAGGGCATAACGAGAAAAAATGCGAAAGGCAAGGAGACGTTTATTCCTATAAGCATTTCTAATCTATACATAACAGACCTTGACATGAGCGACAAGCTCAGGGCTGCAAAAATAGAGAATGCAAAGCCAAAGGCTAAGGTGAACGCATGAGCAACAAGGGAAATAGCAGACATTTGAAGAGGCTTGCTGCAAGCGCATACGCTGGCACGCACAGGAAAGAGGCAAAGTATTTGCTAAAGCCTAGGCCCGGCAGGCACAGCGTTGAGCAGAGCATAACGCTTGCTTCGCTGATCAGGGACAAGATAGCATATGCAAAGACCCTCAAGGAAGCGGAAAGCGTAATAAAGAAAGGCAACATCGAGCTTAACGGCAAAATTGTAAAGGATGAGAAGCAAGCAGTAGGATTTGGAGACTTGGTGCACATAGTGCCCACAAACGAGTACTTTGCAATAGGAGTAAACAGGCAGGGCGCGATAAGTGTTAGCAAGGCATCGAGCGATGCAAAGCGCATTGCAAAAATAGTAGGCAAATACGTGACAAAGCACAAAAAGATCATGCTTAGGCTTCACGACGGCACAGTTGTGGCTGCACCTGATGGCGCAAAGGTAAACGATTCTGTTGTATTGGCGGAAGGAAAGGTTGAAAGGCTTGTAAAGTTCGAGCCAGGGGTGCAGTGCGTTGTCTACAAAGGCAGGCACACAGGCGAAATAGGCAAGCTCAAGTCTATAAAACCTGGAACTGCCCAGTCTAAGGCAACAGTAGAGCTTGAAGCAAAAAGCGGCATCATACAGACTCTTGCCGAAAACATAATAGCAGTAGGTGCGTAATATGCCTGAAGCAAAAGCAAACGAAGACAAAAACCCTATGCAAGACATTTACTTGGAAAAGGTTACTCTCAACATAGGCATAGGCTCGAGCGAGGAAAAGTACGAAAACGCTAAAGAAATACTTAGAAGGCTTACAAACCACACGCCGACGATGGCAAGGGCAAAGGAGAGAAAGCCCGAATTTGGAATAAAGAAGGGCCAGATAATAGGAGCGTATGTCACTGTAAGAAAGCAGGAAGCGGCCGAGCTCTTGAAGAGGGCTCTTGACGCAAAAGACAACACTGTAAAGCCCAGCAGCATATCGGGCAATTCGCTCAACTTTGGCATAGACGAGTACATTTACTTCTCTAACATGAAATACGACCCTAAAATAGGAATGTTCGGCCTGAACGTGAACGCGTCTTTCGCAAGGAAGGGAATGAGGGTAAAGAGGAGAAGGCGCGCAAGGGGCAGTGTTGCAAAGAAGCACGAAACAATAAGCAGGGAGGAACTGATCGATTATATTTCAAAAAGGTTCAATACAAAAATAACAGAAGAGGAGTGAAAACATGAAAAGCGATTATGCTGATAGATATGAAGGCAAGGGCACAAGGAAGTGCAGGTTCTGCGGAACTTCAAAAGGGCTTATAAGAGTTTACGGCATATATGTTTGCAGGCGCTGCTTCAGGGAGCACGCTAAAGAGCTAGGATTTCAAAAATATCAGTGATTTTATGGACATTTTAGCTGATTCGCTCAACAAAATAAGAATTTACGAGCTGATAGGCAAGGACGAGTGCCTTCTCGCCTCTACAAAGCTCGTTAAGGCAGTTGTTGAGACATTAAAGAAGAACAACTATGTTGTGAGCGCTGAAGAGGTAAGCTCAGGTAAATTCAAGATGCTTAAGGTCAAGCTTGCAAGAAAGATAAACGATATCGGGGTAATAAAGCCCAGGCATGCTGTAAAGCTTGAGGAATACCAAAAGTACGAAGCAAGATACATTCCAAGCAAAAGCTTCGGCATACTGATTGTATCTACTCCGAAAGGGGTCATGAGCAACACAGATGCGAAGGCTAACAATCTGGGCGGCAGGCTTTTGGCTTTTGTATACTGAAGTGTTTGAAATGACAACCAGCTTGGAAATACCGCAGGGAGTAAAGATAGAGATAGACCAGAGTGGCACAAGCATAAAGATAAGCGGCAAGCTAGGCTCAACTGTAAAGCATGCAAACCCTGCTTTGCTCAGCATAAGCTTGAAAGAAAACAAGCTAGAAATAGAAACAACTGACAACAAGAAAAGGCAAAACAAGGCGAAGCTTGCTGAGCAGGCACTTTCAAGCGAGATAAAGGCTGCAATGGAAGGCGTTCAAAACGGCATAACAAGGCACATGCGCGTAATCTATTCGCATTTCCCAATAAGCTTCGAGATAAAAGAAAACAAGGTCTTTGCCAAGAACTTTTTCGGCGAACACCTGCCGAGGGTTGCCAAGATAATAGGCGACACCAAGGTAGAGATAAAGGGGCAAGACGTAATTGTAACGGGCGTTGACCCTTATGACGTAGGCCAGACAGTTGCAAACCTATTCAAGCTTTCTTTCCAGAGAAACAAGGATCCGAGAATATTCCAAGACGGCATATACCTTGTTAGAGAAGAGTGATACTTATGAGCACAATAGTCAAAAAGAAAAAGCCAAAGTTTGCTGTGCCTAATCTCGGCGCTAAGCACAGGAAGCACGTCAAGGACAGATGGCGCGCACAGCGCGGCGACGACAACAAGCAAAGGATAGGCAAGAAATATCATGGCAACAGCCCAAAGATAGGCTACAAGAACAGTGCAGTGGCAAGGTTCAGGAACAGCAAGGGCCTGCTTGAGGTGCTTGTGCACAACGAGAAGGAGCTGCTTGAGCAAGCAAACAGGCAAGACGTTGCAGTAAGGCTTTACCATGCATTGTCAAGGCGCAAGAAAGAAGCATTAGAGCAAATCGCGAAAGAGCACAACATAAAGCTTGCATGATGGTGGTGTTTGCATGACAATAAAATTTGTAAAGCGCGTTGCTGGCGAACTTCTGCACAGGGGCGAGAATGCAATAAAAATAAAGGAGAGCGCAAGAAGTGACGCTGAAAAGGCGCTCACAAAAGACGATGTTAGGAAGCTGATAAAAGACGGAAGCGTTTATGCAGAATTGCCTAAGCACAATCTAAGCCTGCACGGCAAGCTGCTAAGGCAGAAGAGGGCAAAGGGAAGGAAGAGAGGCTACGGAAAGCGCAAGGGAACTGCAAAGGCGAGAGCCGGAAAGGTGTGGGAGCGCAAGGTTAGATCACAAAGGCTCCTGCTCAAGAGGCTCAAAGAAATTGGCAAGATAAACACAAAGACGTTCGACAAGTTCTATGCTTCTATAAAAGGCAATGCATTTCCAGACAAGAGGTCTTTGCTCTTGCACCTTAGCGACGAGGGCGTAAAGGTGAGCGACGAGGAGCTTAAGCAAATAGAGGATTACATAAAGAAGAACTATTACAAGTGAGCACATGAAGAAGCTTGTCAAGAAACTTGAATTCAGGAGGAGAAGGGAAGGCCTTACCGACTATTCAAAGAGGCTTGCTCTTGTGAAGAGCGGCCTTTACAGAGTCGTAATCAGGAAAACAAACAGGCGCATAATAGGCCAGGTGATAGCATATGCGCCAAACGGCGACAGGGTGCTTGCAACCGCCAGCTCTGCCGAGCTTGCAAAGCTCGGCTGGCCTTCTAGGGCAAACAGGGCAACAGCCTATTTGACAGGCATGCTCCTTGCAAATAAATTCAAAAAGCAGGACAAAGACGCAATACTTGACATAGGCCTGAGCTCTAACATAAAGGGTTCTGTTCCTTTCGCATTCGCACAGGGCTGCGTAGCCGGTGGAATGAAGCTGCGCGGCAAGTTCGAGATGAAGGAAAGCGAATACAACCTGTCGAATGTTGCAAACTATGCGAAGCTGCTTAGCAAGGAACCGGAAAAGCTAAATAAGCAGTTCGGAGCATATATGAAAGCAGGCATAAAGCCTGAGCAGCTGCCGGAGCTGTTCAAGAGCGTTGTGCAGAAGATAAAGGCATGATAAAATGGCGTTCAGGCAAAACACGAGAGAGGTAACTGAAGAAAAGGAGGCCTTCAGCATAGAGGCTTGGCAGCCCAAGACAAAGCTTGGGCAGATGGTCAAGCAGGGTGCGATAGTAAGCGTAGAGCAGATTTTCGCCATGGGCAAGCCCATAAAGGAAGTAGAGATAGTAGAGGCACTGCTGCCAAACCTTGAGAGCAAGGTGCTAGAAGTTGCAAGCGTTCAAAGAATGACAAAAGATACGCGAAAGCAGAAGTACAGGGTAACTGCAGTGGTAGGCGACAGAAACGGCCACGTTGGAGTTGGAGTAGGCAAGGGAGCAGAGATGAGGCCGACAGTAAGCTCGGCGATAAAGAACGCAAAGCTTCACGTTATTTCTGTAAAGTTCGGCTGCGGATCTTGGGAGTGCAACTGCGGTCTGCCTCACAGCCTGCCCATAGAGCTTGAAGCACGCTGCGGCAGCGCAGAGCTCATATTCAAGCCGGCGCCAAGAGGCGTAGGCATAGTTGCTGGCCCTATAGCCAAGCAGGTATTGGAGCTAAGCGGCATAAAAGATGTATGGACATTCTCAAGAGGCAGGACGAGGAACATATACAATACAGCAATGGCAACCTATCTGGCATTAAAGAAGCTCTCTGAAATGAAAAACGAGGAAAACATAAAATAAAAAGCAAAGCAAAGAAGTAAAGGAGTAAAGGAAATAAAGGGCCGCAAAAGCGCGCTGCTTGTTCTTGTTTACGATGGCTTAGTTCACTTCACGGTCACTTCACAGTCACTTCCTTGCCTTCTTCTTTTGCTTTCTTTATGCTTATCTCGAGTGTTCCGTCCTCGAATTTGGCATCAGCTGTGTCAGGAAGAACTTCTGTTGGCAGAGGTATGCTCCTGAAGTAGCTCGATGCCGCACGCTCGCTGTAGTAGTAGTTCTTGCCCTTCTCCTCCTTTTCCTTCTTTGTCTCCGCGCTTATCGTTATGTTTGACTTGTTCACCTTCAGCTTTATGTCGTCCTTCTTTACTCCAGGCATGTCTGCTTTTACTGTTATGTGGTCTCCTTCGTCTATAAGGTCAACATCTGGCATCTTGGCAAAGTCTGAAAGCAGCGCGCTCGGCGCGTAGAACAGCGTGTCTAGATACTTGCTCAGCCTTTCTGGATAAAGCTCTGGAATTTCAGGCATAAGCCACCTTCCGGTAGACCTATTCCTTCTTGCTACCATGCAACCACCCAATATAAATAAGCATGCAAGGAGATATTTATTTTTTACTCTTCCTAGCCTAACTTCGCCACTTTGAGCAGCGAGGTCTCTAACTTTTTGACCTAACCCAATTTGCCAAATCAATTTTTACCAGGCACATTGAGGTTTTTATCCATGTATTTTAGTGGAAATTATTTTAGTGGAAATTGCCAAAACCGCACTCTTTAGAGGCGCATGAGAGCGACTGCTGCCAAGGTTATTGCATACGCGTGTGTATCAAAAGATATATAAATGTCAATAAAAATAGGATCTTATAAAGGGAAGGATTTATATAATTTCTTCCTCCTATATTATTATGGATTTGAAACAGTACTTGCTCGATAAGAAGGCGTATCTAAAACCCATACTCGCTGAGGTAAGGCTTAGAGACATAAGGTTGGAGCCTAGCAGAAGCATTATAACAGCAATAATAGGGCCGAGAAGGGCTGGCAAGACATACTTGTTTTACTCCTTTATAAAGGATAGAAAGCTAAAAGACGAGGACTATTTGATAATAAACTTTGAAGATACTGGCATAAGCGGCCTGAGCGACGAAGAAGTATTGAAATGCACACTTTACCATCAAGAGCTGTATGGAGCCCAACCCAAATACCTTTTCT
>JBMFVN010000021.1:0-11454 GCA_049965975.1 Candidatus Micrarchaeia archaeon
CAGTGTTGCTGACGAATTCCAGGCGCTGGGCCTTGTTGGCTAATTAGCTGAAAAACATTAACCACATGTGCCCACTTTCTATTTCTGTCTTTTCATATGCCGGCTCCCGAAACACCAGCAGCTCCGCCGCTTATTGTCGAGAACATGCCACCTATTACCAAGGCGGTCAGGAAGAAAATTGCTATGCCAACAAGCAGGAAAATAGGCAAGTACCTCATTCCTTTGAAAACAGATCCTGTGGATATTGCACTGACTATGAAGGCAGCAAAGCCCGTTATGAGCAAAACAGCACTTATTGCAAAGTTATGGTACATTGCTATAGTTATCTTTGGCGGGCTTGGCCTTAAGAACGAAACGCCCACAGTAGGCAAGCCGCCAGGGTTTGATTTTAGAATGCCTGCCCATACTGTATCTGTTACAGCAATCATTTGGCTTGTAAGGCCGTAAAGCACTGGCGCGCCTATAAGTGCGGCGAAGGCTATGAAGATTGTGTAAAGGAACAATTGGCCTGAGATTTCTTTCTGTATAGTTTGCTGGGATCGAATATCTTTTGCTATCTGGTTGAGCAGGTCAGTCATGCCGCCGCCATACTGCACGCCTTCTACTATCATGCGCACAGTATGCTGAAGCTGGAGAGACCTGTACCTCTTGCTAAGATCTTGCAATGCCTGCTGGAGAGTCATGCCTCCATAAAGCTCTTTTTCTATATCGTGCACATCGTCGCTGAAATACTTGAATTCCGGCCTTGCGGCAGAGTCTATGGCCTTGTCTATAGCAATGCCACTCCTTATGTCTGCAGCAGTAAGCTGCAGGTAATCGGGCAGTATGCTCTCAACAAAAGACTTGCGCTGCTCTATCTTGAGCTCGAGCAGGGCATATGCCGTTATTGAAGGAATGACCAAAGCGATAAGGCCTGCGAGCGCTGAAAGGAACACATTTACCTTGAATACCAGAAACAGCACGAAAGAAACAAGAGCAAACATTAGCAGGCTGCCAAGTATGATATACCTGAGAAATGACTCAAGCTGAATCTTTGAGCCGGCAAGCTTTAGCTCTTCTGACACAAGCTCGGCGACACGCCTCGAAACAAGTCTTTCGAACCTTATTTGCATGAGCTCACATTGCGAAAACAGGCCTAGAAGACCTCATAATATTCAGGAATATTATTTGCAAAAAGAATATGCCGACAAGGGCGAAGAGCAGAAGCGTGGGCGTTACTGAAAATATGTTTATGAAAGTAGTGAGAATAGCTGCCACTGCTATACCCATGCTCGGAAATATTACTCCGAAAAGCATGTAGAACATTGCAAGGGCGTTGAGCCTTTGGCCGTATCTCCTCAGTTCTATGACTCGCTCCTGCGTTACATCTTCGACAACACCCTGCAGTGCCCCGGCTATGTCTGCTCCTGACTTTATGCTTACGCTTGCCTGAAGCATTATTCTCTTGAAAGTCTTTGACTGGCTCTCGCTGCTGACCTTGTCTATTGCCTGCTCTATTGGCATGCCGAGCTGCACAAGCTCGACTATCTTTGCAAATTCCTTGCTTGCATCGCCGTAGCCGACACTAACCGCGGTTATCGCGTTGAACAAAGGCATGCCTGAACGAAGGCTTATTACTAAGTCCCTTGCTGCAAAAAGTATGTCTCGCTCAATGCCCTTGCCGAGCTGCCTGCTCTTTTGCAAAGGAAACAAGAGAAAGCGCTGGAAAAGCACAGAATACATGGCGTAGCCAAGCACTGCGGCAAGAAGCAAGCCTGTAATTCCAAGGCCGAAATGAAGAAGCATTGCTGCTGTGGCTATTGTTATTACCAAGCTTACTATTATCGCATTTATGAACATGCGCTTTATAAAGTCGTATACGTTCTCCTTTATGCCAACCTCAGCTAGCGCCGGCTCGAGGTCCTTGTGCTTCAAAGCAACTTTGGCAAAGTAGGTTGCAAGTGCGGATGGCTTTTTCTCTGCTTGTGCTTGCTGCTTTTGCGCTGCCTGCTGTTGGGGTGTTTTCACTATGTTTGAAACCTCCTTTTGGAAAACACTTAATCTTTTTTCTTCTTTAGGCTTTTGCGCCTGTGCGTAGATGGGCTTTGCCTTGATTTTGAAGAAAAGAAACTTCCTGCTTTTAGTAAAGCCTATTGGCTTCTCAGTATTGAGCTGTTGTGGTTTTTTCTTAAACAACATAAGCATTCGCCGCATCAATGACCTGCTTGAGCAGGTTGTTTCTCATTTCTGCAAGGTCTTCTGGCGCGCTTGCTTCCTTGCCTTCCGCAATGAGCCTTGCAAGGCCGTTGGCTTCGAGCTTTATTATCTTGAGCTGCTCAGCGTTGAACACGTGCTCACTCAATCCCTCGCTTATTTTTTCAAGGTCGCTCAGCTGGTCGTTTATTGAAAGCGTTGGCAGGATAAGCCCCTTGACCTGCTTTTTCTCTTGCTGCTTTGCTATCTCGCCTTCTATCTCGCTTGAGACCTTTGATATTTTCTCTAGCTTTTCTGTAGCTTCTTTCAGCTCTTTTTCAAATATGTGCCTTTGAGGCTTAACTGGCTTAGCTGCTGCTGCAGGCTTTGGCTTTTCTTCTTCGACCATGGGTTTACGTGCTGCCAGCGGTGGTTGCGCCTGAACCTGAGGCTGTGCCTGTGGCTGAGCTTTTGGCTGCTGAACGGGCCTTAATTGGGCTTCTTGCTGAGGCCTTTGGACTTGTATTCTCTCAGGCTTTATGAAACCAAGCTGCCTGAGTAGGTCTGAATAGGTTAAAGTATTTACTTCTATAGCCGGCTTTATTTGGCTAGGGTCTACTAAAAAACTTTTTGGAGCAGACTGCTCCTGCCTTATGCTCGCAGCAAGCTTCTTTGCTTCTTCGAAATCGGTCATATTCCACCTGACTTAAGCTTCTCAAACAGATCCTGAGTAAATGGTACATTACCGTCTACAAGCTTTAGTATGCTGTCTTTGTTGCTGTAATACCTTGCTACTATGTAGCCGCATGTGTCGACATCGGTGATCTTGTTCTTGACCATCCAGCTAAGAACCTTGCTCTTTTCCTGTATTTCTTGCACAAGCTCCTGTCCGGTATAGCCACCATAAAGGGAAAGCATGTCATTTAGCCTTGACATGTCAGAAATTTTTGAAAACACATCGTTACGCATATCCCATCTATAAAGCACATTCACATCGCCGCTTCCGAGCATTTCTGCAAATTCAAGGATGCGCCTTATGCCTAGCCTCCTGTGCCTGAACATTGTTACTATGGCGCCGAATGCATTAAGCATTATTTTTGGCATGTCTATGGGCGGATTTGACATACGCACTATTGTGTCCTGGGCATTATCTGCGTGCACTGTGCCATAGACCGCGTGGCCTGTGTGTATTGCTTCGAACAGCGTTTCCGCATCTTGCTTTGTTCTTATTTCTCCGACAAGCAGGAAGTCAGGCCTTTGCCTAAGCGCGTTTATCATAAGGTCATAAAGCGTTATCTCACCCTTGCCTTCTGGGTTTGGCTGCCTTGTTAGCATAGGAACCCACTGAAGGAATGAAGGCAGTGTAAGCTCCCTTGTTTCCTCAACTGAAATTACCCTTCTGCTTGCAGGTATGAACATGCTCATTGCATTGAGAAAGCTCGTCTTTCCGCTTGCAGTGCCTCCCGAGATTAACATGCTTATTTCGTTCTGTATGTTTAGCCATACGAAAGAGGCGATCTCTGGCGATATTGTGCCGTTGGCTATCATTGCTGGCATAGTCCACGGGTTTTTGCCGAATTTTCTTATTGTTATGGTGTTGCCTGTGTTTGAGATAGGATAAAGGGTAGCATTTACTCTTGAGCCGTCTGGCAGCTCCGCGTCCATAAGCGGGCTAAGGTTGGTTATCTGCCTGCCGACCCTCCTGCCTATCTGCTCCGATAAATTGTATATCGTCTCCTCGCTTTCTAGCATTAGGTTTGTCTTGCACCAGCCGTATTTCTTGTGAAATACCCACAAAGGCTCTTTGGAATTGTTGACTACAACTTCTTCAAGATTGTCATCCGCAAGAGGCAGCTCTAGGTCACCAAGCCCCAGCATCATGTTTAGAATATATGCAATTAGCAGTTTTTTCTGCTCAGGCGATGTCGAGGGCAAATACCTGTCTATCAGCACGGATGAAGCCTGTATGTATTTGTTTGTTAGTTCATCCATGTATTCCTTGTCTTCTATCCTTGTAGGGTCTATTGGAACAAGGGAAAGAAGCTGTGGCCTTAGCGATAGAAGCAGAATTTTTGTGGCCTCGCCGAGCCCAGGAACGGTAACCTCGTAAATTGGCACAAAATCTCCACGGTCCGCTATGGTTACCTCTATTGGCAAACCGTGCGCATCAAGTTCATAAGAAGCATAAACTGTTCCATTTTCAGCCATTTTTCATCACTGCTTCTTCTTTTTGCCAAGCTCCTTCAGTTTGCCGCTTGTACTTGTTACTTTCTTTGCAAGCGCGCCGACCTGCTTTTCAGTAGATGCTATTTGCTCCTGAGCCTTTTGAAGCTGCTCGACCTTCTTTCCTGTTACCCCTGCACCAAGGTTCTGAATAGAAGCGAGCTGCTTTGCAAGCTCGTTAAAAGCGTACACGAGCGCTGTTCTCTCACTTGAAGCTTCTTCTAGTTCCTTGTTTATGCTGGTTATTGTTTCGGTAAAGCTTGTAAGCTCTGGGAACTTGGACTTAAGGTCGGCAAGCGAAGAAGCTAAAGCAGCTACTTCTTTTTCGGCGTTTGCGTAGAGTGCTTCAGCCTGCTGAGCCGCTTTCGCAGACTCATCAGTAAGCTTATTTATTTCCGAATTTATGCGCCTCTTAAGCTCCTGCGACTCTTTCGAATATGAGTTCATTGCAGACCTGTATTCGACGATTTGGTCATTGAGCTGTGAAGTAAAATTGCTGAGAAGAGAAAGCTCCTTGTTTATTCCTTCGCTTAGCTCTATAAACTGCTTGCGTGCTTCATCGATCTGCTTGTCGAAAGAAGAGCGCAAAGATGCAAGCTCCTGCTTGCCATAGTTAAGCTTGCTGTTTATGTCCTGGAGCAGTGCCTGCGCATCGCTTGCTCCGGCACCTGAAGCAAGTGAATCTAGCACTTTTACCTTTTCGTTCAAAGAAGCTATATCGCCGCTAAGCTCGCCCTTAAATTTTTCGATATATGCTTTGCCTTCAGCAATCTGCTTTTCTAGGCGCTGCATTTCTGCTTCGTAAGCATTTAGTCTGTCAGTAACCTGCTTAAGGTCGCCGGCCCTGGCCTTGTAGGCATTCTCTACTTCCTGGCTGTACTTTTTCAGCTCTTCTATGGTGCTGTTTATCTCTTCAAGATCCTGAAGTTGAAGCGTCACTTCGTTTGCCAGAGACTGCCTTTTTTCTTCTACGTTTTGGCGTATTGTTGCTTCTTGCTGAGGCGTTGCTATAGCTTTGCTGACATACATTTTTCCTGCCTTATAGCTAATGCTGACTATATTTGCCTTTTCAAGAACCCCTGCCCAGGTCTCTATTATGTTCTCGGGCACGTTGAGGTTCCTTGCAAGTGTTACAGAGTCTGTTTCTCCATGTTGCGACAAGTAATTTACAAGATCGTCGATAGAAGTTGTAACTGCTTGGTTCTCTGCATTCGGTTGGTCAGCCATATTTTCTCTTAGCATTAAAAAGTTTAATAGACTTTCGCACAGGCGTGCATTTAGGAAACTTGGAAAATTCAGTATTTTGAAATTATATAGTTGGCAAGTTCTTCTCCTACTGCGGCTTCTGGCAGTATAATGCGCCTAGCGCCAGCGTGCTCTAGCTTAGGAATGTCCTCGAGGCGCTTTATTCTTGAGACGACACTGCACTTGCTGTTTGCGTTCTTTATCGCAAGGGTAGTAAATACATTTCTTAGGTCTTCTTCATAAAGGGTAAATGCGTAATTACTTTCGCTTACTTTTGCCTTCTTCAAGCAGCTTGCATCTGCTGCGTCGCCAAAAAGGGCTACAAAGCCTGACCTTATTGCGCGCCTGACCTTGCGTCTATCAGGGTCGATAAGAACGTAACCGATCTTGTTCTGAGCAAACTTTCTTGCAAGTTCTTGACTTATGCCGTTTATCGGGGTTATGATAATAGGCGACTTCATCCTTCTTATCTTTAGGTTTGAAAACCATTCAGCAATGCTTACATTGCTTAGAAGCTGGTAGAAAATCGAAGTAAAGAGAATTGTTAGAACAACGTTGCCTATTATTCCTATTGCCAGCGAGGAATACGCAAAGGGATTTGGAGCATCTATGAGCTTAGGAGTCGGAGGGAAAGTCGCGCCGAGAATGTTTACTGCACCAAAAATAAGGGCAAACACAAGATTGTGTATTGCAAGGAAAGCTAGAAGCACTGAAGCTGCGAAAAATGCAAAAAGCATAAACACAGAAAGCGCGTGTATTAGTCTCGTGCTACCACCGGCTATTTGGCATAAGCCATCTGCCTCCTTATGAAATCGCCCATTTCAAGGCCTGCGAGATATTCTGGTATTACTGCCATGTCTACGCCTGCTATGTACGCCTTTTTCCTTATGTGCTCGTCCTTTAGCCTTGCGATTATCTTTATTTTTGGGTTTAGCTTTCTAGCAACAAGCGCACCAAGCGTGTTGTCAGAGTCGCTCTCCGAAACAAACACGACGGCTTGCGCCTTGTCTATATTAGCCTTTTTAAGTGATTGCTCATCAGTAAAATCCAAAACAAGATTTAGCACATGCTGCAAAGACAGCTGCCTTGCTTTTTCTACTGAGCGAACAACCACAATGTATTTTATGCCTTTTTTATCGAGTCGTTCCATTAGCTGCTGGGAAAGCTCATTGTAACCGCAGATTACTACATGGTTCCTCAAAACCTTTGCCCTTGCCTCGTTAATAAGCTCCTCTATGTTTGCATACCTAAGGTAGTCTATGACTGCTGCGAATATGAAGCTCGTTATGAGTATTCTGCTTATGTTGTCTATTACCACTATTGCAAAAATTGAAGAAAGCTTGAAAACTCCAAGGGAAAATGCGAGAGAAGCGAGCGAAGAAGAGGCAGCAGTATTCTGGGCGTCGAAAAAGGCATCGAGCACAAAATATGCGTCGAGATAAGCGTTCTTTGTAATAAGCCACAGAATGGCAAGCGAAACAAGCAGTATCGCAACTACTATTATTACAGAAAGCAGCATTATGTTGAAGGTATCTTCTGACTGCTCTGCCCATTCCATGTCAGGCGCCTTTTGAAAGCTCCCTGAAAAGCTCGTCGCTTGCAGATTTGTTAGGTGCAGCAACGAATCCTGCACCTGCCTCCTTGAGCTTGTTCACAACTATGTCGCTGTTTGCACGGGTAGCAATTATTATGTGCTCATTTAGGCTTTTTGCAGTTATAAGTATGAAAAGGTTCTTTGCATCATCGTCTGTTGCTATAGCTATTGCCTTGGCCTTTTCTATGCCGGCTTCCTTCAGGGTCCTTGATGCAGTAGCATCGCCCCAAACAGTGGGTATGCCTTTTTCCTTAAGGTAGTCTGCCTTTGCCTTGTCTATTTCCACGACTACGAAAGGAATGTGATATTGCTGAAATAGCTCGACTATCTTTTCACCTACAAGTCCGTAGCCGCACACGATTACATGGTCTTTAAGCTGTTGAGCGGTTGGCATGCACTCTCAGCATAAATGAGAAAGAGTAAGCATAAAAAGGTAGCGAAGGCTGATCAGTACGATGAAAGAAATTAGCTCCAGCCAGATTCGAACTGGCGTCAACGGGTCCAGAGCCCGCTATCCTTGACCACTAGACGATGGAGCTTCTAATATAATTATTACCAGTAGCTGCTTAATATTTTTAGCTTTGCTTTTCTTTTTTCTTTTTGGGCTCCTATGAATTTATAATTATGCAAAGATAAATATAACAACAATAACCTTTTGCTGGTGCCTAAATGCGTTACGTAAGGGAGAATCTGAGGCTTAGCAGGGAGATAAAGGACATGCTTATTGCTGACCTTGTCCTGGCTTTTGCATTCGATTTTGTGTTTAACGGGGGCGTAGAGAGCGCGCCGAGCGCAGCCTCGCTCGCTTATTTCTTTCCCATTGCACTTGTTGCAGTAACCTTCTCATTCGTATTGCACGAATACATGCACAAGGTGGTTGCTGAGCATTACGGGGCAATAGCTGCATTCAGGAAGTCAGACACAGGCCTTATTATAACGCTGCTTACAAGCATGTTCGGCTTCTTGATAGGCCTGCCCGGCGCGACTGTCATCTACACTAATTATTTTACTAAAAAGGAAGACGCGTATGTGTCGCTTGCAGGGCCTCTCACAAATTTTGCGGTATTCGCAGTGTTCATGCTGCTGAGCTTTTTTGTGCCGCAGAAAAGCTACCTTTACGAGATGTTCTTCTACACCATGCTGATAAGCATAATACTTGCGTTTTTCAACATGCTTCCTATTTTCCCGCTTGATGGCAGCAAGGTATTCAGGTGGAACAAAATAGCCTATTTTGCAGTGCTTGCTGCAATATTCGGCATACTGCTCTTGATATTCCCAATAGCATGGCTCATAGAAGACCTTGTCATAATGCTGGTGCTAGCTTTTGTCATGAGCATGTTCACGCGTGCAGTCATCTTCTAAGCCTATTGCGTTGCGTCTTGCTTAGAAAGTCGATTACAGAAAACACGTCTTTCCTTAAGTCTGACATCGTGCCCGTGTTGAAAATAAGAAAATCTGCATGCTCTACAAGCATTTTTAGCCCGTGCCTCGGGTCCCTCTTTCCTGAAAATCCGTTAAGCTCCTTTTCTTCTATGCTCTTGAATTCGGCTAGCGTCTTAGGGTCGTCTGGCTTGTTCCTTTTCCTTATGCGCTCGAACCTCAGCTTTTCAGGAGCTACCACTGCAATGATTACAAAATTGTCTATTTTGCTCTTGAAATAGGCTTCTTCGTAAGTGCTTCTCATTCCGGTTATTGCAATATTTTTACCTTTGAGCTTTCTTATCTTGGCGTAGGTGAGCCTTGCAACTATGTCGTTCCCTCGGGCTTGCCTTAGCTTAGTTGAAAACTCTCTGAGGCTCTGCGAAGTTATTTCTTTGTGCTGCTTTTTCATTTCTTCGACTACTGCGTCGCGCATCTCCAAGATCTTAAAGCCCTTTTTCTCTAGAATGTTTGCCACTACGCTTTTTCCTGCACCTGTGTAGCCAGTTATTCCAATTATCATGGAATTGCCTAGCTCACCTTGCTCCCGGGTTTTACCTCCCTGCTGGGGGTAAGCAAGGAAATAACTCCGTTGTCTTCTGCGGCAAGAAGCATGCCCTGAGATTCTATTCCTGCAACATTTTTGGGCTGGAGGTTTACTATGCAAACTATAAGCTTGCCAACGAGCTCCTCTGGCTTGTACTGGTCGCGTATGCCCGCTACGATCGTGCGAATGCCTATGCCTTCTCCAAGGTCCACTGTAACAATATACATCGGCTTTCTCGCCTGCTCATGTGTCATTACATTGATTATCTTGCCTACTCTCAAGTCTATCCTTTTAAATTCTTCTATGTTTATTAAGTCATCTATAAAACCACCGATATGTGTTGGAAATGAGAGTTTTTATAGCAATCGATGTGCCTGATGTAATAAAGGAAAAAGCAGAGGCTGTTGAGCAGGAAATAAAGAGCCTTCAGGGCTCTTTCACTTTTGTCTCTAAAGACGCTATGCATATAACGCTTAATTTCATAGGTGAAATAGACGAAAAGCTTGCCGAAAATGCGAAAAAGGCCATTGACAGCATTTCCTTCTCGCCTTTTGAGGTATCGCTAAGAGGCCTTTCGTACTTCTCGCCCAAGTTTATCAGGGTGGTTTACATCGGCATTGAAAAGGGCAATGACGAGCTTGAAAGGCTTTTCTCAATTACCGGCGAGGCTCTTGAAAATGAGAGCGTGCCGTATGAGCACGCTGTAGACGGCTTCGTGCCGCACTTTACGCTTGCAAGGGTGAAGTACATAAAGGAAAAGAAGCCGCTGCTTGAGCTCATAAGCAAGCACTCTAACGACGACTTCGGCAGTTTTGCTGTTAAGGGCATGGCACTGAAGCAAAGCGTGCTTACGGAAAAAGGTCCTGTGTACACAAACCTCCACGAGATAAAATTTGAATAGCGCTGCTATTTCTTCTGCTTTGCTGTGCTGAATATGCTGCCAACTCCGATTTGTGCCTTGAAGGCCTCTGCACTCAGCGTATTGGCTAATTCTCCTGGCTTATAGAACCTGTCAAAAAGGAGCAAGTCGAAAGTCATGCCGAGCTTGGTATCTATAGCAATGTTCCTCTGGTCTGTGCCAAACAAGTCTACCTCTACAAGCCTAGCATAAGGCTTGCAAAGCGTGTATGCCGCTTCTATCATATTGGCGAGGCCTGTGCCATAGTCTTTTGAGCTGTTTTGCATGCCTATCGCTCTTATTTCTATGTTGGGCCTTTTCAGCTTGCTTACAAATTCCTTAATGGGCCTTTTCAGCTCTTCTTCCTGCGCAGCCCTGAAAGCAAAAAAGCTAGAGGTGTTAACATCGTAAAGCATAACGAGCAGGTCGAATGTTATGCCCTTTGCTAGCACATACCTGCTTGAATCGTCGTATGCTTTCATTGCGCTCTTGTTTATCTGCAACTCTGAGCTGCTTTTTTCAACACTTGAAAGAGAGAGGTGTATGCGGTCCCTTACACGCATGTAGAGCCTGCTCTTTCCGAAATCGTCGCCCTGAGACTGCTTCTCGCGCTCATATGCGTTATAAAAATCCATAGGCAACGCTCCAGTAAGTTTTATATATATAAACTAAATAAAGTTAACCATAGCTGTTTTTGCCTGATTCCATGAAAATAGAATTCATAGAGAATACGCCGTTTGCAGTAAGGTTCAAGGTAAGCGGCATAAGCACTAGCCTTGCAAACGCGCTCAGAAGAGTAGCTATAGGCAGCGTGCCTACATTCGCTATCGATACAGTCACTTTCTACGAGAACACAAGCGCCATGTTCGACGAGTACATAGCGCACAGAATAGGCCTTGTGCCCATAATAACACCTAGCAAGGGCTACAATGAGAAAGATGAGATCATGTTCTCGCTAGAGGCCGAGGGGCCTGTCACTGCATATTCTGCTGACTTGAAAAGTAGCGACAAGAACGTAAAGGTGGCAAATGAGAAAATACCGATTATGAAACTTGCAGAAGGCCAGAGGCTTAAGCTCGAGGGCAAGGCCATAATGGGAACAGGCTCTAAGCACGCAAAGTTTCAGCCAGGGCTTGTAACATACAAGCAGCTCTCGGATACAGACTTTGAGTTTTATGTTGAGACTTTTGGCCAGATGCCTGCAATAGAAATAGTCAACAAGGCTGTTGCAATACTCGAGAAGCAGCTCAAGGATACAAAGGACGCGCTTAAGAAATAGAAATAAGCGGGGGTGGCAGAGTTTGGCCAAATGCGCAGGACTGAGGTCTTGCCGCAGAACTCCTGTGGTTTAGAACC
>JBMFVN010000022.1:0-11363 GCA_049965975.1 Candidatus Micrarchaeia archaeon
CTGCTTGCAAAGTCGCTGAACACGCTTCCTGAAAAGTTCCATGGCCTAAAGGACGTTGACATACGCTACAGGAAAAGGTACTTAGACTTAATAGTCAACCCTGAAACAAGAAGAATATTCAGGACAAGGACAAAGATAATAGACTATATTAGGAACTTTTTAGACCAGCGCGGCTTCCTGGAAGTAGAAACGCCTATACTGCAGCCTGTATACGGCGGAGCAACTGCAAAGCCATTCAAGACGCACCACAACTACCTTGACGTCGACATGTATCTGCGCATAGCAGACGAGCTTTACCTGAAGAGGCTCATAATAGGCGGGCTTGAGCGCGTTTACGAATTTTCTAGGGATTTCAGGAACGAGGATGTTGACTCTGAGCACAATCCTGAATTCACAATGCTAGAGTTTTACCAGGCATACGGCGACTACAACACTTTTATGCAGCTTACAGAGCAGCTTCTTAGCGGCCTTGTCAAGGAGCTTTACGGTACATATGAGATAGAATACCAGGGCAAGAAGATAAACTTCAGGCCGCCGTTCAAAAGGCTGTATTTTGTTGACGAAATAAAGAAGGGCTGCGGTGTGGACATAAGCGAGCTGACAGACGAGCAGGCAAAGGAGCTAATGAAAAAGGAAAATCTTGCGACTTCAATACCCAATGCCTACCACGTTGCTGATGCACTTTTTGACAAGTACATAAAGCCGCAGACTGTTGACCCGACATTCGTGCTCGACTACCCGAGCTACATGTGCCCGCTCACAAAGGACAAGAGGGGGAACAGCAAGCTGAGCGAAAGGTTCGAGATGTTTGTTGACGGAAAGGAGCTTGCAAACACCTATTCCGAGCTTACAGACCCGATAGAGCAACGCAAGAAGTTCGAGGAACAAGATGCTGAAAGGAGAAAGGGCGACCCTGAAGCGCCACCAAGCGATGAAGACTTTTTAGAAGCAATAGAGTACGGAATGCCTCCGACTGCGGGCATTGGCATAGGCATAGACAGGCTTGTAATGATACTTACAAACTCTCCTTCAATAAAGGAAGTGATACTGTTCCCTACAGTAAAGCCGAATAGCCAGGAGCAACAATGAGCTACTGCCTTTTTATTTGCTTTTCTATCCAGTCTGCTATTTCCTTTGCGGTTTCTTCTGGAGTTCTTTCGTAGTTGCCTACTTTGAGGAACTTGCCTGCAAACACTTTTTTGAACAAATCAGCATATGGAGCGTCGCTGCGGCTAAGAAGCCGCTTGTGCAGCAGGTCTTTTCCTTCGCTCCTTTCTTTCAAACGATTTTCCAAGATCTGATTAGGCGCATACAAATAGACTACAAGCTTATTATCAGGAGTGCTTTCTCGCTCTGCTATCTTATTTATTGGAAATTTTACCAGTGGCACAGAAAAGAAAGCCATGCCAAAAGAGTACACAGCATCTAGTGGATCCCGCTGGAAAATGTATATTTCATTCTGTTTTTCTGGCTTGTTGATTGCCTTGTGCAGCAATATTGCCAAAGTAACCCTGGATACAAAATGCTCAGAAAGAGAGACAAGGGCAAAAGGTATGCTGCTTTCGGCATTGGCCTCTGCCTTTTTACCTAAAACATACAGAGGGTTTCTTCCAGGGTTGCTGAAGCGAGACTTGACATCTACAGCTGCATAGCCTCTTTGCCTGAGTTCCTGTTCTAATTGCAAAGCAACTGCTGTTTTACCTGTGCATGGCTTGCCAAGCAGCTCAACAATCAAAAAATCACATAAATAGTGTAGTTTTGCGAGTTATTATACTTTTGCTGTTGGTTTTGCTTGCGTAAGTGACATCAGCCCAAATAAGTGGTGTGGGATTTTCCGCTCACGTTGTTAATAAGGCAGGCAAAAAGCAAGTATGCTAAAGCGGGCCTGGAGGGATTTGGACCCTCGACTTAGAGGTTAAAAGCCTCCCACTCTGCCATGCTGAGTTACAGGCCCATATGCTTAGATATTTTTAGCAAAATCATTAATAATAATTTGCCTCTTGATAATGATTAGATGCCATACAAAGATGCCCTTGAGGAAAAGCTGAAAGCACTTCAAGAGGAGTATGCAAAAACCAAGTACAACAAAGTTACTGACAAGCATCTTGGGCTTCTTAGGGCAAAGATGGCAAAGATAAGGCGAGAGATAGAGGTAAGGTCTAAAAAGAAGAAAGGAACAGGCTTTGCCGTAAAAAAGACTGGCGACGCCACAGTAGTGCTTGTCGGCTTTCCAAAGGCTGGCAAGTCCTCACTGCTCAACGCACTCACAGGCACCTTTGCGTCGAAAGTTGCAGACTACGAGTTCACTACCCTAGATGTAATACCTGGCATGTTCGAATACTCTGGCGCAAAAATACAGCTGCTTGACCTTCCTGGAATAATAGAAGGGGCGCATCTTGGAAAGGGCGAAGGCACAAAGGTAGCCAGCGTTATGAGAACCGCAGACCTGCTGCTTATCATAATCGACGCCACAGCAACTGACCAATTGCCGGTGCTTCTCGACGAGCTTGCAAAGCTGAGCATACGCATAAACAAGGAAAGGCCGAGCATAATGGTTGAGAAGACAAGCAAAGGTGGCATAGACATAGAGGGCGCGGTAAGCCAGAAGGACAAGGGCGCTATAGCAGAGGCGCTAATGGCGAGCGGCATTTACAACGCAAGGGTAGCGATTACAAAGCAAACGCCGATAGACGAGCTGCTCGATTACATACTTGAAAGCGTCACATACGTAAAGGGCATGATTGTGCTAAACAAAATAGACCTTTTGAGCAAAGCCGACGTTGAGAAAACAGTAGAGAAGGTAAGGCAGACAACCGGGCTCGATGTTATACCTGTAAGCGCGTTTACCGGAGAGAACCTTGATTTCCTGAAGAAGTCGATATTCAACAGCACTGGGCTCATAAGGATTTACCTGAAGCCCAAGGATGCTGAGCCTGATTTCGATAAGCCGCTCGTGATAAGGTCGGGCAGCACGATACTCGACATAGCGAGAAAGCTGAACGCCAAGACTTCAAAATACCTAAAGCATGCTTATGTAACCGGGGCGAGCGCAAAATTCCAGAACCAGAAAGTAGGCATAGACCACGTAGTCAGCGACGAAGACATAGTGACGCTGGCGTACGAGAAGCACTACTAGCAGTTTAAGACAAACAAGCAAAACAGGCAGAAGCGCCCTGAGTCGGGATCGGACCGACGACCTACCGGTTAACAGCCGGTCGCTCTGCCACTGAGCTATCAGGGCAAAATTATTTCTACGTTCCTATTTTTATTGCTTGCTTTGCTGCCGCTTGTTTCTTTTGAGCTTTACTTCTCTACTTTGTATACTACTCGTATTTCATCTGGAGAGACAAGCCTCGCCTCTAGCGGCTTAAGCCTTTGGCTTATTGCTTTTCCTTCAAGCATCTTTGTGCCTTCGGTAAAGAGCCATGGCTCTAAGTCGAGCACAATTTCATCGACAAGCTTCTGCTTGATGAAGCTTGCGTTCAAATGGCCACCGCCAAGCACAAAAACTTCTGAAAATCCTTTCTGCTCAAGCATCTTAAGCACTTCCTTTGGAGATTTGCCTGTAAACAAGACCTTGTCAGGCCACTTGTTCTTTTCTTGCTTTCTCTTTGTCATAACAACATTAAGACAATTGAAAGGAAACTTGCCCTTCTTCAGCATTACTTTATAAGTCCTGTAGCCCATGACGCAGTTGCCTGTATCGTAAGCCCTCTTCAGTATGCCTTGCCACTCTGTTTGCGTTATAAAGCTGAGGTTGTCGCCCTTGCCTGCTATGATGCCGTTCGGGGTCGACGCAGCAGCGAGCACGACCTTCACATTATCGCCTTTTGAAAAACTTGAGCAAATCAGTTAGCGAGTAGGTGTTTATAACGTCTTGCTTTGTCAGCCAGCCGCGCCTTGCTGTGCCTATACCGTATCTCATGAATTCCATGTGGTCTGTTCTGTGCGAGTCGGTGCCTATCTCAAACTTCACCTTGTAGTTCCTCGCCTTCAAAATATTCTCGTCGTTAAGATCAAGCCTGTTTGGATAAGAGTTAACCTCTAGCACTACGTTGTTGGCTTCGGCAGCTTCAAAGACCTTGTCCAAGTCGATTTGTATAGGCTCACGCTCGTTTATGAGCCTGTCTGTAGGATGCGCAAGTATGTTTACGTGGCCGCTTTCAAGTGCCTTGACAACCCTTTTTGTCATCTCGTCTTTGCCCATGTTGGTGTTGGTGTGCACTGCGCCTATGACATAGTCCATTTCCTCAAGCGTCTTGTCCTTTAGATCAAGCGAACCGTCCTTGAGAATGTCAACTTCACCGCTTTTGAGAACTGTTATCTTGCCCTTGTATTTTTCGTTTATCTTGTCTATTTCTTCGAACATTTTCTCAAAGCCAGAATCGTCCATTCCCCTCGCAACGTGCTCGCTCTTTGAATGATCCGAATTGCCAAGATATTTTCTGCCAAGGCTTATCGCCTTTTGCACCATTTCCTCCAGGGTGTTGAGGCCGTCGGTATGGTTGGTGTGAGTGTGCAAATCGCCCTGTATGTCTTCAAGCTGCACAAGCTTTGGAAGCGCGTGCTTCATTGCAAGCTCTACTTCGCCGCGGTCTTCCCTCATTTCAGGCTCCACGTACTCCAGCCCTAGCTTTTCGTATATTTCCTTCTCATCCTCTCCAGCAGCCACATTCCTGTTGCGCCTGTCAAACAGGCCGTATTCGTTAAGCTTGTAGCCCTTCTTTATCGCTATCTCCCTGACTTTTATGTTGTGAGCCTTGCTGCCTGTGAAGTACTGCATAGCCGCGCCGAAGCTTTCTGGCTCTATTACCCTGAAGTCGCAGCTCAGACCTATCTTAAGCCAAACTGTTGTCTTTGTCGGGCCCTTCACTATTACGCGCTCTGTTTCCTGCATCTTTGTGACAAAATCCATTACTTCTTCTGCCTTCTTTGAAATAAGCAAAATGTCTAGATCGCCGACTGTTTCGCGCATTCTCCGCGTCGACCCGCATATGACTACGCTTTCAACAAGCCCAGAATTCTTCAGCTTGCTTATCAGCGACTCAGCCTCAGGCAAGGCTGTGCCAAGAAGCATCCTGCCTCTGCTCTCTTCCAAAAGAGCAATGCCTTTTGCAAGCTCCTCCTCGCTCTTTTCCCCGAATCCTGCAAGCTCCCTTATCTTGTGCTGTGCTATTGCCTGCTTTAGCTCCTCGACGTTCCTTATGCCGAGCGTCTGGTAAAGCTTGAACGCCTTCTTCGCGCCCATGCCCTGTATCCTTGTCAAGTCTGCAAAGTCTACAGGAAACTTGGCCTTAAGCTCTTCGTACTTCTTTATGGTGCCTGTCTTTATGTACTCCTCTATGCGCTCTGCTATTGTCTTGCCAACCCCGGGCAGCTTTGTCAACCCGTCTATGCCTTCTTTGTTGTAAATGTCTGCTATGTCCTGCTGCAAGGAGCCTATCGTAAGGGCCGCCTTTCTGTAGGCAAGTGGTTCGAACTTGTTGGCCTTTGGATCGAGCTCAAGCATGTCAGCGATTTCCTCAAAAATCTCTGCAATCCTCGAGTTGTCCATGCTCCTGCCTATAATTATGAAGCACGAAAAGCTTAACAATGTAAGCACAAGCAATGCCAGGCAAATTTAGCAAAATTCCGGCGTAGCAAAAACGAGAGATACCTATTTATTTTTTAACAGTCATAAGCATTTTGGCGACCAATGGTAATAAAATGACCGAGATAAATTCCCCTGACGACGAAGACCTGCTCAAATTCATTGAGTCTGCAAAGCCGAAAATATACATAGTTGGCGCAGGAGGCAGCGGGTCAAACACGCTTACTAGAATGTCAGAAATGAACATTGAAGGCACAACGCTAATTGCGGCAAACACAGATGCTCATCATCTTGCAATGACCAAGGCGCACAGGAAGATACTTCTTGGCAAGAAGACCACAAAAGGACTTGGCGCAGGAAGCGACCCAAAAATAGGAGAAGAAGCTGCCATAGAAAGCAAAGATGAGATAAGCCACATGCTTAGCGACGCCCAGCTCGTATTCGTGACTTGCGGGCTTGGAGGCGGCACCGGAACCGGCGCTGCGCCGATAATTGCGCACGAGGCGAAAGAAGCCGGCGCGCTCACAGTGGGCATAGTGACATTGCCTTTTTCAAGTGAAGGCAGGCTTAGAATGAGGAACGCGCTTGAGGGCTTGCAGAAGCTGAAAAGGGAAACAGATACAACGATAATAATACCTAACGACAAGCTTCTTGGAATCGCCCCTGATTTGCCTCTCAACATGGCTTTCAAAGTAAGCGATGAAGTGCTTGCAAACGCGACAAAGGGCATTGTAGAAATGGTGACAAAGCCTGGAATGGTAAACCTTGATTTTGCTGATCTGAGAAGCGTGCTAAAAGACTCTGGCTACGCAGTGATAGGCATTGGAGAGAGCAACGGAGTAGACACGAAGGACAGGGCTGCCATAGCAGTAGAGAACACGCTTAAGAGCCCGCTTCTAGATGTCGATTTGAGCACTGCAAAGCGCGCGCTAGTCAACATAGTCGGGGGCCAGGACCTCACGCTTAGAGAAGCCGAAAGCATATTCCAAGAAGTATCGAGCAGAATAAGCGACGACGCGCTGCTCAAGTGGGGAGCCAGGATAGAGCCTAGCCTGCAGAAGAACTCTCTTAAGGTAATGGTGGTCATGGGCGGGGTCGAGTATGCCGAGTACACAGAGGAAGGCATAAAGAAGAAGACAAGCGGGAAGGGCGAAAGCTCGGAAGGCTCCGACCTTGATGAGATCTTCGGAGATTAGCTTAAACCTTTTTCTTTTTCTCGATGCACGCGTCAAAGAAAGCGAGAAGAATCTGCTTCACGTTTTCGAAAGTGTCTATGCTTGAAAGCTCCTCTTTTGAAAACCACCTTATTCCGGTGGCTTCGCTTTTTGAAAAAGAGACCTTTCCAGATTCGGGCTTTGCTGCGTATACAAGGTCGAAATGAAGATGAGCGCCAGTCTTGTAAGGCACGTTCTCAAGCATTGCTGCAAAGGGCAAAGGCAGCGAAATGGCTTCTTTTGTTTTTATGTTCAGTTTGCTGCAGGAAAAAAGCCTGACATGCAGCCCGGTCTCTTCAAACGCTTCCCTGACCGCCGCCTCGTGAGGATGCTCGTTCGGCTCAACGTGGCCACCAGGATAAAGCCACACTCCGAGCTTCTTGTGCTTTATGAGCAGAACCTTGCCATCTTTGCTTATTATGCAGCCTGCTACTATGCACTTCTTGGCGTAATCCAGTCTTTCTAGGCTAGGCATAGCATAACTGCATTGAGAAAGCTTATAAAACAAAACGACAAAATAAAATCATGAATCTTAATCCGATTACGAGTTTCAAAAGATTCTACGCTGAGTCTAAGCACATACTTAGCGTAAGCTACAAGCCTACGCACGACGAGTTCGTGAGAACCACAAAGATAGTGCTAGTAGGAACCATCATACTTGGCATAATGGGCTTCATAATCGCGATAATCCTTAGATTTATAGTGTAGCAACAGCAATGCTATTAATTTTACCTGACAAAAAATTACCATGGCGCTTGAAGCAGACATAGACTATACGAAATCGGCTCAGGAAAATGCAGAAGAGTACTTTAAAAAAGCTAAGGAGCTAGAGAAGAAGGCCAAGGGGGCAGCCCAGGCAGTGCTCGACCTTGAGAAAAAGAAGAAGGAAATAGCTTCGAAAGGCACAAGGGAGAAGAAGCTAAAGCAGATAAAGAAAAGGGAATGGTATGAGAAATACAACTGGTTCTTCACAAGCAGCGGCATGCTTGCGATCGGAGGCAGGAGCGCGCAGCAAAACGAGGAGATAAACTCTAAGTATTTTGAGCAGGGCGACCTGTTCTTCCATGCAAACATATTCGGGGCTTCTGCAGTAGTGCTTAAAGAGGGTGCCAAGGCCGATGAGAAAACAAGGGAAGAGGCTGCGCAGTTTGCTGCATGCTACTCAAAGGCGTGGGAAGACAAGCTCAGCGCAGTAGACGTTTTTGCTGCGCGAAGGGACCAAGTATCGAAATCAAGCCAGAAAGGCTACGTCTCGCCGGGCAGCTTCCTCATAACGGGCGAACGCGAATGGTTCAGGAATGTCAAGCTAGAGCTGTATGCGTGCCTAGGCAAGCCAGACATCGAAATAAACAAGTCAAGCATACAGGACAATGCCGTGTTAAATTTGGTTCCTACTAAGCTCATAGTAGAGACAAGCGGGCTCATAATAATGCCGGCAACAGCTTATGAACATGGCGCGAGCACGGGCAAGGCAGTAAGGCTCAGGCCTGGAAACACCAAGAAATCAGATGCTGCAAAAGAAATAGCTAAAAGGCTTGACTTTGAAGATATAGACTACATCATACAGCATTTGCCAGCAGGAGGCTTTTCGATAGACTAGGCGGGCGCATGCAGCAGATTAAGGCACTTATCTTTGACTTAGGCGGAGTAATAATCTACTATGACAACTCTAGCGACTACTTTGAAACAGAAATAGCACACATTTCAAAAGACAGGCGTGTTACAAAAAAGCAGATAGCATATGTGCGAACAAAGCTATTTCCTGATTTTGAAATAGGAAAGATGAAAGCCAGAGAATTCTATGCAAGGATGGCAAAGGTCTTCGGGATAAAGGCCAGCCAAGTGGACTGGACAGGCAACTTTGAAAGGCGCGCAAAAATAAACAAAAGCACAATCAGCGCAGTAAAGAAGGCAAAGGAAAAAGGCTATGCAATAGCATATTTATCGAATGTAGATTACAGCAGGTACAGGCATGTGAAAAGGCTGCTTGCCCCTTACCTCTCTCTTTTCTCATTCGGCTTCGCGTCTTGCTACATGCACATGAGAAAGCCAAACAAGAACGCCTTTGAATATGTTCTCAAAAAGATGAGAATAAGAAGCGACCAGGCTTTGTTCATAGACAACGAAATCCAGAATGTTGAAGGGGCAAGAGCGGCAGGTATAAAATCTATTTTGTTCAAGAATAATAGTGGCTTATTGAAAGAGCTGCACAGGCTTGGTGTGCTATGAGCATTAATGAAAGCAAAGAAAACAAGGAAGGCATTACCCAGAGAAAGGAGGACAACTTCTCAGAATGGTATACGGAGCTTATAACAAAATCAGAATTTGTTGATTATAGCGAAGTATCTGGCATGCTTGTATTCAGGCCTGCTGCGTATTTTGCGTGGCAGACAATAATGCAGGCAGTAGACAAGGAGCTTAAGGCTAACGGCGTAGAGGATGTGTACTTTCCTTTGTTCATACCGGAGAGGCTGCTCAAAAAAGAGGCGGAGCATTTCACAGGCTTTAAGCCGGAGGTTGCATGGGTTACCGAAACTGGCAATTCGAAGCTTGATGAAAGGCTTGCAGTTAGGCCTACATCAGAGACAATAATGTATGTGAGCTTCGCAAAATGGATAAGGTCGTGGCGAGATCTGCCTCTGCGCTACAACCAGTGGAACAATGTTGTAAGGTGGGAATTCAAGCATCCTACTCCTTTCATAAGGTCTAGGGAGTTCCTGTGGAACGAGGGCCACAGCGTCTTTGCAACGCAGGAAGAGGCAGAAAAGGAGCGGGACTTCATCCTTGGCTTATACCTCAGAATACTCAAGGATTATCTGGCGCTCCCTGGAATTCCTGGAATAAAAAGCGAAAGCGAGAAGTTTGCAGGAGCTGTACACAGTTATAGCATAGAGCACGTGCTTCCGGACGGCTACGCGATTCAGGGTCCCGATTTCCACCTTGACGGCCAGAATTTTGCAAAGGCGTTTGACATAAAGTACCTTGATGCCAACGGCGAGTACAAGTACGCATGGCAGAACACTTATGCGATAAGCACAAGAGAGCTTGGAGTAATGATAGCTACGCACAGCGACAACAAGGGGCTTGTCATGCCACCAAGGCTCGCCTATGCTCAGGTAGTAATAATACCCATATTAAAGAAGGGCAGCGAGAAGAAGGTGCTAGAATATGCAAAGGAAGTGCAATCAATGCTTGGCAAATTCAGGGTCAAGCTGGATGACAGCACAGACTACTCTCCAGGCTACAAGTTCAACGAATATGAGCTTAGAGGCGTGCCAATAAGAATAGAGATCGGCGATAAGGAAGTGCAGGAAAACACAATTACCTGCGTAAGGCGCGACACTGGCGAGAAGACAAAAGTAGAAAAGGCCAAAGCAGAGCAGGAAATAGGCAAGATGCTAGACGACATACAGGCAAGCCTTTACAGCAAGGCCGAGAAGCTTCTAAAAGAAAACCTGCACGTAGCCTTTGACTATGCTTCGCTAAAGAAAATCCTCGCGGAAAAGAGAGGAATTGTGCAAGCTCCGTGGTGCGGAGGAGCTGAGTGCGAGGCAAAGATAAAGGAGGAGACAGGTGCGAAGATAACAAACATTCCATTCGACCAGAGTGCTTTCAAGCCCGACGCCAAATGCGTATACTGCGGCAAAAAGGCAACATGCGTGGCGAACTTCGCAAAGTCATACTGATTTTTCATCACTTATCAGAAATACCTCGTTTCATCACATGTCAGGCAATATGCTTGTTCAGTTGAAGAATAAATAGCTTGCTGAAACTCAGCCAAGCACAAGGCAAACGAAGCTTTTTTAAATTTGGCGTTGATATTGCTGGCGTGAGTCTATGTCACTATGGGACGACACGAAAAGGGCGTTCAGCGGAATTGTGCATCCGAGCTTCAACACTGAAGAAATGAGCACGTCAAACGCACTGAAGTTCTACTATCGGGCTTCGTTAATTCCTTTTGTCATCGTAGCGCTACTTGCCGGAGTCATAGCATACGAAGTGCCATCGGGTTTGCCTTTCGGCGCATTCGTAAGCACGAACGTATTGGGCACGATAGCCTTGGTGCTTGCCGTTTTTGTTATTGCCTTAGAGATATTCCTAATCATACCAATAGGCACACTTATAAGCGCCGCAATAGTACAGTTCTTTTCAAAGAACCTGTTCAAGTTCTGGCAAGGCGGATACAACAAGACGCTTACAGCGTTCGTATTTGGCGAATTCGTTTCTGTATTCTTTATGTGGCTCGACTTAGTGCCGTTTGTGATACTTGCGCTTGCTATATGGGCACTTATTGTCCTGACAATAACACTTGCAAGGCAGCAAAATGTAAGCATTGGAAAGGCTTTTCTAGGCTGGTTTGTGCCAATGATAATAATTACAGTAATAGCAGTAATAGTAGCAATTGCATTGACGTTTCTCTTTGGCCTAGGAGCATTCAGCAGCACCAAGTTCCTCGGAACAGCGTGCATTCCTCAATCAGGCTTCTTGTGCAGCAACCCAATAGCAACTCCGGGCAGCTTAGCTGTTACGTTGGGGCAGGCAACTGGCGCTGTGTGGAC
>JBMFVN010000023.1:0-10824 GCA_049965975.1 Candidatus Micrarchaeia archaeon
TCAACTGTTATTATCTGCAAATTGCCGTTCTCTGTGTCGTAGTCGAGAAGCGCCCAGCCCGTTCCTGGGTTGGAGTTTGCGGCCTCTGTGAAAAGCTTCTTGAATTTGTCGAAGCTGCCGTATTGCTTGTCTATCAGGTCTGCAAGCTTGCCGCCAGGTTTTCCGCCACCTTTTCCGTTTGGAGCCATGTTGTTCCAGTAGGCGGTGTGCAGCTTAGCACCGTTTATGTTGAATGTTATGCTTCTCAATATTCCATGTATGTCGTAGCTTGTTATATCGCCTTTTACTATCCCGTTCAGCCTGTCGATTAGCGTGTTTGCGGTGTTGACATAGCCCTTGTGGTGGCCGTTGTAGTGAACGTCGAGTATGTCTTTGCTTATATACGGCTCTAGCGCGTCAAGGCTATAGGGCAATGGAGCAAGCTCGTACTTGTTTAGCCCTTTTATTTCTCCTTCGCTGATTTCAGCCATTTTATCACATTACTATTTCTGCATTCTTACTTAAATTGGTTTTCAAATTTTCGGTTTTAGGAAATACAGCAGTAAAGAGCCAAAGGCAAGAGATAAATGCATGCATGAGCAATAACAATAACGATGCACATGCAAAAGCAGGAGCTTGCAAGGAAGATAGCAATGGTGCTTTCAGAAACCGGCTTCTCTGTAGCTGAAGCGAGCGGCGTAAGGTCGTGCGTAGACGTGATTGCTCAGAAGAAGAATTCAAAGGTTGTGATAAAAGCAGTGAGCAACATAGACGCCGTGAGAGCTAGCGAGGCAAGCATGCTCAAGCGCATCGCTTACTTCATAGGCGGCACCCCCATTATAGTAGGCGTGTCTTCGCAAAACGGCCTGCTTAGAAAGGGAATAAGCTATTTCAGGTTTGCAATAAGGTGCGTGAGCGCTTCAGAAATATCAGCAATAACAGATACCAGCATGCCTTATTTGGCTTCAAAATCTGTTGGCGTAAAGGTGCTGATAGACGGCTCGAAGCTCAGGGCGCTCAGGCGCATAAGCGGGCTTACGCTTGCCGAGCTTGCAAAGCTTGCCGGGGTTTCTGCTAGCACGATCTACAAGCGCGAAAAGGGCAGCGCCTTCGTCTCTCTAAGCACTGCAAAGAAGCTTGAGTCTGTATTTGGCGAAAGCCTTGTCGTTGCTGCACAAGCTCAGCAAAGCTCAAGCTACAGCGGCAAAAAGCTTGGCTCAAGCTCTGTTGTTGCAATAAGGCTTGACAACGAGCCTTTTGGCATGATTGCAAGGCAGAGGAACTACTATCCTATAGGCTTCGAGTCTGATCTCAGGACGATGCAGAAAAAAGCGCTGTTCTTCAATAGGATCAAAGAAGCTTTTGACGACAGCATACCCTTCTTTGTCGCAAGCAAGGAAAGAAGCATAGAAGGCATAAAAGTTCTTGAAAAGAGCAAGCTTAACAGCATAAGCTCGGAAGACGAGCTTCTAGAGCTTGTTTACTGATTATCTTTTGTCAATCGCCAATCAAAGTATGAACAGGATTATGTTTCCGAAGAGCAGAGATACCACAACTCCAATGAGCACGAACACAGCAAAAGGAGCAGCATGCCTGTATACCGGCAGCTTCCTGTCAACGTGCCTGAGCTCTTTTGCCATTTCCTTTGTGACAAGTCTTCCAAAATTTTTGTATTTGCTTGCGAAGTACCTTATTTCGCTGCTCTGCATGAGGTTTACCGCTATTATGTCGCCTTCAGTCAGTTCCTTTGCTGGCACAAGCCTTGTCATCTTGTCTGTTATTTCTTCCTCGTATGCCAGTATGATCGCGCTAGGTATTCCTATTGCAGCTATTATCAAAAGCCTTAGCCAGCTTATTCCGAAAAGCGAGTAAACGAAAAGAAGGAGCATGAGATAAATTGTGATAAGGAGCACTCCAAGAATCTTATATATTGGCTGCGTCTTTGTCTTTGTGTTTGTTTTTTCCCTGTTTACAAGAAGGTAATATATAGGCACAATCCAAATAGCAGCCAAGCCGGTTGAGATGAAAAAAGAGACTACAAAAGGTATTCCAAGCTGATCAACGCTTACTAGCAGAGGCCTTGGCTGTATGGGCAATATCAGGCTTATTGTAGTTAGCTCGAAGAAATCGCCTGCGCCCCAGAAGCCGGCTCTGTATATGACATAGCCTATTGCAGCTACAGCCACCGCCACAAGCAGGCTTATCTCTACTGTTGTTTTTGGATACGTGAAAGTAAGCAGAACTCCTATTGCCAAAGCCGCGTAAACAAAGGCATCTGGCACTTCTCTTTTGTTGAATAGATCAAATATAGCATAAAGCACAACTACTACAAGCAGCGTGCCCATTCTCAACAATTCTAAAAACATTTAATTCTAAACAACTTTTTTGTACAATACATTTATAAATTATGTGCTTGCAAAGTTTCTACTAATAAAGCGCAAGTGTGCAGCATGAAAAATGTGGCTGTTGTCTGGCAGGTCATGCACTTCTCATCAATAGCCACAGCCAGGAATTACTTGGGCTGCACATTTAATATAAAGCCGCCTGCGTAAGGGCGCCAAATAAATTCTTTTTGTTGTGGGGTGTCCTTATGCAGGTGATACGTAGAGATAATAGTGTTTTTGAAGATGTTCCTAAACCAGAGTGGCTTAGCATTATCTTCGAGATAGGCTTTGATGAGATAGGCACTGCTACAAGCTTTGTTGAATACTTTTGCGAAGTGCACGGCGAGAGCAGGAGCAGCGTGTGGTACAGGCTCAAAAGGCTCAAGGAGATGGGCCTGCTTAGCTTTGCAGAAAAAGGTGAAGAGCCAAGGCCTCTCGCGCTTACAACCAAGGGCAAGGAGCTTTTCAGGCAGAATATGAGCAGAACTGCGAGCATGAGAAGCATGGAAAGGCAGAGCATGGCTTAGGTTTTTATTTCTTAGGTTGAAAATAAGCACATGGCTGAAAAAAGGTATGTTTGGTTCGACGGCAAGTTCCTGCCTTTCGAAAAAGCGCAGGTAAACGTTCTTGTGCACTCTCTGCAGTATGGCACCGGAGTCTTTGAAGGCATAAGAGCAAACAAGGCAAGAAAAGGCACTGCAATATTCAGACTAGACGACCATGTGAATAGGTTCTTCAATTCGGCAAGAATCTACTCGATGCCGCTCAAGTTCAAGCCCGAGCAGATAAGGCAGGCTATAATCGATACGGTAAAACAGAATGGCGGCATAGAGTGCTACATAAGGCCTTTCGCATTCTACACGAGCACGACCCTTGGGCTTGGCAATTTCGGTGATGCAAGCATAATAATAGCAACAGTCAACATGGGCAAATACTTCAAGCAGGAAAATGGACTGAAGTGCAAGGTATCAATGTGGCGCAGGTTCAATTCTTCGATAATGCCTCCTGAAGCAAAAGGCAGCGGCAACTATCTCAATTCTGTTCTTGCTTCAATAGACGCAAAGCAGGCCGGGGCTGATGAGGCTATCTTGCTTACATACGACGGCTACGTAGCCGAGGGGCCAGGTGAAAACATATTCTTAGTAGAAAACGGCAAGCTTGTTACGCCCGGAAAAGATGCAGATATACTTCTTGGCATAACCAGGGATAGCGTCATAAAGCTTGCAGAAAGCGCAGGAATAGAAGTGGAAGAAAGAAACGTGCACCAAGAGGAGCTAGAGACTTGTGACGAGGCATTCTTCTCAGGTACTGCCGCTTCTATAACTCCTATAGTCAACATAAACGCAAAGAAAATTGGCAATGGCAAGCCAGGTCCGATAACTAAAATAATAATGGACTATTATGAAAAGGCAATAAGCGGAGAGCTCGAAGATTTCGAGGATTGGCTTACCTACATATAATTTTTTCGGTATTGCAAATTCAGATTGCACATTTGTCTTTTTATAATAATTTCAAGTCATGCGTAAGTGCGTCTATTTCGTCGCTTTTCCAGGGGCCTATGCCAAGCGCTGTTACAGTGCCAGGCTCGAGCTGCGTTAGCCCCGCATCGACAACAAGCGCGCAAGGCATGTGCATGCTCTCGCATTTCAGAAAAAGCCTCTTCAGCTCTTCTTCGCTTTGTACTTTGAGCACTATCTTCTTCTCGCCAGTTTCGAGCCATTCGCTTGCTATTGCCTTGTCTGCCTTTTCGCTTCTGAAATAGCTCATTAGCGATGCATGCGCAGCCTGTGCTACAAGCTTGCCCTTCCCCATCTTCAGGTCACTCCTTAATATTATTGCCTGCTTTATCTCCATGCTCTTGCTCCCTTTCATTATCAACGCAGATAAGCCATATAATACCTTATGTGCTAATGCAAATCATGTCAGAATATGGCGACAAGCTTGTTACAGAGCTTATAAGGAAGTACTACGAGCATGCAGACATTTCAGAGATCGCGCCTGACAAGATAGAGCAGAGGGAGTTCGGCTTTGGGATTATAGGAAGCAAAATAGCAAACAGGCATTTTGCCTTCAAGAATGCAGCAGAGCTGAAGGATTACCTTGTGAAGAATGCGCCAGCATTTGTGGACTATTCTGCAGCATATTACCGCTTTCCTGATGCAAGGCCCATGGAGAAGAAGGGCTGGCTAGGTTCAGAGCTGAGGTTTGACTTGGATGCCAGCGACCCGAAATACGATTGCAAAATACACAGCAAGGACTGGCTCTGCGACGAAAGGCTTGACGCAGTAAAACGGGATACGCTCCTTCTCATAGAGGATTTTCTCATAGGAGACTTCGGCTTTTCAGAGCATGATCTGCACATAAACTTCAGCGGAAACAGAGGCTACCACGTTCACATAACGAGCGAAAAAGTATTGCAGCTAGATGCCGCTGCAAGGGAGGACCTCTGCAACTACATAAAGCCCGCAAAGGTTTCTGCATATTTTCTGTTTCCAGGGCTTCAGGCAAAGGGCAGGCGTCAACAGCCCTTCATAGGACCAAAGCCTACAGACCCCGGATGGCGCGGCAAGTTTGCCAAGGCTTTTATAGAAAAGCTCAACAATCCAGATTCCATTGCCTCTTTGGGCATAAAAGAAAGCATAGCAAAGAGGCTTTTCAAAGAAAAGGAGCTGGTCGAGATGGGCATTCGCAACGGCAACTGGGGGATAACAAGAATACCTATGAAAGAGATTTATTGGAACAGTGTCATAGAGAGGATTGTTTGGGAAAGGTCTGTTTACATAGATGCCAACGTAAGCAAGGATCCTTCGCACCTTATGAGGCTTGCTAACACAATACACGGTGGCAGCGGTTTCGTGGCGAAGAAGCTTAAAGGCATAGCAGATCTTGAGAAATTCGACCCGATGAACGATGCCATAACGTTCAAAGAGGGCAATGTATCTATAAAGGCTAAAACCCCCTATGCTCTTAGGATAGGCGATTCCACCTACGGGCCTTACAGTGACCAGAAAGCAGAAGTGCCTACATATGTCGGCGTATACTTATATTTAAAAGGTTTTGCCGACATAATCTCTTAGATGATTTCATGGGCTATTCCAAATACGTTGAAAAGACATTCCAGAAAGAGTACAAAAACAGGTCTAGCGAGCTAAGGTCAAGGCTTGCGCAGTGGCATGACGAAGCTCCGATAGTTCGCATAAGCAGACCAACTAATCTTGCAAGGGCCAGAAACCTCGGCTATAAGGCAAAGCAGGGAGTTATAATAGTAAGAGTCAGGGTAGACAGGGGGCTGAGTAAAAGGGAAAGGCCAAGGGCAGGCAGGAAGCCTTCAAAGATGGGAAGATTCTACGCTTACAGGAAATCTCTTCAGGCAATAGCTGAGGAGCGTGCCGCAGCAAAATATACAAACGCAGAGGTGCTCAACTCTTATTTTGTAGGCGCAGATGGCACAAACAAGTTCTACGAGGTAATCTTGCTCGACAGGGCGCATCCTGCAATTCTGGCAGACCCTGTATACAGCAAAATAATTGCAGAAAAAGGAAGGGCGCAGAGAGGCATTACAAGCGCAGGCAAAGCGCACCGTGGCCTAAATAAGAAAGGCAAGGGCTCTTTCAAGACAAGGCCGAGCGTAAGAGCAAGGGAAAGGTCAAAAAGAGGCTGACGCATGCAACGCAGCTATTCAGCAAGCCTGCTCATCAAGCTAGGGCCTTTGGCAAAAGACTATTTTGCAATACTTGACAAGCCAAAAAGATACAAGAGGAGCGAGATAATGATAAGAAAAGGCAGCAATTCAATAAGCATAAAAGTCGAAGCCGAAGACGCAACTGCTTTGATTGCTTCACTTGGCAGCATCATAAAGCAGCTTAACATTATTAGAAGCGTAGACTCGCTTGTGCAGGACGCGAAGTCGAATGCCAAAGCCAATGCTAAAAGAACTAGCTAACTTTATTTTTATTTGCAATATAACATTATGGCAGTATCTGCTTACAGTATTGACCAAGCCGCACTTGAGTTTGCCTACAAGTATCCTTTCTCAAACGAGGCAAGGGAGCTTGTAAAGCAACTTGGAATAAAGCAATACGACGAGAAATTCGCTACGGCAGGATTGCTAAGAGTGAACGAGGACCTTGAAAAGCCCAAAGTCGACTTCACGCCTACAAGCTACCACGAGCTCATGCTCACTTATTTGCTTAGCTATGTATATGCCCGCATGCTTGTCAGCGCGACTGCAAACATGTACATTGTCAAGAAGTTTGCAGCGGCAGAGGCAGACAGGGCTTCGAGCGCTCTATCGATAGACTCTTTGGAAAACGCAGTTAGGCTTGCAAATGAGCTGAATGTGAAGCTAAGCCTTGTAGACTCGAGCGCAACAATCGATGTTTTCGAATTCCTAAAAATTGCAGAAGGCGCAGAGGGGCTCAAGCTCATAGAAATGGGTCTGAGCAAAGGTATGATTGAACTAAGCAAGGAGCAGATTCTTCTGCTTGTAAGGAGCGCTATAGAGGCTGCTGTTCTTAGAGGCTTGCCTATACCAAAAGCAGAATTGCCTGCGCAGATAATTGAGCAAGCTAAGCAAATAAAGCTGCCCGAAGTGCGTATTTCTGGAGCTCAGGCTTCTAGCTCCTATGCTTGGATAGAGAAGCTTCTTCAAACGCCAATCCCCGATGTTAGGCACAGGTCAGTCAACCTTATACTTGCCCCATATTTGACAAATGTGAAAGGTCTTGACCCTGACTCTGCAGCAAACATAATAATAGACTACATAGAGAAGTGCAAGCAGTTGAATCCGAACACAAGGGTCAACGACGCTTATATAAGATATCAGTGCAAGTATGCCAAAAGCCACGGCCTAAGGCCGCTTTCGCTTTCAAGGGCCAAGGAGCTTTTCAAAGGAATTCTCGACCTTTCATAGATGTGTTTACACTTTGAAGTCCTCGGCCATTTTGCCCTTAGGGAAAGCTCTGCCTACCGGAGATTCTACAGGCAGGCCAGTCTCGTCTGCTATTCTCACTAGGTCAGAAGCGGAGACAAGCTTATCAGTATGAAGCGTGATGTATTCGAAAGATCCGTATTTCTTCTTTATTACCTTGAAAGTGACCCTCTGCCAAATGCCGCTTATGTTTACCCTTTCCTCGATATACCCTTTTTCAATTATCAGGTCTGCTATGTTTTGCATTATAGCGCCGCCTTTCTTGCAGCACTTTGTATTTCAGCAATTAGCTTTTTAGCGATTTTGGAGCCATCGTTCTTGTAGACTTCCATAATTGCATTTTGCAAGCTTTCTTTAAGCTCAGTGCCATCCTGTCTTTCAAGTTGCAAACTCTTTCCCTCTAATAGCTCTTCTAGGCCTTTCCTTTGCAAGTACCCATTTACCAGACTTCCGCTTAGCGTACTTATTTCCTTTGACACAGAATCGCGTCTGCCTGAGAATGCGCTTATGCCATAGACCTTTAAATACAGCCAAACGAAATCCCATATCGGAGTTGAGGCTATGCTATTATATCTTTTTTCGCTTTCAAGCTTTTCCCTTGCCTTGTTAAGAAAATGTGCCCATTCGCTCTCTCTTTCATATATGCTTGCAAAGAAAACAGTATGTTCAGCAATTAGGAACCGTTTGTCAAGGCTTATTCCAGTAATCTGGCCGAGCGAATCTGCAAACGATACTGTGTTGTCAATTTTTTGAAGCAGTGGATCCGGTTCGTGTTTCTGAATAGCGCCTGCTACTCCCCTTTTTATTCTTACAAGTGCCTCGCGTATGCCTGCTTGTTCATCATACTTTTTGTTTAGCTTGCGGTTCAACTGTGCAGCAATGTCCAGCGCTTCATCGTATGCGCTTTCTATGTCTTTTCCCTCTTCAGCAATTTTTTCCAAGTCGTTTTGTTTAAGCAAGTTCTGCAGCTCTTCGTATCTTTTCTGTATCTCCTCAATTACCTGCACAAGATTTGGAAGATAGCTTGCCTTTTTTATCTCTTCAAGCTGGGCATTTGCCTTGTCTATGAGCGTCTGCGAATCCTGTTTCATGTACTTCTCAAATAGAATATCGCCAAGTTGTTTTGATTTGAGATAAGTCATTCCAAGCTTTCTGCCCTTTCGCTTGCTTACCCAAGAATAGTAGAAGTTCACTTTTTCAAAGCTTATAGGGTCTAGAAAGTCTTCCCAACGTTCATCAAAAAAGAAAAAGCTGCTTACGTTTTTAATGGCTGACGCTATGCCCTGCTCCAGTGACAGAGCGCCCTGTTCCAGAAACATTATGCCCTGCTCTATGTTCGCCTTTCTGTTTTTAAGCATGACACTCTTTTTATTTTCCTGATTTTTATATTTTGCCTTATTTTTCAGAGTGTAAATTTTAGCCAGTTGCATAAGCCAGTAACAATATTTTAACATTTGTGTTCTATAAAATAATATGGAGCCTTATTTGGAAGTTCTAGTTTTTGCTCTTGTGTCGCTTGCAGTACCAGGCGCAATGCTTGCGTTCTCATGGCTTGTAAGGCCAAAGCCCGGCACAAACGAGGTTCAGGCAGAAAGCTATGAAAGCGCAGAGCAAACAGTTGGCGGGCACGTCAGCGTAATGGAAGAGTATATGCCATATTTCAGCGTTTTTCTCATGTTCGAAGTGGTTCTGATAGCGGTGCTTCTTTGGGCCGCTGTTGCAAGGAGCATTTTGCCGCTTTCTGGATTTTTTGTTGCTGTTTTGCCTATTGCCGCGCTTTTTGCAAGCTGGATAGCCCTCGGCATGGCTCACAGGAGATGACATGGAATCAGAATTGGAAAAGCTAACGCAGAGAACGCGGAGCAGGAAATGAGCGAGCTTGTGGCTGCTTCGCTAAAGAAGCACACAGTCAAGCCTAACGTTCTTTTTGCAAAGCTGTCAGAGCTTACAGAGGCTGCTAGCAAAGGCATTATAAAATGGTCACGGAAGAACAGCGTGTGGCCTTCTCTGTTTGGCATTGCATGCTGCGCAATGGAACTCATGGATTTCGGCTCTGCAAGGATAGACGCTGAGCGCGGAAGCTACTTGCTTTTCAGATCGACGCCAAGGCAGAGCGACGTTATGATTGTAGCCGGCTGGGTTACAAAATCGATGGTACCAGAAATAAAGAGAATGTACGAGCAGATGCTCAAGCCAAAGTACGTTGTTGCTTTCGGCGAATGCGCCGTTTCTGGCGGTCCTTGGTTCGAGAGCTACAACATTGTAAGGGGCATAGACCAGGTGTTGCCTGTTGATGTCTATGTAGCTGGCTGCCCTCCAAAGCCAGAGAACCTGTTCAGCGCATTGCTAAAGCTTCAAAAGAAGATAGGCGGTAGCATTGAAGGTTGAAAGAAACGCGCTAATAAGCGAGCTTTCAAAGCTCAAGGCTTCTGGCTACACATATTTGGTCAAGATAACTGCTGTTGACTATGTAAGCACGATCAGTGTTCTTTACTTCCTGAGAAATCTGTCGAGCAACACAGATGAGATATTAGAGGTTGTGCTTGATCCAAGCGACGCGCATGTGCCAAGCGTTACTAGCATTTACAAGGCTGCCGATTGGTACGAGCGTGAGCTTTACGAAATGTTTGGGGTTGAAATAAAAGGCAGGCACGTTGAAAGGTTGCTGCTGAAGAAATGGAATGGAAAGGGTGCTCCACTGCGCAAGAATTTCGAGTGGGGCAAGCCCTACGAAACAAAAGAGGTCTAAGGCGATGCTTTGGTAACAAGGATAAACATAGGCCCCGTTCATCCGAGCACGCACGGCGTTCTAAGATTGGTCGTTGACTTGGATGGCGACACAATAGTTAACGTCGACCCTAACGTAGGCTTTACCCACAGGGGAGTAGAGAAGCTTGTAGAGAACAGAAGCTATATGCAAAACCTGCCTTACATGGAAAAACAGGATTATGTGGCATCAGAAGCATATGACGATGCCTACGTCGCCGCTGTCGAGTCTGCGCTCGGAATAGAAGTAAAAGAGCGCGCCCAGTACATTCGCGTTATACTTCTCGAGCTTCAAAGGATTGCAAGCCATTTGCTGTGGCTTGGCACAGCTCTTAACGACCTTGGGCAATTCTTCACAATGTTCATGTGGACTTTCAAAGACAGGGACAAGATTCTGAGCCTTCTTGAGGAGCAGGCCGGCGCAAGGATGTTTTACGTGAACATGAGACCTGGCGGCCTTCTGCGTGACTTGCCGAAGGACTTCGAAGAGCACACACTTGAGGTCCTAAGCTACATGGAAAAGAGGATAAAGTTCTATGAAGATTACCTTGAGAAAAACGACGTGTTCATAGAGAGGACAAAGGGGATTGGCGTGCTTTCCGCGCAAGACGCCATAGAATACGGGGTGACTGGGCCGGTGCTAAGGGCGTCCGGCGTAAACTTCGACATCAGGAAAAACAGGCCTTATTACAAGTACGCAGAGCTCGGCATAAAGCCGCAGGCGCTTACTGGCGGCGATTGCTTTGCAAGGTACAAAGTCAGGAT
>JBMFVN010000024.1:0-10720 GCA_049965975.1 Candidatus Micrarchaeia archaeon
TTTTCACTCCCACACGTGTGGGTTCTTTTCAGCTTTCCCTCGCGGTACTTGTTCCCTATCGGTCTCTAGTCAATATTTAGGGTTGGAGTTTAACGCCCCATATTCACGTAGCATACTCAAGCTACGCTACTCTTTCTGCGGAAAGTTGCACACACGCTTAACCTACGAGGCTGTCACTCTCTTTGGCAGCTCTTTCCAGAGCTTTCGGCTCACGCATGTGTAATATCCGCGCAACATCTCCCTGCACTTGCGCACAGGGATTCTGCACGCCCTACAGCGCTTTCACTCGCCGTTACTAGCGCTATCCCATAAGGTTTCTTCTCCTGCGGGTACTAAGATGTTTCAATTCCCCGCGTCTGCATGCACCATTATGCATGGTGCAATTCGGCAATCTCGGGTTCAAAGCCTGACGTGCGGCTACCCCGAGCTTTTCGCAGCTTGCCACGGCCTTAGCAGCGACTAGAGCCAAGCCATCCCCTAGGTGGCATAAAATTGTCTCTTCAATCGCTCCCAATCAAATCAATTGCTTTCGCAATCTCACAAGCATGAAAGACTGGCTGTGCTAGGCTTCTTATTTTCACAAAGCAACAAAAGAGCTTGCTTTCGAATAAGTTCCTTTACAAGCCCAGTGCCAGCATTCAAGCACCGAATTATATTTTATTCAGAAACATTTAAATAGATTGGCATATGGCAGCTGCAAAACTAGCAATTTGGGCATGAGGCAAAGGCAAAGAATAATGCTTAAATATGCTTTTTGTATAAACATCCAATCATGGGAGAAGCAGAGATGTACCGAATTGCAAAGTTGTCATCTTATTTTGTTAGCGGCCTTTCTGCTTTTGTTGGTGTCTATGCTTTAGTTGGAGGGCTAGCAGCAATAGCAAAAAATGCAACCAATCAGTTTATGGGCATAATAAGTAGGACTGCACCAACACCAACAAACGTGACCATGGCTCAGGCAGGCAACTTTTTTGTGGCTTCGTCAGAAATCATGCTCTATGTGTTTGTATTCGCCTCTGCCGTATCTGGTTGTTTTTATTATTTTGGCAAATACTTCGACAATAAAGAAAAGAGTCTTATAGAAGCAAAAAGATGACATTCTTTTCTTGTCACGTAGGCAATCTTTGGCGCGTTATGCTTTAACATAACGTTTGCTTACTAAATTACTAAATTACTAAAAAGGTTTATAGAAAGAGAGCCAGTATCATTGTGACAATGCCATATAAATTTATTGTTATATATTTAAAATTAACATGCTAATGTGGGTTCATGGAAAGGCTTCCGAAGGTTCTCGGCCTTATACCTGACGGCAACAGGCGTTGGGCGCGAAAGCACAATATAGATTTTTCTCAGGCATACAGCATAGGCGTTAACAAGTTCATAAGCTTCTCAGAGTGGTGCAAGTCCTTCGGCGTTAAGAACATTACAGTATGGGCTTTCTCTACCGAGAATTTCAAAAGGTCTCTTGCAGAAAGGCGCACCCTTTTTTCAATTTACCAGAAAGTGGCAACAGATTCGAGCATATTGCACAAGCTAAAGGCTAACAAGGCAAGGCTTCGCGTAGTAGGCAACCTGTCTCTTCTTCCTGCCAGGCTTCAAGACGCTTTGCGCAATATGGAAAGGCAGACAAGGCAGTACAACAGCCAGGTTATAAACCTTCTTATAGCCTATGGGGGCAGGGATGACTTGCTGCATGCTGCAAAGGAGCTTGTCAAGCGCGCTTACGAGCATGACCTAGAAAAGGTCAACGAGCTTGTATTCAGGCGCCTTCTCTTCTCTGCCGATGTGCCCGATGCTGACTTAGTTATAAGAACTTCAGGCGAAGAAAGGCTCTCAGGATTTATGCCTTGGCAGACTAGCTATTCTGAATTGTACTTTTCAAAGAAGCTCTGGCCTGATTTTACAAAGAGGGATTTGTCTCTGGCACTTTCAGAGTATTCGAGAAGGCAAAGGCGCTTTGGCAGGTAATCTGGTATTGAATAAAGAATAAAGAATAAAGCGTGTATTAATTTCTGCCGGGTATTTGCTTATGCAAGGAAACGAAAGCATAACGCGTTATTCAAGATATTTTAGGATAGTGGCTCCTGAAGCAGGAACAGAAATTGCGATTCTGCTTTTGCTCGGAGTGGTCTTTGGCAGCGTGTCAATTATCATAGATCATCTTTCCTCGCTTAGGATTTTCGACTACAGGCTCGTAGTAATAGGCGCAGCCATAGGAATTCTCACAATAAGCATTCCCGCATTCCTTACTGTATTGCTTATAAAGGCGATGAACAGGCGCATGCTTGTCAAGCATGCAGTGCTCTCTACTAATTTTGTTGCCTTGTTTTACGGCCTTGCCATTCTGCTTGTTTCTTTTGCGCTTCTCTTGGCAAAGAATCAAGCAATCGCTTACACAGTTTTGCTGCTTGCCAACGCAGGCATATACGGCTACTGGTTTGTGATGGGCAATGTTGTCATAGGAATAAAGAAGAAAAACGCGGCAATAACTTCAGCAATACACCCTGTGCTTAATGTACTTTTCTTTTTGCCTTTCTCCGTATATCTTTTCGGAGTCCATTTTCCAGTCAACGCCACGCTTGTGAAGCTTTTCTTCGGCATGCTTGTTTTCCTTGTGGCAAGCTACTCATTCCTTTACTTTGTTGACAGGCCTGCAAAGAGGCTGCTTGATACGAGTGGCGTAAAGCTCATGAGCTCAATGCTAAGCTACTGGCTTTACAACTTTTCAAGCGAGGCCAAGGCAATAGGCTACAGCGCTGCTTCTAGCAGAGATCTTGAAGCAAGCGTGCTCACAATAAAGAACAGCAACGGTTATGCTGCTGTGTTTGCAAACACAGACATTCACTTCGGTCCTTTTGCAAACGCTGGCGGAAGCATAGCTCCTGCCTATCTAGGCGGCAAGATAGCAAAGCAGTTTGGCGCAGCTCCGTTTGTTCTGCACACCACTGTGAACATGCAAGACAACCCTGTCAGCTCTTCAGAGATCTATCCGCTTGCAAACAGATTGATTGCAGCGGTGGGCTCAAGTAAAAAATTTGTGCGTGCAAGGGGCTCGGTTTCTTTCGGATCTTCAGGCAGGTGCACTGCTATAGACATTCGCATTGCTGATTCAAGACTCATTGTTCTTTCAAAAGCCCCTTATGTTACCGAAGACATAGAAAGAGCAGTTGGAAAGGAGCTCAAGGAGTTCGCCCAGAGGCTCGCCGGCACAGAACACGTTGTGCTTGTCGACGCCCACAATTCGAGGTTCGAGACTGCGCCAAAGAGCGAGCTTGAAGGCATAGGCAAGGGCAGCAAATACATAGCAGATTACAAAAAGGCCATAGAGCAGGCAGTAAGCAAAGAGCGCAACAGTGTGCTCAAGATGGGCTTTTCTTACAGGCGGCTTAGCGAGCTTGTAGGAAAGCGCAAAGACCTTGGAGAAGGCTATTCAAGCGTATGTGTTATAGGCAGCGACCACAGTAGATTCTGCCTGGTCTACTTCGATGCAAACAACATGCTGCCAAAGTTCAGGGAAGAAGTGATAAAGCACATAAACGAGAAATTCAACATGAAGGCAGAGCTCTGCACAACTGACACGCATTCGATAAACCTAATTTCTGAAGACGCAAGCAACGCGCTTGGCAGGTATACAAAGGCGAATGACATTTTGCCCGTGCTTGACCTTATGATAGGCTCTGCGATAGGCAGCATGGACTACTCTGAGGCTGCGTATGAAAGCGTCGGCATAAGCAATTTCAGGGTATGGGGCCCTAACGCTGCCGAGCTAATCAGGAGGACTGGCTACGAGATAAGGCGCACGTTCAAGCGCGTGGTTCCTTTCATAATCATTGCCGCGTTCGTAATCGCAGCATGGGTTCTATCTATTGTCTAGCAGGTGCGTGAATGCTGCTCGCTTACCTTGCCGCCGACTCTTTGCTTGCAGTATTCTTGCTTGCTTATTATGCTTACGCATCACCTAAGAAGAATTTTCTCTTCAGGCTTTTTGCAGCAATTCTTTTCGGTGCGCTTATCGCTCTTGCAGAGCGCTCGAGCGTGACTTTGATGCTTTCTGGTATTGTTATATTTTCTGTTTTTTCAAGCAAGGTCAGAGAAGCCTCTAATTTCCTTGTGCTGCCTTTTGCGATTTTCTACATATATTCAGTGTTTGGCTTGCCCTATCTTGCAGCCCAGGCAATGCTTCTCGGCCTGCTGAGCAGCGTAAGCACGCTAAAGAAGCCTGAATCGTCGAAGAAGGAAAAGCGCCAGGAGACAAATAGGGATATTCTGCAGGTTTGCGTGGGCATTGTGCTCTTTGCCGCTTTGCTTGCTTTGGGTGCAAAAATTGCCAGGCCTATGTTGCTTATGAGCGTGGCAGCAGCGATGAGCCTTGGCACATTTGCCTATCTTTACAAGGGCAACAGATTCTCAAAGGCAATACTGTCGCTAGAGAGGAAAAAGGAGTCGTTCGGCTCAGGCGCTTTCTGGCTGGCCTCTGGTCTTCTGCTTGCTCTTTCCTTCGTAAGCAATGAAGCATATTTGCTTGCAGTTGTCTCCGCTTTGTTTTTCGGTGACAGCATGGCAACAATAATAGGCATAAACTTAGGAAAGCACCATCTTCCATATAGCAGAGGCAAGAGCATAGAAGGAAGCCTTTCATACTTTGCAGTTGTACTTGCAGTGGCTTACCCGTTTGTCGGCTTTTCTGCTTTTGTCTTTGCAGCCTTAGGCTCGCTATTTGAAAGCCTGCCTCTAAAAATAGACGACAACTTCCTTGTTTCTGTTGTTCTTGTGGCAGCCGCGCTCGCTCTCAGCATGGTTTAGCATCGGTAGGCGAAGGCAAAAGTAATACTGCTTTATAGTGCTATACTCTCCTTCCTCTTCTGCCGCCAGGCCTTCTCGTAGTGTCTGTAGGAACAGGAGTAACATCTTCTATGCTGCCTATCTTGAAGCCGCTCCTTGCAAGAGCTCTGACAACAGCCTGCGCTCCAGGTCCTGGTGTTTTTGTGCCATGGCCTCCTGGTGCTCTTATTTTTATGTTTATGTGTGTTATGCCTTTTTCTATTGCTTCTGCCGCCACTTTGTAGGCAGCCTGCATTGCCGCGTAAGGCGAGCCTTCTTCCCTGTCAGCGTTTACTATCATGCCTCCGCTGCCTACTGCTATTGTCTCTGCTCCGGTAAGGTCTGTAAGCGTAACTATAGTATCATTTTTCGAAGAGTAAATGTGCGCCACTCCCCATCTAACGCCTTTTGGCTTGTACTTCTGAGCCACTTCTGCTACTTTAGCTTCAAACGAAACCTCTTCATTCTGGCCCTCAGGTTGCTTCGCTTCCTTAGGCTTCTTTTTCTTCTCTCCCATTAGCTCGCCTCTGTGTTTTCATCTTTAGCCTTGTTTTCAGGCACGTCAGCGTGCGCCTCGGCTTCAGCTTTTTGTTCTGCTTTGCCGACTCCTGCGTTTACATCTATTGGCTTGTAGTAGCCTATTACGCTTTCTTCGTTTATCTTTACTTCGTAGCTGGGTGTTGTAACTTTTTTGCCGTTTATTGCTATAAAGCCGTGCGTTATGAGCTGCCTAGCCTGCTTAAGCGTTCGCGCAAGCCCTTTCTTAGCAACTACTGTTTGCAGCCTTCTTTCAAGAAGTGAATCAACCCCTATGCTGAGAAGCTCATCAAGCGTGGCATCCGGCTTTACTATGCCATAGCTTGCAAGCCTGCTTATTATCTGCCTGCCTGTTTCCTCGCTCTCTCTTCCTGCAAGTATTTCCCTGACGTTTTTTCTTATCCTGCTCAGCTCGCTCTCGGCCTGCCACAGCTCTCTCATTTTCCTAAGGCCGTATTTCTCCTTTATCTCGTGCTGCTGTGCAATTCTAGAAGAATCCCACATGTTTGGTGGCATTTCGTACTTCTTCCTAAGCCGTTTAGGCGATCCCATTCAATCACTTTGCTGCTGGCTGTGCAGCCTGGGCTCCTGCGCCTGCTGCCTCGCCTCCCTTCTTTTCAGCCTGCGTCGCTTTCTTCATTTCCTCTTCTACTCTCTTCTTTGTAACTCCTACCGTCTCTCCGGTTCTTCCAGTGCTTCTTGTGCGCTGTCCGCGAACCTTCTGGCCGAACTGGTGCCTGTAGCCGCGCCATGTCATTATCTTTATTTCCCTGTCTATATCCTGCCTTGTTGTTGCTATAAGATCTGTGCCTATTACATGCATGTTGGCTCCCGTTTCTGGGTCTTTGTTCCTGTTTACCATAAACGCCGGTATGCCTGAGCTTACAGGATCCTTTAGTATGTTTTCAAGATTGTGAAGTTGCTCTTCGGATAAGCTGCCTATGAGAGAATTCTCATCTATTCCAAGCTTTTCCTTTGCAACAAGGGCCACAGCGTTTGCAAGGTTGTGGCCTATGCCCTTGACCTCGTCAATCGCCCGCGCTATCTTGTAGTTGGCGTTTATGTCCCTTCCTGCAATTCTTACTATGTTTACGCTTGATTGCCTGGCAGGCTGCTGAGCTTGCGCTCCTGCTGCCTGCTGCTTCTGCTTAGGCTCCTGTTTTGGTTTTTGATCGTCAGCCATTTCAACACTCGATAAGCAGTGCTAAAAATTCAATTCTAGGTATTATTTATGTAGCAATGGTTTTTATAGCTTTTTATAGCTTTTCCTGCTTAGGCTTAGCTCGCATTTCTTTTGCATTGCTAGCGAATGGGCCCGGAGCGATTTGGACGCTCGACCTACGGCTTATAAGACCGCCGCTCTAACCAGGCTGAGCTACGAGCCCAAGAGTATGTTTCTTATTTCTTTATTCATTCATTTATATAAATTATTCTTTGATGAGCTGCTGAGGGAGCGAACAGCAGCTTGCACTTTTGTTTGCTTCTGAGCAAGAGGTCATGGCTAAACTAGAGAGATTTTTCAGGATATTCGGGCCTGCTTGGCTTGTCATGCTTGCTGACATGGATGCCCTCAGCATAATAGGCGCGGCTCAGGTAGGCGCTCTTTTCGACTACGGCCTTGTGTGGCTCATGCTTCTTCTTATCATTCCCCTTTATGTTGTTCAAGAAGTCTCAGGGAGGATAGGGGCGGTTACAAGAAAAGGCCTTGGTACAGTGATACGCGAGCATTACAGCAAGAAAACGGCCGCGCTTATGTCAGTTCCCATGGCATTGAGCGACGTAATGACTTATGCTGCTGAATACATAGGGATAGCAGTAGGCTTAGACATACTTGGCATTCCGATCTATTTGGGCATACCTCTTGCTTACGTGGTCTACTTGGCTATCGTCTACAGAAAAAGCTACAAGTACATACAAGGAATACTTGTCGGCGTTTCAGGAATGCTTATGGCTGGCTTGCTGATTACGCTTGTTCTGCGTGGTGTAAAGAACTATCCAATTGTTTACTTCTCTTCAGCTCACGCTTACCTTCTTCTCATCGCTGCAACCATTGGTGCGGTCATAATGCCTTTCATGCTTTTCTTTCAGGCTTCTGCTACTGCAGAAAACATGAGCGAGCGCGGAAGCGAACCACTGAAAAAAGTCTTGAGAGAGATGAAAGAAAACACGCTGCTTGGGGCGATTGTTACTGAAATACTAATGGCAGTTGTCGAAATGACCTTTTCAGGAATAGGCGGCGCGGCAAAACTGTCTACGTTTGCCTCTGCGCAGCAGCTGTCAAAGGTTATGGCTCCTTTTGCAGGCGCATATGCTCCATACATTTTTGGCATCGGCCTTATTGGCGCTGGCTTCCTCGCTCTGAACGTAGTGGCGCTCGGAAGCGCGTGGGGTCTGGCAGAAGCGCTAAAGATAAAAAGAAAGAAACTAATATACATGTTTGAAAGCCTGCCGGCAGCAATAGCAGCCATGCTCATGCCTTCGGCATTTCTGATAAACATGGTAATTGCAATGCTTATCGTGTTTGTGCTTGTTTTAATCGGCCCGTTGATAATACTTGGCTTGCTTGGCAGGGACAAAAAGATAATGCATGCTTATGCCTTGACAAAAAGAGAACAGCTGGTCTACTGGCTGGTTTCGCTTGCTATAGTTTCTCTGGCAGTAGCAGCCGCGCTAGCATCTCTTTAGCTTTTTGTTTGCTTGCTTGTTTGCCGCTTTGATATTGTCAACTTATTTATTCCTGTGCTGAGATAGCATATCAATGGCTAAAATTCTCGTTGACAACAGGGAGCGCAACCTAGAATTGCTGGAAAAGCTTTCAGATCTAGGCTTCGAGATAGAATTTGCGCAGCTGCCGCTAGCCGATTACATAGTTTCTGATAGGATAGGCATAGAGCGCAAGACTATGCATGATTTTGCAAGCTCTATAATAAACTCCAGGCTTTTCGACCAGCTTGAGCGTTTAAGCTCTGGCTTTGCAAAGCCTATACTAATTGTAGAAGGCGACGACTCAGAGTTTTTGCTTAACAGCAAAGTCTTGCTTGGCGCAATGGTCAGCGTCTACCTAGATTACGGCGTGCAGGTCATGCGCTCATCGGGCCCGGAGCAAACTGCAGAGATAATAGCGAAAATAGCAGAGCACGAGCAGAAGGAAAAGGCGAGGGAGCCGGTATCGGTAGGCATAAAGCGCGCATATACCATTTCTGAGTGGCAGATTCTTGTTCTTAGCTCAATACCAGGAATAGGCAAGAAGCTTGCCCGCTCGCTAATAACGCATTTCAAGACCGTTAGGGGCGTAGCCACTGCAAGCATAGACGAGCTTATGCAAGTAGAGAAGATAGGAAAGAAAAAGGCTGAGCTAGTGCACAGGGTCCTAAACGAAGAGTTCAAAGATAGCGAATAGCTTAGCTTATTACTACTCTGTCAGAAACCTCTATGATTCTGTCTACGTTGTAGACTATTGGATTGCCGAAAGGAGTCTCTACTGTTATGCCTCCGCGCCTCACATCTACCTTAGTAATCTTGCCTATTGTAGTGCCAAGCTCGTTTATCACTATCTTGTTGTTTAGGTTTCTCTTCTTCAAAGCCCTTTTCTTAAGCATTAGTGCAGTCTCGTTTATGCCTACGCCTATGGCTATTGCAAGCAAGGTAAACAAGATGAATTGGCTGAAGTATATCTGGCCTATTATCCAGGCATCTAGCGAGTAGATAAGTACCCAAACTATGATTGTGGAGCCAGCATATATGCCATATTTGTAGTTTCTGAATAGGTATTTTCTGCTTCTTACTTCAAGGACCCTGCCTATAAGGTATAGGAACAACATTACAGGAAGCAAAAGCAGGAAGCCTTCTATCGCGTAGGCAAATGCCAGCGCCGGACCGCTGCCGTTTGAAATGTAATAGGCATAGTTGCTTGCAGATATTATCATGCTTACAATGAAGAATATCAGTGCGCTCAAGTAAAACACAAAGCTCATGCGCTCTATGCTGAATCCGAAGCCCCTGAACGATTCCAGCATTGCGTCTTCGAGCCCAAAGCCCTTTATGAGCAAATAAGCGCCGATTATCGCCACAGGCGCCTGCCAGCCAAGGTTGAGAGCGTAGCTTATTGCAAACATGAGAAGTATTATTGCAGGTATGCCGAAGACTATTCTGGCATAATGAGGCTCTTCAAGCTTCTTGAGAAGCGTCACATATGTATTTTCCAGGTTTTCGCTCTGCCTTACTCTTACATTAACCACGCTGTTTACCTTGAGTCTAGATTCTATAATTGGCAAAGCCCTTTCGTCGCTTGCCCCGTCGCTTACGAATATGCAGGCATCAGGCTTGTATTGCTGTATTACCTGGTCTAGCTGCTTAGCAAGCTCCCTGTCCGCTGCATAGCCCAGGCTCTCTGCGCCTGTTATTGCTGCTATGCTTACAGTATATTCCTCTTTCTTGAGCTCGTCATACGTTTTTACAGCCTTGAACATGGTATTGGCATCGGTGTCTTCAGGGTCTGCAAGCGACAGCTGTATCGCGCCATTCAGCACCTGCACCCTGCCAAGCAAAGGCCCGTTTATCTTCGTCTTAGTATAAAGGTCGTTGTCTATATCTACTACGAGGACAAGAAGCCTTTCAGACTTTTCAGCGTTTTTGAGCCCCTGCATGATTGTTTTATAACATAGCCAATATTTAATAATTATACTTTAACAACGCGAGCATGAAAACACACACAATTTATGAGTGACATGAGAGCGAACCGCTGCCAAGGTTATAATTATTAGCTGAAGTTTCATTGTTTTCTTTTCCAGCTGTTCAGCAAAAGCCATTCGATAGTGTCGTAATGGTAAAGCAGCATGAGTACAAGTATTAGCACTATTGTTACAGCAACTTCTATGCTTAGCCCGATAGTAAGCCAGAAATTCAACGAACTTGAGCCCCTGCTCGGCAGCTTTTGCCTCACTGAGATGAAATTGTCTATTGCTACTGCTATGTCGAGAAAGAGCGATCCATAGGCTATGCCGTCAAGGAGCCTCTTTATCTTTCTTATCTGTTTTAGCCTTTTGTAGTGGAGCATGCTGTCTTTTTGCTGACAAAAGCTTAAATAAAATTTTGTTTAGCTTTGTGGCGGGGGAGTGATTTGAACCCTCGGCCTCTAGATATCTCAGCTAATCATTGCAATCGCTCATCACTCATTATGCTGAGCATATGAGTCTAGCGCTCTAACCAGGCTGAGCTACCCCGCCAGTTATAAATGTTTACGAGTATGTATATAAAAATTGTGCTGCAAATAGAAGAGTGAATGGTGAATGGCCTTGTTGGTGTAACGGCCGCATGAAGGGCTGTGGACCCTCAGGACCGGGTCCGACTCCCGGACAAGGCC
>JBMFVN010000025.1:0-10579 GCA_049965975.1 Candidatus Micrarchaeia archaeon
CCATGGGTGGAGTGGTTCTCTTAAGAAGCTCCTTTGCCTCTTCAAGGTTCCACTCTGTGACATAGAAAGGTATTGTGAGCCTTTCTGCTATTATCCTTGGCACGCCCACTTCATCTAGCTTCATGAAGGCATCAGGGCTTATCACTGTTCTTGCGGAGAAGTTTACACGCTTGCCGCTAAGGTTATACCTGAACCTGCCTTCCTTTCCCTTTAGCCTTTGAGCTAGTGTCTTCAACGCCCTGCCACTCCTGTGGCGCGCAGGAGGTATGCCGCTCGTCTCGTTATTGAAATAGGTGGTAACATGATATTGCAGAAGCTCCCAAAGGTCGTCTATTATTATCTGAGGCGCTCCGGCGTTTATGTTCTGCTCAAGCCTCTGGTTTATGCGTATTATGTCTACGAGCTTGTGCGTAAGGTCGTCTTCGCTCCTTTCTCCTGATTCCAGGGTTATTGAAGGTCTAACGTTTACAGGCGGAACGAGAAGTGCGTCAAGTATCAGCCATTCGGGCCTTGAAGTCTTGTAGTCTATTCCGAGAAGCGCAAGATCCTCGTTAGGTATCTTGGCGAGCATGTCCCTTATCTCATCAGGCTTTAGCCTGCGGTCCCCAAGGTAGAAGTAAGTAGGCATTGAGAAGGTTAGCTTTTCCTGCTCTGCCCCGCAGTGAGGGCACTTCCTTATGTTCTTTAGCCCCTTTATCGTGTTTTCGAAATTTGCAGTTTCTTCGTCGTTTTCCTTGTTGAGCTCCTTGCTGAGCACTACCTTGAACTCTTCTATCTGCTCGTCGTTGAGAAGGATTCTGTGGCACTTCTGGCACGTAGAGCGAAGAAGCATGTATATTATCTTGGCAAACTCAGAATGTATTACTGGCCTTACAAGCTCTATATGGCCGAAATGGCCAGGGCATTCCCTTGCTCTGCCGCCGCAAGTCTTGCACACCAAGCCTGGCTCTATTACTCCAAGCCTCTGGTCAAGCAAGCCGTTGTCTATAGGGTAGCCATCTTCGTTATAGGTATCTGGCACTGTGAGCTTCGCAACACTCATCTTTCTTATCTGCTCTGGTGAAAAAACGCCAAATTTTATAGCCTTTATGCTTTCGGGTTTCATTTAGTCGCCTCCGCTCAATTTTATGCTAGGATTTATGTGCATGGCCTTGAGCTCGTCAAGCAGAAGCTTGAAAGCGTAGCTTATCTCAACCTTGCTCAGGTTGTTGCTGCCGCAGACAGGGCACACAGGAACCTTCTTAGCATAGTCATAATAGCCTACTGAGCCACACTCGTTGCATACCCATATCTCTGCCTTGTCGCTCTGGTCAAGCAGCCTGTCCTTTAGCAGCAAGCTGGCTCCATGGCCGACTAGCACATCCTTTTCCATTTCCCCGAACCTCAGGCCGCCCTGCCTTGCCTTTCCTTCAGTAGGCTGGTGGGTGAGTATCTGCACAGTGCCCCTGCTTCTGACCTGCAGCTTGTTGGCTACCATGTGGTATAGCCTGTTGTAATAGACAACACCTGTGAATATTGTTGCACTGAGCTTCTCTCCGGTTATGCCGTTGTACAAAACTTCGTCGCCATATCTGTCGAAGCCATAGGCTTCGAGTATTTTTGCGCTCTCTTCTATTACCTGCTTGCCATCTTTGCTGAAGGCCGTGCCGTCTGCCAGCTTGCCTGTGAGCGAGCTGGCTTTTCCTGTAAGCATTTCAAGCAAGTGGCCGAAAGTCATTCTTGAAGTTATTCCGTTTGGATTGAGAAGCAAGTCTGGCACTATCCCGCTTTCGCTGAAAGGCATGTCCTCCTGCGGTACTATCATTCCTATTACTCCCTTTTGCCCGTGCCTGCTGCCGAACTTGTCTCCTATTTCAGGAATGCGCAGGCTTCTTATCCTCACTTTCACAAGCTTTGTGGCTCCAAGCGTCTCTGCTATTATCACGTCGTCGACTACTCCGTTTTCGCCCCTCTTCAGTATAGTTGAGCTATCTCTCGTCTTTTCCTCTAGGCCTCCAACTCCAAGGCTTTCTTCAAGGAACCTTGGCGGCGAGACTTTGCCTACAAGCACATCGCCTTCGTCTACTTGCGTTTCTGGCTCTATAAGCCCATCTTCGCCCAGCTTTGAATATGCATGCTCGCCCAAGTAGTCCTCTGTAGTTGCCGGAGGTATCTTGAAAGTATCGTGCTGCCCGCCAGGGTACCTTCTCTCCTCGTCGGTGTATGTCTTGTAAAACACGCTCCTTGCAAGGCCCCTGTCTACTGCCGCCTTGTTTATTACTACCGCATCTGCAATGTTGTAACCATAATATGTGGATATTGCAACAACAAAGTTCTGGCCGCTTGACCTCTTTTCGAACTGCAGGTCGTTGTATACCCTTGTTCCAACAATCGGCCTTTGCGGGTAAAACAGCAGATAGCCCCTAGAATCGAACCTCAGGTTGAAGTTTGAAGCAAAAAGGCCCTGGGCCTGCTTTATGTAGCTTGCAAACATAAGGTGCCTTGCGACGTTGTTGTGGTTTGGATAAGGAGCCGTGTTTATTGTGAGCCCGAAAACAGAAGCAGGAGTAAGCTCTAGGTGCGTTGTCTTGTCTGTTATCTCGCTCTCGTTCATTGCCACAAATGCGTTTTCCTCTTCTTCGGCATCAAGATATTCTATTATGCCGTTCCTTAAAAGATAATTGAAGTCTATCTCCTTTCTTTCCAGCCTTCCTGCAATCTCTTCTGTGAACTTAGACTTGCCGTTCTCGACTATTATGTAAGGCTTTCTGATTCTGCCTTTGTCTGTGTTTATATGAACTTCGTTTATGCTTTTCAAATAGGCTATGTTGACTTCTCCAGATATCCTGCCTGTCCTTCTAAGGTTCCTTACCTGTTGGGTAAACGAGGCGGGGTCATCGGCAGTGCCTATAGCCACGCCGTTGAGGTAAACGTAGCATTTTTCAGTTTCGGCTTGTTTAGCAGTTGCCATTTTACCACTTATATTTTGTTGAGGCCAAGATCCTTAAGCTGCTGCTTTACAAGGGCCTCATCAGCTCCGCTGCTTACTTTTGCAGTTATAGCAAGGTACTTTGTAAGCCCTGCTTCCTGCCCTTCAGGGGTTTCAGATATGCATATCTTGCCCCATTGAGAGCCGTGGACTTCTCTTGCGGCGAAGTGCGGATGCTTCTTTGCAAGCGGCGACTTTATGCGCCTCAAATGAGCATATGTGCTGATTATGTTGGTCCTGTCAAGGACTTGCGAAACGCCTGTTTGGCCCGCTGTCCAAGTGCCTGTGCCCATGGCATAGGCTATTTTTTCTGTCAGCGTATCTGAGCTTATTATGTTGCTTACGTTTAGCTTCCTTCCCCTGGCGCTCGACCTTTCTACTTGGTACTTTACGTCTTTTACGAAGAACTTGAAGGCATAGATGAAAAGCTCCTCCATGAGCTGGCCGGCAAACTTTACGCGCCTGTTTGCATAATGGTCCTTGTCATCCTGCCTCTGCAGCCCATTTGCCACCTTTGTAGCCTTTCTTGCCATCTGGATAAGGTACATGCCCTTTGCCATTCTATCGGCTTCAGTGACTCCTAGGTGAGGAAGCAGATAAGTATCTATTTGCGTTGTAGCACGCTTCAGCTGGTATTCCTTTGCCTGGCCGGGTGCAGAGCCCGCGCCTATCTCGTAGAGCGCGTCTGCCGCGCTCATTTCCTTTGCAGGGCTCATTTCCTTGTTCAAAAGCATATCGTTCTTGAATACCAGCAAATCGTTTGCTTGAGACATTATCTGCTCGTTGCTAAGCCCAAAGGCGCGGAGAAGCGTGTAAAGGTCTATGCCTCCCTTCTTCGAAGTTGGAAACTCTACAGTGAACATGCCGTGCATGTTTCTTGTAACAACAGTCCTTGCCCTGAAGCCCGGAGAAGTGGAAAAGACCTTTGCTGTCACCGAGCCATCCTTCTCCTTTGTTGTTATCACTCTATTTGGCGCCAGGTCTTCCAAGCCTATGAGAACGCGCTCTGTGCCCTTTATTATGAAATAGCCTCCTGGATCAGCAGGATCCTCGCCATATTCTATGAGCTGGGTCTTTGTAAGGTTCTTTGTCTGGCAAAGGTCGCTGCCGACCATTACCGGCAATTCGCCTATGAACACTTCTGTTGCGTCTGTTCTCTTTTCTATGCCCCTTATTACTGGCATTACTTCTACAAACATTGGAGCAGCATAAGTCAGGTTCCTCAGCCTGGCCTCGTTTGGCATAAGCATTCTACGCGAGCTGTCAGCTTCTATGACCGAAGGCTTCTCAAGCCTTAGCCTGCCGAGCTTTAGCCCGAAGCCCTCTACATTTGGTTCTATGACGCTGTTTGCGTCTACAATCTTCTGTAGCTCTACCTCTACGAACTTGTTGTAGCTGTCTATCTGGTGCTGCACTATCGAATTAGAGGCAAGATACGAGTCTAGCAACAAATCTGCATGGTTCATTCTAGCACCAAGCGCAAGTCAAAGCGCGGGAACCACTAGCCTGTAGTACTTTCCTTCCTTGCCCCTGTCTATTTCTATTACGTTGCCTACTTTTGCTTTGAGCTTTACAACCTGTGGGTCGTTTGCAAGTATTTTCGGCAAGTTTTGTACACTTAGACCGAGCTTGTTAAGCACCTGCTCTACTTCCTGCTGGCTAAGAACTCTGTGTGGAGGCACTAGGTAGTGATTTGCGATGTCTATCTCGCTATTCAATTCTACACCTAAAAAAAGCTACAGGCCATGGCTTTTGTATATTTATGCTAGGAAAAACTTTTATATCTATCTGTAGCAAGGCTTAGGCTCTCTAATAGCAGTAGGCGGATTTAGGGCAAATAAAATAGGCACTTTGTTGCCTGTTCTGTCAGTAATGCTTCGTGCTTCATTTCTCGGTTGTGCAAGTCAAGTATCACTTGCTCACTTGCCCATTGCCCATAATTCCGCTCAAGTTTATAAATGCGAAGCAACATACTATATATTATCTATTATCACGGGTTGATGAGGCTGATTGATTGCAGGCTGTGAAAGTTTCTAAAAGGCAGAAGCAAAACGCAGGCAGGGAGCTGTTCAAAGGATTGAAAGAGATGGGCAGGTCTGCTCTAACTGGAAAAAGCTTTTTCTGTTTCATCTTTAAAAACAACATGATACTTCTCAGGAAGGCAGACAATTTTTGGATTGTGCCGAGCGACGATATAGCCGATGGCGAGAGCCCGGAGCTTGCCGCAGCTGCAAAGACTTACGAGCAAACGGGCCTTGTGGTTAACTCGCTCGAGCCCCTGGGCGATGTGCTTATGGCTTACGAGAAAAGCGGCGAAAACAATAGGCACGTTTTCGTGTTCGTGTCTCATGATTTCTCTGGCGAGCTTAAAGACGATAGGCAGGTGAGCTGGTTCGAAAAAGGTGCTTTACCAGACGAACTGCCCGAATGCTACAAGGTGCTTTTGCCTATTGTCGCAAGCAGGAAGAGGTTTACAGGCGAGCTTTACCTAGACTCGGGCCATAGCGGGATAGGCAAGGTGCTCAAATACAGCATAAAGGAGGTTTAGCTATTGTGTTGATTTCATGCTTGTTCTTGGCATAGAAAGCAGCGCCCACACATTCGGAGTGGGCATTGTCGAAGATGGCAAGATACTAGCAAACGAGAAGGAAATGTACAAAATAGGAAATAAGGGCATAATACCTGCAAAGGTGGCCGAGTTCCACGCAAGGAACGCGAGGAGGGTGATAGGAAGGGCAATAGCACATGCAGGCATAAGCCTGAGAGACATAAACGGCATAGGCTATACAAGAGGCCCAGGCATAGGAACTTGCCTGCAAATAGGCATGCTCTCTGCAAAGACCATGGCATATAGGCTCGACATACCCATTGTGCCTGTCAACCACGCAGTTGCTCACATAGAAATAGCCAAGCATTTTTCAAATATGAAAGATCCTCTTGCAGTATATGTAAGCGGAGGCAATTCGCAGATACTAAAGCTTGAAAACCAGCACTACGCTGTGCTAGGCGAGACCTTTGATATAGGAATAGGCAACATGCTCGACAACTTCGCAAGGGCCGCAGGGCTCAATCCTGCATGGGGCTCGACTGTTGCAAAATTGGCAGTCAATGGCAAGTTCGTCGAAATGCCTTATACGGTAAAGGGCATGGACTTCACTTTTACCGGCTTGCTAACCTATGCTACCAAGCAGATAGGAAAAGTGCCGATAGAAGACTTGTGCTATTCATTGCAGGAGGTTGCTTTTTCGATGCTTTGCGAAGCTGCAGAGCGCGCTCTTATGCTGACCAAGAGCAAGGAGATTTGCGTATGCGGCGGAGTTGCGCAGAGCGACAGGCTTAGGCAGATGCTAGCTCTAATGGCTAAGGAGCACGGCGCAAGGCTTGGCTACGCTCCAAACGAATACAACGCTGACAACGGAGCCATGATAGCCTATGTTGCAGGCGAAGCCCTAAGCAAAGGCTATTCTGTGCCAATTGATAAGGTCGACATAGAGCAAAGATACAGGATAGAAAAAGCGAAGGTATGGCAATGGGAATGAATCTAGTCAACGAAGGGGCAGAAGCAAAGATTTACGAAACGCTCGTTTTCGGCAAGAGCATATTGGTCAAAGTCAGGCAGCCTAAGGCCTACAGAGTAAAAGAGCTAGATACCAGCATAAGAATTTCCAGGACAAGGAAAGAAGCTCACGCAATGCTTCTTGCAAGAAGCAAAGGTGCGAAGGTGCCTGCAGTATTGGCCTATGGCAAGTACGAAATATACATGGAAAAAGCTGAGGGCATCTTGCTTAGGGACATTCTAAGCAGCGCAGATAAGCATGTGTTCGAGCAGGCTGGCAGGGAGCTAGGCAAGCTTCACAACGCTGGAATAGCACACGGCGACTTCACGCCAGCAAACATACTTATAAGCAGTAGCAAAAATAGCAAGATAACAATAATAGATTTCGGTCTTTCAACATTTACAAGCAGCGAAGAGGAACAGGCTCTTGATGTGCTGCTGATGAAAAGGTCCATAGGCAAGGACCAGTTTTCAAGCTTCCTCGCTGGCTATTCAAGCTATGCTAAAAGCGGCGTCGTCCTTTCAAAGCTTGCAGAAATAGAAAAACGTGGCAGATACCAGTCAAGGACTCTTTCAAACGCCTAGCCATTGTGTTTACTAATTTGTAAGAAGCAATTCATCTATTTAACAATGTGGGCAGGAAATTACACACTATTTATGGGAATGTCATATGCCTTGGCTTTGGCATTATCATGACTCCTTCTTCAGGGTCTCCAAGTTGCATGTAATTCTTGCTGATATAATCTAAGCCAACTATTGCGCACGTGGCAGCATCTAGCTCGTCGCCTGTCGCGTTATTTCTCAGGCCTTTTAATCCATATTTTACAAGGCTTTTTCTAAGTGCGCCTATGCCTTTCTGCTTGCGCGGCATGCCAAGAATGTCCTGGGCGCCTCCAGGAAAGCTTTCTATAACAACGAAGCCCTTCCTCTCCAACCGCTTTTTGAGAGCGATGCCCCGCCGTGTGAGCATGCGCATGGGCCCGAGCGTAATCGGAAAGAAGCGTATGTGCAGCTTTCTTAGCTCAAGGTCGCACTTCCTGAAATGCGGACCCGGCTGCTCTATGCTTTTTCTTCCGGCTGGCAGGCTTAGCGGAGCATCTATGCTGACTACCCTCGGCTTCGCTTTTATTACTGCCTCTTCTATTTCGGAGTCGGAGTAAAGCACGCTAGTCTTGCACGTCATGCTGGCGCTCATTTCGCAAAAGCCGGTAGGCCGCTTGGCGCTGCCTGCTAGGTCTATGCCGACAACAAGCATAAGCATCAAAGCTTGCCTACTCTCCTCTTCTGTGCTCTTCTTATCCTCTTTCTTCTTTTCTTTACCCATTTCCAGCGCATTCTTCCTTTCTTTTTCCACTTTCTAGGTATGCTACCCAAGTATACACCTTTTCAGGTTATTATTATGCAGAACATTTTAATAATTAGCGTTGGTTAAATAAAATCATGAATTGGGTTTTGCAATGAAAGCAGGCATAATAGCCTATCTTGTTTTGCTTGTAATAATTGTGGGCATGGCGCTGTTCTATTTTCATTCTGATTTGTTTGCTTTAAAGCCTCATTATACAACTACCGTTACTACGACAGTTAAGCCAAGCGCTACTACAACTTCCTCTTCGACCTCTACCACAGTAGAGCCCATAACCATAATAGCTTCTTGCCTTTCGCCTTTGCCTTCTTTGCCTATACCTAACGGCAATTTCTCTACAGGCACTTACGCCAACTGGACAGTGTCAGGCTTCGGCTTTTCTTCTTCGCCTCTTAATCTTTCAAATGCAATAGAACAAGGAGGCTATTACGGTGCGCCTTGGAGCAATTTCGGCAACAATACATTTGCCGCTACTACTTATCAGAAAGGGCTTGCCGTTCAGCCAGGCAACTTAACTTCGTCTGTTTTCAAGGTTACTGAGCCTTTCTTGAATTTCAAGATAGTCTCTGCGCAGAACAACCTGATATACGTTGAGATTCTTCAAGACAACAAACCGGTAATAGTAGTGCACTACAACACCTATGCTGCGCCAGGAAATCTTAACGGCCAGTCAACGTTTGAAAACGCGAGCATTCCTTTGAGCACACTCTTGTGCAAGAATGTCAGCATAAGAATAGTGTTTGATGTTACCGGGCTTACAACCACGCAGTTCGTTGCTGTTACAGGTTTCAGGCTGAGCAAAACACCAGTTTCAACTCCTGGCATTACTGTGAATGAGACGTTTTTGAAATGAAATAATTGCAAATATTTTGTTTACTAGCTTTTAGGATTAGTGTCTGCATTTTGCTGCTCTGGAGTTACAGGTTCTGCATATGTGTTAGGCGCCTGCAGCTCTGATTCCTGCTGCTGTTGCTGCTGGCTTTCAGCTTGTTGCCTGCCTCCCCTCTTTTGCTGTTTCTCTTGTCTAGCTTCTGCAAATATTACGTTCAGATCTTCTTCCTGCTGAGTTTCCATCCAGGCTTTTATGTAAGCTGCTATGTTCTTGAAAGGCTTTGAGTACCTGTCTGTGAAGCTGTACTCGTTGTTATCATGCTTGAGCAGTCCCACCTGCACCCCGAAGTCAAGATAGCGCTTCCATGTGGCTAGCGGCAGGCTATCGTCGCAGTCCTTAAGCCTGAGCGTACCTCTTTTCTTTACCTCTAGCAGGGCTTTTGCAAACCTGTATGCCTTTGTCTCATTCTCAAAATATATCTTGGCAATGTCCTTCACGCTAGGATTTTTCAGCTTTTCCTTTAGGGGTGCGTCCTCGTATTCCCAGTACCTGATCGCCATAACTGTCAATTATCAATATCATTTAATATTTAAAAGAATTCCCCCTATCCTCTTTGAGATTCGTATCACTTGTTTTGCTTTAACGGATATACCTCAGACAGGGATGTAAGCGCAGCGATGGTAACAAAAACCAAAGGGCTTTCCCTATGGAACATAGGGAGACGCTCGCAGAGGATCATGCCTCTACAAGTAGCATGCTGGATTACGTGAGAAGTATTCCGCATGTGAAAGCAAGCATTGCCGTTGAAGTGAGAAGCTCCAAACAAACGGAAGGGTTGTTGAAGCCCCGTCCGTAAGGTCGGGGTAGTTCACTCAAAGACAGTTTTCAAGCATTTGTCAACTAAAACGCCTATATCTAAAGCGGATACTTGAAGGAACAATAAATAAGGCCTCTTGATGCGCTTGTGCACATGAACGAATTCTTCTGAAACAGATTTGACACTCCAAAAAGTATAGAAAACTTCTCAGACGACGGTTTCTTCGAAGAACTTGCCATTACCGCATTGCGCGCAGCGTCTGCGCTTTCAGGTAAGCCGGTCGCAGATGTGGGCAAAGAGTGCTACGAGCTCGGAGTGCACAAAAACAAGGACTACGGTTCAGACAATATTCTAAGATTCGGGACTATGGGCATCATTGTCAGAATAGGCGACAAGATAAACAGACTGAACAACCTACAGAAGTCTGGCACGGCAAGCGTAACCGACGAGAAGATGCTTTATACAATTATGGACGTTTTCAATTACGCGGTATACGGCATAATGCTGAGCAACAACGTCTGGTTCTGAGCGTTTGCGTTCAAAACATAAAAATAAAAAGAAGGAACGATAGAATATATGCGGGCTCCCGTCGTCTAGTCCGGTCAAGGATACGGCCCATTCGAGGCTGGGACCCGGTTCAAATCCCGGTGGGAGCAAAACTAATATTGGTTATTTCTAAGTTCTTCTCTTAATGTATCAAGAATGGATAAGAAAGCCCTCACGAACAACTCATCTGTAAAACCTCCGATCTGCTTTATTATGAGCACAACAGGGTGCTTTGCAAACTTCAGGGTGTGCCCGTAACGCTGCACAATCACGCGTGCAGCAGCGCAAACCTCTGCCAATTTATTTCTTATGGTCGCCATATTCGTGTTATTATCTTTTCCCTACTCTCTGCAGGGGTTTACCGTCGAAAGAGAGAAAGGGCCCCTGCTGTAGGGATCGCATTTATCGACGAAGAAAAGATTTATAATTTGTCAGGATCCTAGTTAGAGAAGCAGCAAAAGAGATACTGGGTGTTTAGCTTGGATAAAAAACTTATA
>JBMFVN010000026.1:0-10529 GCA_049965975.1 Candidatus Micrarchaeia archaeon
CTACGAGTCTCAAGTCGTTATTCAAATCAGCCATTTGATCAGTGTTTATGTGTTCTAGTTTATCAGCAAAAACATATATAAATGCTGATTAAAAGTAAGTTCTACATATAATTTTGCCAAGATACGTTTATAAGAGTTTTTGTTTAGCTGCTGTGCAGAATAACCTGGTTGCAGCCTGCCGTGTCGATGCCGCCTTTGAAGGCTAGCGTAATATAGCCAAGCCATGGTATTTTTGCTATCACTGTGCCAACAACCTGCTTTTGGCTTGCCGGGTAATTGCCGAATTCCAAGTCGAGCGCCGGGTTGTTGTCCCCTTTTGTAAGCATGTAATATTCGTTGCCAACGCGTATCGCAGCGAAAATCCTGTGCACTATGTTGCCTGTAAAAGTGTCATTTGGCAATGTTGAATAGACTATTATTGGATTAGAATAGTTCTCTGTTATTGTAGTATTTGCTATGGTTATGCTTTTCGTGTAAACCACAAGATATTGCTCATTGTTCACTATGGCATTGCCTATGCCGTAAGAATACTTTATCAAATTTTCATCTTGCGTAGAATTGCTTACTTTGCACTTGTAGAATTCATTTTCTTGGTTGGTGTATGAGTAGTATGAAAGGCACTTTGTGTTGTACAGGCCTATCGAGTAGTGCTCTCCTGGAGAAAGCAAGTATGTTATCTTAGATTCGTTGTTGCCAAGATAAGCATAAAACGCAAGGTATTCGTTGCTTATGTGATTCAGCATAGCTGAGTAAGCTTCTGGGCTTACGTTTACCACTGGCACGTGGTGATAAGCAAGGAATGACGACATGTTGCTTATGCGGTCGAGTATTACCAGGTCGCCTATTCTGAGCTTAGGCAGCATGCTGCAGCTTGGAACTACGTCTATTGGAGTTGTATTGCCCAAAATTACAATGGCAGCAAGCCAGACAATCAGCACTATCGCTATTGCCTCTAGGGTCTCCTTTAGCGTCTTTTTCACGCCCTGTGTCTTTATGTCGCGCCTCGTCTCATCGACAAGCAAAATGACGAACTCTATTACAAATATCACGCTGAAGATTGCAGACCTAGTTGCTGCATAAGCCAGTATTGTCAAGGCAAGAAGCAGATAGAGAAGAAGCTCAATCTTTGTGACTTTTTTTTGCTTCTTGATTTTGATTTTCTGCATCTTCTTGGCTAGCTTGCCAGATTTTGTTTTTGTTTTAGTAGTTCTCATTGTCAGCGCCCACTGTCGCCTGCTGCTGCCCGCTAAGTGTGTTTACCTCAACGCCTACTGCCTTTGACTCGCCATTTGTCTTTACCACGCCGATTGCTGTATCAGAGTTTATAATCAGAGAGTCGTTGTGGCTCACAACAATGAACTGCGCCTCGCTCGAAAGCTGCTTTATTAGCTGCGATAGCTTTTTAGAGTTCTCCTTGTCGAGCATAGAGTCTATCTCATCGAATATGTAAAAGCTTGCAGGCTTGTACATGTGTATTGCAAAAAGAAGCATGAGCGATACAAGCGCCTTCTGGCCTCCTGAAAGCGCGGCAAGCTTCCCTGCTGCGTTAGCGCCTGTTATTTTTATCTCTAGGCCTCCGGCAAACGGGTCTGTCTTGTTCTCGAGCTCGAGCTCGGCAGATCCAGGCAGCACATAGCTGTACATTTTTGAAAAGTTCTTGTTAACCTGCTCGAAGGTGGCCATAAAAGTTGCAAGCTTTTTCTTGTCCACTTCGTCTATAAGATTTAGAACAGCTCTTCTCTCGTTTTCGAGAGTGTCTAGCTTGGCCTGCGCCTCGTCTACCTCTTTCTTTTTCTGCTCATATATTTCAGGCGCCTTCATGTTTACAGTTCCAAGCTCAGCTATTTTTACGTTTATCTTGTTGGCTTCGTTTTCCATTTCTTCTATTGTGAGGTTTTGAACGGGTTCTATGCCTTTCTCATAGGCCTCAAGCTCCGCGCTGAGGTCGTTGAGCCTAGTCTCGAGCTGGCTCTTCTTTATCTGTGTGTCCTTTATTTCTGTGTCAAGCTCTTTTATCCTTGCGTTTATCTCGCCGCTCTGTTTTCCAAGCCTTATAGATTCCTCTTCTAGCTGGCTTATCTTCTCGTAAATGCCCTTTGTTTCGTCGTTGCTGTTCCTTATTTTGTCCTCTAGCTCTTTCTTCTCTTTTTCGAGCCTTGCCCTCATGCTATTCAAGGCTTCCATGCTTTTCTTGGCTTCTTGCTCGGCTTTCTCGAGTCTTTCTATGGCTTTGCTGTCCTCTTCAAGCTTGCTTTTAAGCATCTGATTCTCCTTGTTTAGCTCTGCAATTCTTATCTTCCTGTTTTCTATTTCCTTCTTCGCTTGTGCTATCTCAGCAAGGCCGCTTGAAGCGTGCTTTGTATCAGCAATAGCATATGCCTCGTTTAGCAGCTCCTTCTCTTTTGCAAGCTCGTCTTCGAGCTCTTTCTGTTTCTGCAGCTGCTTTTCAAGCTGCGCGTTTATCGAAGCCTCTGCGTTAAGCTCGAGCTTTAGAGCATTGCTTTGGTTGTCTAGCTCTTTTTGCACTTCGCCTGTGAGCTTCTCTAGCTTTTCAATGCTTTCGTTTAGCGTGCGCACCTGCGCAGAATTCAAAGCAAGCTCCTTTCTCAATTCGAAAAGCTTTTCGTTGCGCTCAGTCCTCTGCTTCATGAGCCTCTCTATTTCGTCGCTGGCTTCTTTTATTTGTCTCTCTATCACAGCAGTGGAAACTGCTTGTGGCCTCGTGCCTCCGCTTACTAGCCCGCTTGCTTCTACAAGGTCTCCAGACATCGTGACGTATCTGCACTTGCCTATGCCTGCTTTCTTTGCGTCTTGCAAAGTGTCTACTATGTACGTGTTTCCGAATACAAACCTGAATGCCTTTTCGAATTTCTTGTCATAGTTTATTGCACTAAGCAGCGGCTTTAGCCCTGTTGGATTTTCTGCCACTGGCCTTATCTCAGCCAAGGGTATGAATGTGGCCCTGCCTATTTTGTTGTCTTTCATGTACTGTATTGCCTTGTTTGCTATTTCTATAGACTCTACAACCAAATAGTTCAGCCTATTCCCTGCCGCGGCTTCGACTGCAAGCGCATACTCAGGATCGTATTCGCAAAGCTCTGACACTGTGCCATAGAAGCCGTCTGTGTTTTTGAATGCCCTTTCGACTCTATCGATTGCAGAATTGTCCCTGCTAGAGGAAAGCGCCCGCTGCTCCTTCCATTCTATCACTTTTGAATCCAGCTCGCTAAGCCTCTTCTCAATGGCTTTGATTGCTTCCTCCTCATCGCCTATCTCTTTGTTCAGTGTCTCTGAATTTTTGCTGGCTTCTTGCTCCTTAGCTTTTTCAGCAGCAATTTCTGCTTTTGCCTCTTCAAGTTGCTTATTGAGCTTTTCAATAGATTCTTGTATGTGCTTTATTTGCAGCTCATGCTGTGCAAGATCTTGGCTAATGCCTGCTGTGCTTTCGCGCACAGCTTCGAGCGACTCCTCTATGCCGCTTACTTTTTCTGCCTTTTCCCTCAGCCTTGCTATTTCGGCTCCAGAATCTTCTGGAGCCTGGCTTTCAAGCTGCTCGAGCTCCAAGCTAAGCCTTTCCATGCTAGCCTCGTTGTCACTTATGCTCTTGCTTATTTTGCTTATTTCGTCGCTTAACCTAGCTTTTTCCTTTTCGGCATTGTCTATTGTTTGCGCATATGCGTCTGATTTTGCATTTGCTTCTGCAAGCCCGTTGCTCAGCTCTTGAAGCCTAGAGTTTGCATCGCCGACAAGCTTGCTGCTTTCATTCATCTGCTTGGTAAGCTCCTGCCTTTGAGCATTTGCCTTTTCAAGCGCCTGAGCTATTGACTGGGCCTTTGCCTCCGCCTCGCTTTTCTCAGTGGACAGCTTTTCTATGTCTTTTTCGTAAGCTTCTTCAGCTGACTTTGTCATTGAAATGCGAGCTATGAGCATGCTGTAGTTTAATTGCCTAAGCCTTGCTGTCATATAGGCATAAGCTTCTGCAGTCTGCTTTTCCTTTTCAAGCTCCTTAAGGAAGTTGAACCTTTCCTGGAATATGCCCTGTGCTTCGCTTATTTTCATGTTTACCTTGTCAAGCTCCCTTAGCGCTTCTTCCTTCTTTTCCTCAAACTCCTTTATGCCCGCTGCTGCATCTATGAGCTCGCGCCTTTCCTTGGCATTGAGCTCTATTACCTTACCTACTTCTCCTTGTGCTATTGTGTTTCGCTCATCAGTATAGAAGCCGTGGGCCTCTAGCAATTCGACAGCTTCTTGCCTTGTCATGCGCTTGCCGTTTACTCTATACATGCTTTTGCCGTCTGCGCTTAGTCCTCTTACAATCTCAAAGTTCTCTTCTCCTGAAAGCTCTAGCTTGACATATGCCTTGCTTGCAGTCTTCTTCTCGCCGCTTGTTATTAGGTCTTCAAGCTTGCTTGCCCTGAGCCTGTGCAACGAATTTTCTCCAAGGCAAAAAAGCAATGCGTCGCATATATTGCTCTTGCCCGAGCCATTCGGGCCAACAATCGCCGTGAAACCCTTGCTGAAAAGAAGATTGGCATGCCTAAACGACTTGAAATGGTCAAGCGTCATGGCCTTTATGTAAAGCATTTCTACCACGGTCGCCAATCTATTTTTATGCTAATTCTACTTATAAATCTATGTTCACTATTCTAAAACTGTTGTTTCCGTTTGTTTTGCTTTGACTTCTGTGCTATGTGCAACGCTATGAATGCTTCAAGATGCTGTGTTGTTACAACGCCGACAAGCTTATTGTTGCTTACCACGGCTGCTAAGCCGGCTTCCTTGTTTTCCAATGTAGACATCGCATCAACTATGTTCATGTTCTTTGGTATACTTGGCAAAGGAATGGCAAGATCCGCAGCTGTGCTTGCCGTGCTAAGCCTTCTCCTATCGAGTATATTTACAAAGGCATAAGAGCCGTTCGTCCGCGTTATCAGCATGTGCTTCTTCTTTTTCTTTATAGTGCTGTAAATCTGCTGTATGCTTGCTTTTGGATTTATTGTTGCAAAGTCATTGCTTATTGCTGCTGCCACTGTGATTCCCCTTGCGTTTTTCTTCAGTATTGCGTTTTGCTGCTCAGCCTGCGCCCCGCCATAAAGTATGAATACAGTGAACAGGGTAATTATGAACAGCGTTTCCTTGTAGTAGAAGGAGCCACTTATAACCAGCACGTATGCAAGCGTGCCTATCACAATAGCATACATTATCCCTTTGCTGAGCTTTACAGTAAGCATGGTAGACTTGTACCAGTCGTACTTTCGTTCAAGGTAGCTTCTGAATACTCTTCCACCGTCTGTAGGGAACGCAGGAAGAAGATTAAGCACACCAAGAAGTATGTTTATCTCGAACATAAACTGGAAGACCTGGGTTGGAAGCCCAGGCGGCATAAAAGGCACAAATATGCCGAAAAATGCGCCGAGTAATATGCTCATTATAGGCCCTGCTATTGCTATGTTGAACTCTATCTTCGGGTTTATGTTTATGCTATCAAGTACCGAAAGCCCGCCTATAGGCAGTATCAGAATTATCTTGCTTACCTTTACCTTGTTTCTTATAGAGGTTATAGAGTGAGCAAGCTCATGAAGCAGCACTGATGCCAGTAGAAGAAGCATGAGAAAGAAAAGATACACGCTGACAAATAGGAACAGGAGAAGGAACAAAACCGAAAGCCAGTGAAGCTCTATGTCTATTCCAAAAATCCTGCCTATCTTTGGTGATTGCATATATGTATTTTGCATATTGTAATAAAATAATATCCGCTTGGCTATTGGCTAATACTGCACTATTTATTCTTTGTTTTGCATATGCTTACTATGCCTTTGATGTTTCTTGACGAAGTGCCCGCGCTTCTTATAGGCAGGGTTCTTGCGGCCGGCGACCTACATATAGGCATAGAGCAGAAGTTCGCCAGCAAGGGTGTGAGCTTTGCCAATTCGACCGCCAAGCTTGCAAAAAAGCTTGCTGCTGCTTACGCTTCAAGCAGCGCCAATACTCTAGTTCTTCTTGGTGATATAAAAGAGGCAATAGCGTGGCCGAGCAAGCCCGAATACCTTGAACTACAGAAATTCTTCTTTGCAATAAGAGGCATGAACACATGCATAGTTGCTGGCAACCACGATGGTCACCTTGGCGAGCTCGTAAGAAGAATGGGCTACAGCATAAAGGTTGAAAAAGAATTGATACTGGGCAATGTCGCATTCTTGCACGGCAATTCATTGCCAAGCGAAAGAGCAATGCTTTGCGACTACTTGGTAGAAGCCCATGGCCACATAGCAGTGCAACTTGGCTACACAATTAGAAAAGCCTTCTTAATAGCAGACATAGGCAACAAAGCAGGCTCTTTGTACAAAAAATTCAACAAAAGGGCAAAGCTGATCGTTGTCCCACCTCTCAATGACCTCATACTAGGAAACATCATAAACAGCTCGACAAAGAAGCACATTCCGGCATTTAGAGCAGGAATTTTCGATTTTGAAAAAGCAAAAATATACACAAACAAGCAACTTGGCAAAGTAGAAGATTTCTTAGAAGGCTAGACAGGATTTACCTGGTATTTCTTTTTCATGTCTTCTATTTCGGCATAGACTTCTTTGCTCCAAGCATCAAAGCCTGACATGTCCTTTGGATATTTTGCATAAAGCTCTAGGAGTCTTTTCATCTTCTTAGCAGTATAAAGCAACCCCTTGAATGCGTTTATGTTTGCTATTCCGCTTATTACTTTGCGTACAGTGCTAAGTACGCTAAGCTCAGGTATTGTGCCATATGCCAATTGTTCTGCTTCCTGCGGCGTAAGGAAATGAGCCATGCCGTAGTTTATTAAGTCATCGTTTAGCGACTGCAGGTATATCCTGAATATTTCAAGGGCGCCTGTCTTGCTGCCGTATGCCTCATTGAACCTTATGTTATACTGCCAAAGGAATTTCATGCTTGTGTCTTTTGCAGCTATCGCTTCTGCTGCTGTCTTTCCAGACAGAATCCCAGCAACCATGGCAGGGCCTATGCCGCCAGCACTTATTGGATTGGGCATAGACATTGAATCGCCAGCTCCCATGTAGTTTGCAAAAACCAGGCTGTGCTGCGGTCTTCTTACTGAGACAGACCAGTAGCCTTTTCCGTTGTTGTCGGTGTTGTCTATGCTCGGGTTCTTTATTGCTTTGTTATATGCTATGTAATCGTCTATCAGCTTGTGCAGCGTGTCGTTTTTGCCGAGCTTCTTGTTGCGCTTGTCAAGGCTTCTTTTTTCTACGCCTACTCCTATGTTTATTCTATTGCCTGTTTTTGGAAACACCCAGCCGTAGCCGCCTGGCGCCAGAACCTGGTTGAGATGAATGAGAGCGTTTTCAGGGTCGTAAAAGTTTGTGTCAGGTTCGGCCTGCTCTACATGCATTATATACCTGCCAGTTGACTCTATGTCCTCTATGCTTATTTCTCGTTCTATGTATTTGTTCTGAGGCAGCCTCCTTCTCAGGGTGCTTGCCATGCCTAGTGCGTCTATTACTATCTTGCCCTTTATTCTATAATCCTGCTTTTTGTCGTCCTTGCCATAGACACCTTCGAGCACTTCGCCGCTTACAATAGGCCCTTCTACCTCATAACCAGGCTTATATTCAACGCCTGACTTTAAAGCTATGCTCAGGAGCTTCCTTGCAAGCTTGGGCCTATCAAGCGAATAGCCTTCCCCTTCAAACTTGAACTTGTTCTGCATGTCAGGGCTGAGCACAAATATTCCATTTACCTTCTTATCCAGCTCAGGTTCTGCAAGCCTTATTCCGAGCTCCTTTTCAAGATAGTCAAGATGGCTTTTCGCTACAGCGTCGCCACAGACCCAACCCCAATTTGTCTTCTTTCCCACTTCGTTGTCGTTGTTTCTGTCAAGCATTATTACTTTTGCCCCGCCCTGTGAAGCAGCTATTGCAGCTATTGCACCGGCGATTCCCGCACCTGCAACTATGACATCATACAGCTCTTCCATTTAATTCGCCTCAGTTTTTCTGCTGCTTTTCCGCTTTTGTGTCATATCTTATTACTGCAATCGGTATTGCATCTTCTTCGAATTCCATCTCTGCAAGCCTAAGCGGATCTGTAATTCCCTTTGGGACTTTTATAAGAGGCGGAGCTCCAAATGCAAGCTGCAAAGCTCTAGCCCCTATTATCCTAGCCTTTTCAAACTTGGTATATTGCACAGTATCACTACAATTAGAAGCACTAGATTGAGCAGTATATGTTGGTATTGTATATTTAATAAATCTTTTTATCTTTATCTCTTTCTATTCTTTATACTGCACATTCTTGTTTCTGTTCGGGTGGTTTGATAGCTAGGTTAAAAAGAGCAGTCACTCTTAGGGAGGCTCTTGCGATTAACCTTGCAGCAATAATAGGAGCAGGAATATATGTAATAAGTGGCCTTGCTGCTGGATTGGCAGGCCCTGCATCGATAATTGCAGTGCTTATAGGTGCCTTCGCTTCAATTTTCACAGGCTTCAGCTTTGCAGAACTGGCGCATCTTTATGCCAGCGAAGGGGGCAACTACGAGTATTCAAAGGAAGTGCTTGGAAACTATGCCGGTTTCATTGCCGGAATAGTCTGGATATTTGCTTCAATAGTAAGCGGCTCTGCTATTGCGTTAAGCTTCTCCGGCTATCTTAATGAGCTTCTTGGGCTAAGGCTAAGCGAGCCCATGGTTGCTGCCTTGCTTATAATAGTGCTTTCTGCAATAAACTACTTTGGCATAAAGAGGTCTGCACAGACAGCAACCTTGCTAATACTCATAAACATCTTAGTGCTCGCGTTCTTTGTTATAGTAGGCATTTTCTTCATTAGGCCAGGCAACTATGTGCCTGTCTTTCCGAAAGGTATTCTTAGCACATTCATGGCCTCTGCTTTCGTTTTCTTTGCGTATACTGGCTTTGCTAGGGTAACAATGCTCGGTGAAGAGATAAAAGAGCCAAAGAAGACAATTCCGAGAGCCATAATCTATTCTATTCTTATATCTGCTGCGCTTTACGCATTGGTCATGTTTGTTCTTATAGGCATTGTGCCATACCAGAGAATAAGCACTTCTTCTTCTCCGTTAGCCACTTCACTTGTTCTTGCAACAAAAAATCCATGGTTTGGATACGTCATATCAGTAGGAGCTTTGATAGCAACTTTCGATGTCGATTTGGCAATGATCCTTGGCCTTTCCCGTGTTCTTTTTGCAATGTCAAGGGACAACGCAATTCCAAAGGCGTTCTCAAGGCTCAACAGCTACAGCGTTCCGCACTACTCTGTACTTGTTTCTGGAGTTGTAATGATTATTTTCCTGTTTGTTTCATTCAAGGAAACAGTTTCAATGAGCAACGCCGGATCGCTTCTTTCGTATACGCTTGCAAACTTGGCGGCAATAAAGCTTACATTTGCCAACAGGAAACATCCAGAGAAATTGCTAGTAAGCAAGCACAATTTCTATTTTGTGCCGATGATAGGAGCAGTTACAACCATCAGCCTGCTTCTGTTTCTTACAAGGTTTAGCCTTCTCATTCTGCTTGCGTTCCTGCTGCTAGTAACCGCATATTATTTTGCTTTAGGAAAGCACCACAGGAAAATGGCAAAGCACGAAAAGAAGTCAGACTGGTAAGCTATCTTACTAGCGTGTAGTCTTTTTTTGGCTCCTTGTGCAATGCGTGCCTGAACATGTTCACTATGTGGTATTTTGCAAATCGGTAAATTCCCCAGGCCTTTACCCTACGCGTGCTTGAGTAAACTACTGCCTTGTTGCTAAAGACTATTTTGCCTAATGCAGCAGCCCTGCGGGACAGGTCCCAATCCTCATAAGTTATATAGTCTTCGTTGAAGCCGCCAATCTTGTCGAAGACGCTTTTCCTTATTGCAAAGTTCATGCCGTTTATGCTCGGCCTTTTGAAAAGCAGCATCAGCTTTATGAAATAAACTGCAGCTATTTTGTAGCCTATGCGCATTCTTATGCCTGATTTCTCAAGCGGGGCAACAGGCCCTGTCGCTGCAACAACTCTTTTGTCATCAAATATTTTTTCGTAAATAGACAGCAGATTTGGAGAGGGCTTAGTATCAGCATCAATAAACAGAAGGTAGATGCCATTGGCGGCCTTTGCGCCAGTATTTCTGGCCCTTGCAGCTCCGGGCTTCTTGGTATCAATTATTACCCTTGCATATTTTTCTGCTATCTCTCTGGTTTTGTCCTTGCTGCCTCCATCTACCACTATGGTTTCGAAGTCCTTGTTCGTCTGATCTGCGAGGCCTTCAAATGCATAATTTATGTATTTTTCCTCGTTGAGTGCAGGTATTATTACGCTAAACTTTGGTTTTTGCTCCACAGTTTCACTTTTTGATTAGTTGGTTAATAAGCATATTATACTTGAAATTGAAAAGTTTTATATGCCTGTGCAGAAGTTTTTGACATGAGGTTTAGCAGCAGTCATAGAGTCGATTTGCAGGGGGTGAGATTTGAACTCACGCACCCACAAAGGGAACGGGGCCTAAGCCCGCCGCATTTGGCCAAACTCTGCCACCCCTGC
>JBMFVN010000027.1:0-9957 GCA_049965975.1 Candidatus Micrarchaeia archaeon
GCAGGCGTGCTATTTCATTAACAGCGTGAGCGGAAAATCCCACGCTCTTTAGAGGTGTGCTGAGAGCGAACTGCGGAAATTGGTGGGCATTTGCTTCATTGGTCAGTGGCCTCAGTGCTCTGTTTTTTCCATTCGGAACAAATCACAGCATACCTTTGTCCGCTTAGGAAGCCCACGCCGTTTATGGGTGAGAGTATCACTAAGCAAGAGACGAGAAAAGAACTAGCGCTTGCCATATTTGCTTATGAACATTAGATAGCGGCTAAGCACAGCACTTGATGCCGAGGGCCTAGTTCCTTTTATCAAATCAGTTAGGTCCTGCATTGTTATCGGCGTTTCTGCTTCTCCGCCAGCGCTCTTTTCAAGCGCGTTCATTTTTGCCTGCCTGCATATGCCTGCTATGTCTGCGCCGGTGTAGCCTGCAGTCATTTCTGCAAGTTTGTTGAAGTCTATGTCTTGAGCAAGCGGCGCCTTGCCAAGGTATTTCTTGAAAAGCTCTATCCTGTCATTTGAATCAGGAGGCTGAACGTATATGAGCTTGTCAAACCTGCCTGCACGCACTAATGCCGGGTCAAGGGTATCTGGCCTGTTTGTAGCGGCAACGACTACTATGTTGTCGCCTTCGCTTTTCAGCCTGTCAAACTCCTCAAGGAACTCGCCTACAATTTGCCTGCCAAGCTCCCCAGAGGTATCCCTTTCAGGCACAAGCGCATCTATTTCGTCGACAAATATTATTGAAGGCTCGTTTTCTTTTGCTCTTTCAAACACTCTCTTTATTGTTGCAATTGCGTTTTCCAGGCCTGCGTTGCTTATGTCTTCGCCAGAGAGCGAGATGAAATGAACGTCGCCAAGCTCATTCGCTACCGCATTCATCAGCATAGTTTTGCCCGTTCCTGGCGGCCCGAACAGCAAAATTCCCTTTATGCCTTCTATATCGTACTTTTTGACAAGGTCAGGGTGCATTATCGGTATCTCCACAGCTTCGTAAAGGGCTTTCTTCGCCTCTTCCATATCTACTACATCATCTAATGTTACCTTTGTCTTGGTTACTTCAACAGCCTTTTCTGGGTGAAGCATTCGCTCAAAGTCAAGCTCAAATGTATTATATGTTTCAAGCATAGAAAGTGAGGTAGACGGTTTCATTGACTTCAGAACTTCCATTATGTCATTCATGTCTATGCGCAGCACTTTCTTAGAAGCTATTGCCTCCTCAGATACGCTCCTTGCAACTTCGTCTGCTAAGTGCTTTATATCCGCCCCTGAGAACCTTTGGGTTAGCTCTGCCAATTTTTCAAAATCTATGTCTTTGGCTATCGGCAACTTTGAGAAGTAGTATTTGAGTATTTCCTCTCTGCCTTTCTGGTCAGGCAGTCTAACATATATCGCTTTATCGAACCTGCCAGGCCTGAGAATTGCTGGGTCTAGCAAATCGGGCGCATTTGTGGCTCCGACTATAAGAACTCCTGGCGTCTTCAAGAAGCCATCCATTTCTGTTAGTAGTGTGGTAAGTACTTCTCTTACCGGTTCTATGTCGCCTGCCCTTTTTCCAGCTACTGCATCTATTTCATCTATGAATATTACTGCCGGTGCATGCTTTTTTGCAGTATCAAATATCTTTGACAGCATTTCAGTGCTCTCTCCAGGAAAAGAGGTTATCAGGTTGGTGCTGCTGACATAGTAGTAGCCAGCCCTTATTTCATTTGCAAGAGCCCTCATTATGAGAGTTTTGCCCGTTCCTGGCGGCCCGAACAGCAAAATTCCCTTTGCCGGCTGCACACCGTATGCTCCTGCAATTTCCCTGTGCTCTATAGGAGTTATTACAGCCTCTTCAAGTTCCTGTTTTATGTTTTCATAGTCCGCAACGTCGTTAAATGTTTCCTTGGGTGTTACCAGGCTTTGCGATCCAAATTTTCCCAAAAGGTCCTGCTTCATTACGTTTAACGCTTCTACAACTTCTATGCCTTGCGATTCAAGTATAAAAAGCATCAGTGGGGCAACTGCAAAGCCGGCGAACGCGAGCAAGATGTTCGGGGTAAGTCCAGTAGCGTAAGACAGCAAAACATATACAACTGGTATCACTATGCCAAACAGGCTTGATTCAGTGCCTTTGTATTCCGAACGGCTTTTTACTGCGTATGAGCTTATTACAAAGGTGAGGATTATCCACACCAAAAGTTGCACTAGCACAACAGGAAGCGAAAAAGCCAAAGCAGCTCCAGCCAGGCTGTAGCTTGTGAATATGTTGCTCGTAACTTTTATATTCAAGAAGGAGGATTCTGCTTGGTCAATTGCCTTCCCAAAATCTTGAAGCGAAGGCAAAGGCTTCGATGGCACCAAATATGCTGCGAGCGAGCCTTCTCCTATTTGTGAATTTGCCGCTGTTGAGTTATAAACTATAGGTGCAGATACCTGCAAACCAGTTAGGCCTGCAAACATGATAATCATGACAAAAGCCACTGTAGTGGCTATCACTGCCCTTTTGAAGCCTACAACGAGTATTGCTGTTATGAATACAGGCACTTCAAGCAAGAAGCCTATAGGCGAAAGCGGCAACATGATCATGCTGAAAAGCAGTGAGATTGTTCGATAGTGTGCAAAGCCGAGAAACAAGGCAGCGGCTACAAAGATGCCAAAAGCCCATGCAAGAAGAGGAGCCTGGTAAATAAGGGGCGGGTACGAGAAGAAAAGCAAAACGATAAGGCCTAGCAGAGGGTGGATCATTGTAAGTAGGAAAATGATTATAAGGAAAGGTATTGCTGCGATAAGAGGGTAAAATTTAAATGCGATTATCATGCTTATGAATGCAAAAGACATAAGCACCGAATCAGGAAAATACTTGTAAGTTACGAGCTGCTTTATCAAATCCTTAAACCAAAAATAGGAGAACGGAAGAAGCAAAGCCGGTTGGTTTCTTTGCTGCTGGCTGCTTGTCGGTTGTATTTTTGATTCCATTTTAGCATTTAACTTGTATTTTATCTTTCTCTTCTGGTTCCCAAGCATCAGCTCACTGGTCTTTATAAAAGCATAAAAGCATACAAATTATATAATATTAATGTATTAGTATTATGTTAAGTTATTGCTGGTGCCCGCAGTAGCTCAATGGCTAGAGCGACCGGCTGTAGCGTGTCAACAAAGATACCGGTAGGTTGGGTGTTCAATTCACCCCTGCGGGAATTCAGGTTGGTTTTTTGCTGCTTGCAGATTTTCTTGGCTATGTTGGTGGCTTGCTAGTCACAGTCTCTGCCATTCCGCAGCTTGTGTTAGTATACAGGCTTAGAAATGCTAGCCAACTATCTTATCTATGGCTTTCGATTCTTGCGCTTGGTCTTGCAGTCTGGTCTTTCTACGGCCTACTGATAAACAGCATGCCAATCTTCGCGCTTGATGGGATTCAGGTATTTCTCTATTTGGCGTTGATAGCGATGAAGGCAGCATACGCAAAAACCAACAAAAACAAAAAAGAATAAAAAGAAAGCATGCATAATTCTCTTGAGCCTTGGTGGTGTAGAGGTCCAGCATGCGAGCCTGTCACGCTTGCGACTCGGGTTCGAATCCCGACCAAGGCGTCTTTCTTAAGTTAAGGTCAATTTTTCATTTCAGAAAAAGTATTCATAAACTGCTCTATCGATTTGGTACAAGACTGATTGCAAATAACTAGTAATTGTGAAAGCCGAGGCTTGCTTTGGCCCTTGTAGCTTGTTCTACACGCTTCTAAATCAGCTTTCAATCATTTTTATAAATTCTTCAGGGTTGGTCGAATATGCATGAATCTTTTTTATCTTGCTTCTGAGCCTGTTTTCTGCTTCAAAAATGTCCTGCTTGGAAAGTTCGACAAGTTCGTAGCCGAATTCGTTTTCATTGAATATGCCTCTGAGTCCTATGTATGCTATTGCCACGCTTATCTGTTCGGGCTTTATGCCTTGCTTTGCAGCGTAAATATGCCTGTAAAGGGCCAGCTGCTCACAATGCTCTTGCTCCTCATTTTCGTTCCTTGCGGCATCGGTCTTATAGTCTAAAATAAGGTATTCTTTGTCTTTTTCACCTTTTTCAAAAATGGCATCCATGACTCCAATTATTCCCACCTTGTCCCAGCCTGGCAATTCAGGAACGCCTAGCTGCTTTCTTATGTTTTCAAACAGCAGTTCTTCGCTTTCTTCAATGGCAATTTGCTTGTAGTCTTTCTTTTCCAATAACTCTTTTACTATTTTTGCGTTTGCTATGTATTTCTCAATGTCTTTGTCAGGTGTGTATGTGCCGCTTTTCTCAAGAAGCTCTATTGCTTCGTGCACCTTCTTGCCTGTCTGTATCGCTTCATTCCAATCAACTTTTCCAGTTATCTGGTTAAGAAGATCATTTGCGCTGTCTGCTTTTGCTATCAAAGTGAAAGACAAAGGTTTCCTGCCTTCTTTTATATCCGTGAAGAAGCTTCTGATATAATCCTGTGTTTCCCTGATTTCTTTTAAGTACAGCAGTTCCCTGTTAGGTCTTGGTGTTGTCTCTTTCGCCGCACGCCTTTCAAGGCCAGCAAACCGAATACCGAGCCCGTCTGGCGATTTGGCCACTATAATAAGCTCGCCTTTTTCATCAAGCTTGGCTCGAATCGCATCAAGCTTGGTTTCGATGTTCGCGCTAGTATTGGCGCCGCTTGCGCTTAGCCTTATTGCAGCACTTGCTATAAGGTCCGCAAGGCTCTGCTTCCTCTGCCAAGTTTCTGGAACAAAGATGGCGCTGAAAAGCCTTCCTTGTGCCTGCCTGTTGTAAACAGTTGATACTACTATCTCGCTTGCCTGTTCATGAGTTCCGTGCCTGCGCTCTTGTTGTTCCGAAAAGTCAGTAAGCCTAAGCCAAGCAAGAAAATCGTCAAGGCCTGAGGTTTCGAAGAAAGGAAATCGGTCTACTGCTTCTATGAGCTTTTCAAGCGTTTTCAGCTTTTCTATTCCAGCTGGGCCTAGCTTGCTTACTCTTTCAGCAAGAACTTTTTCAATGTCTTCTTTTGTTTTTACGCCAGACCTAAGCGCAAAGAACGGAGCGAACTCCGACACGCTGGCCCCGCCAAGGTACTCGTTTCTTTTTGACAGCGCAGTGCCAATCGGTATTGGCGACAGAGTACTGGCTATTGCTCTATAGATTTTGTCCCTTGCTGTTTCATCGCACATCAGGCCCTCTACAAACGCTATTGCGTCGTCTAGCATTTCCTTGTCAGGTCCAATCCTAAGATAAGCCGTATGGTTAATGCCCATTTTGTCTAGAATATTTGAGAAGTCCCTGACCATGCTGTTAGATTCAAGGAATACGCCTGTGGCTTTGCCATTTTCTTTTGCTATTTCAGCAGCCACCCTTATCGGATCATCGGCTTCCACGGCATATGTAGCGTTACCGAGCCTTGCAGTCTCGCTTGTTTTCTCTTTTGTTACATCTATGCCCTCCCTCAATATGTTTGGAAGGGGAATTTCTACTGTTGAAGCATAGTAAGTCAGCTTGTCTTTTTGGAGCTGCCTGAGGCGTGTGTCTGCTCCGGCAAACCCGAATAATGACTCTGCAGAGCTAGTCATTAGCATTGTCGATCCTTTTGCCAGCTTGGCTACTGCCTGCTGCTGCAACGGTGCAAGGTCGCTTAAGTTCAAGGCAAATATGTATTTCTGACTTATTTCAAGGTTGAATTCTTTGACAAGGTCTGCCATATCTGCATAATTGTGCTCTTCCTTGAACCTCTTGTACTCTTTAGCAAATTCGAAAAACGCGTTTGCTGCCTTTTCAATATCTTCAGGATTTGCCTGCCTGTAAAAAGCTCCTTTCGCATAGGCCTTGTTTTCTTCTGTGGTTTCTTTAAGCTTCTCAAGCAGCTTTTCCTTGTCTATGCTAAGTATATCTATTCCCATGCCGTTGAGTTTTGCCAGCGCAGCTGCCATATCCTTTGCCATGTTCGTTCTTCTGGGTTCTTCAACGTTGTTTAGGCTCTTGTAGGCTATGTATGCTGCAAGCTGGCTCGTCATTTCCTCATGCTCGCCCAGGGCGCTCCTGAGTAGGCTATATGGAGTAGTGGCTTCGACCCTGAAGCCAAATCTGCTTTTTATTTCGTTTGCCATTTCGCTGCTGGGCACAACAAAAAGAACATTTGCATTGCTTTCTATAAGTGAGCCTGCTATGTTCAATGCAATGTCATTGCTCTGCTCAAGCTCCTTGAGATTTTTTGTCACTATATTTACGCTCTTGCCCTTTTGTAGATAGTTCAGGAGCTCGCCTCCAGGATAAGAAAACTGGTCTAGAGTGGTGTTGCCTGTCTTCTGCTTTGTGCCTGCCATAATTAAAATGGATTTGGCATAATATTTACGCATTGCTGCTGGTTATTGTCTGCCAAGATAAGCTTTTTAATATACTCTTTCAAATAATAGCATGCCTGATGCTACCAATTCAAAAAACGATGAGCATGCAGCTAAGAAGCAGGGCAGAAGCATGCTGCCACTTGTTGCAGTTTTGGTTATCATAGTTGCTGTTCTTGCTGCTGCAATTTTTATAAGCCTGAAGCCCTCAAGCAGCAAGGCTCCAGTTGCCGTAAGCACTTCAGTTAACTTATCAAGCTCTGCCAGATTCTTCCTGGGGCCTGAAGGCCAGCCCATGAACGCCTCTTTCATTAACAGCTTGTCAAATCTTTCGAATCAGCTTGCAGAGGTTGGCGCAGAACAGGTGAATGGCACTTTCATATACCAAGCGCCTTCATTTTCAAGCCAAGGGGCATTTCCTGGTTATTATGTGATGCTTTTTGGCAAGGGAAGCAATCAAAACTATGACGTAGTTCCTATTCAAATAAGCAATACAGTTTCAAACATCTCTATAGAGATCGGCTCTAAGCCTACATTTGTCTTCATAGGTGCGCAGGGCTGCCCATTCTGCGCAGCGATGAGATGGCCGGTGGCTATCGCGCTGTCAAGGTTTGGCAGTTTCAGCAAGCTATTTTACGACAGGTCTGCTACAATAGACGCCAACATTCCAACAATAATGTTCAACTTTTCAGAACAAGCATACGCCGCAGCCACTTCCAAGCCTCCAGTATACAACGGCCAAGCACCATATGGCGATGAATATCCAACGCCTTTTTCTTATGGCGCCTACTACTCTTCTCCTTATGTGAATTTCGAGCCATTTGACGAGCTTGGAGGCTCTTTTCTAATAAACACTACAGGAATTAAAGCATTAAGCCCTCAGATCTATTCAAAAGTATACTTGGAAGGTGTGTCTAGCAATGCCACTTCACCGAACGGCTTTGGAATAAAGTACTTCTCAATAGGAGGCGTGCCCTTCTTCGACATAGACAACAAGTATGTTTTTGACGGAGCTATACTTAATACGCGCGCGCTTGGACTGGCAGTGAACGGCACTCATGCAGCATTTCTATCCGCTTTGGAAAATCCTAATCAAAGTCCTCTTGGTCAAACGGTGCTAGGTGCTGCTAATTTGCTTACTGCCGAAATATGCACAACACTCAACAATACAGCTCAAGTATGCAAGCTGCCGTATATAGTAAAACTAGAATCCATGCTTTCTTCTTTGAATTACTCTCAAGAATACGCGTGATTATTTCCTGCGTGTTTGCTTCTTTTGTTCGTAGCTCTGCACTTCAGCCAAAACGTCATCTATTGCAGATTTCAGCGCCTCAGCCAGGCAAATTCCATTTTGCTCAGCGGCATTCTGCGATCTTATCGTATTTTTAAGTTCCTTGGCATCTGGCAGTAAGTACTCTTTTGCATTCGCGTAAAAAGGAGAGTCAAGGCTGCCTGCTATCATGCTAAGTTTTGTATCTGCTTCATTTCTCGAATATATTACGCTATCAGAATATGTTATGAGCCAAGCGCCACCTTGCCTGAACAGCTTCATGGCATACTGCTGCTCCATCGCGTTCATGTCGCTGAGGCCCACAAGTACAACATATTTCTTGCCAAGCTGCACCTGCTTGTCAGCAGCGTCACGAAGGTCGACAAATTCCTTTTCGATTCTCGCCTTTTCGTATTCAAATAGCGTGTTAAACAAAACGTCTACTATGTCTCTTGCTTCGTTGCTTGAAATCTTGTCTTTTTCAAGTCTGGAATACTTGTTAAGAAATACGCCTTTGCTTTTGATTGTTTCAGCAAGCCTGCCTGAAATCCAGTACCTTTCTTGGTCCAACCTTTCTAAGCTATCTAAGCGGGCGGTGTTTATTTCATGCTCTATTACCTTCGCAATGGCGTAGGCCAAATCCGCCTTTCTCTGCTCGTCAACTTGCGTGCTGATACTTTTTGATACAAATTCGAAAAGTCTGTCGTGTGTCATGTATTTTTGTTTGTCCTTGCCAAGCCCCTCTAATAGCAGATCGCCTATACTAGCTACTTTTACCCCGTTGTTGATTTTTGTTTCGAGGTCATTTCGCGCCTGCTCGTTTGGCACTATTGCAATTATGTTTGCAGGCCCCTCTTCCTCTGCCAGCTTGTTTGCGACCTGCACAGCCATGGCCACTGCTTTGCGATCGCCCTTTATGTGCACCTGCTTGCCGCTTCTCAAGTCGCCTGCGATAGTGTCTGCATCTACTTCTTTCTGCTTATTCGTCTGTGTCAAAAACGGAATGAGTGTATCGTGCTCTGGTGGCATTTGCTTTCGTCTATGTGTTCTTCTCGTCATAGGAATCGTAAAAATGATGCTCGGGGTAGTATTTAAGCATTGGCTTAATGGCCCACCTTTACATGTAACTTATTTGTTCTTCTTTTTGTTTGGCCTTAACAGTTAAAGGTTTCCAGGAAATTATGTTCTCATAACTTGTATTTTTGATTTTTATTACTGCGTTAGAGAGCCTTTTGTCGGGCAGCATGCTTATTATCAGCCCTTTGTTCTGTTCGCTTTTTTCTGCAATTGGCAGAAACACCAAATAAGGTATTTGTTCTAACACGCCATTTACTGCTCTTCCTTCTTCATTATCGACTAGAACGGTATAGAGCTTAGAATCGAAGACGACCATTCTGCTCGGAAATGCCTCTGCCACTACGTCTGCGATAGAAATGGCAGCATTTTCTATTCTGTCTGCTATGTATGCTTCTTTTGATGTTCTCACTGCCTCTTTGAAACTTTCACGAAGGCTTTTCTGTACTTCTTCTGGCATTTTTTCGAATTGTTCTAGCTCTACGCATGCTAGCGTATTTATTCCTTCTTCGTCTCCATCCTCGTCAGCGCCTTCTTGATCAAGAAGCAAATACGCAAACTTTTCTTCCTTGTAGCTTACTAATAGTATGAGTTGACCTTCGTATGTACTGAATGAAAATCCTTGTTTAGGGATTTCTTGTATTTTTGGCTCTTTTTTATCGTCAATCAATATTTGTGCTTTCACTTCATCGTTTTGTACGCTTATATAGATTACATGCTTCAGTGTTTTCTGGTCTATGCTTGCAAACACGTAGTGTGCTCCATTTTGGTCTTCTTTCAGCGTTACTGATCCTATTTTAGAAATCCCAATAATTGTACTTTCGTTTTTCTCTACATGGAACAATTCGAGAAGTTCGCTATTTAATGTGTCAATGTCGTCTTTCTGCAATGCAGCGTCTAGATTGCTTTTAATTTCAACAGGCATTAAGGTTTTTATTTCATTTGAAGCTTTTTTAAATCTTTTGTGCAACTTTTCTTATTCAAGGTAACTTGTTTTTAGCACTTCCTCTGGCTTTTCCATTCCCAATGCCAGAAGGGCGTAGCGCAAGTTTTCAATTTGGTCTTTTTCACTCTGGTCTATTTCTCGCGGCCTTTTTGAAAGCCTTATCATTTCCAACAGCTCAACGTCATCCCTGCTAAGCTGCCTTCTTTTCATATTCTCAATTTGATAACCGCAGTTGTGTTTTTACGCACTTCGTTTGGCTTAGTGATTTGTCTATGCTCTTTTGCTTTTGTAGAAAAGGCTTTTACGCATAGCTCCTGCTTATTTATTGCAATATGGAAGCTTCTGCG
>JBMFVN010000028.1:0-9713 GCA_049965975.1 Candidatus Micrarchaeia archaeon
TCAACACTCTTTTGTATACTATCAAATAAAATTGTATACAATCAAATATGTAAATGATACACTTGTGCCACTTGATCAATCTAAATCTGCGCTTGAAAAAATGAGTTAAAAATAAACACACATTTTAACAATGCGAGCGGGAAATCCCACGCTCTTTAGGTAGGATGAAAGCGAACCGCAGTATGCAAAAGAACATATGTCTTTTTGTTCTATATCAATCATACCTTTGTTTGCTTGGGAAGCCCACGCCGTTTACGGATGAGAGATGTCACATCTTTCCTCTTTGACAAACTTCCTATGCCTTAGACATAATATATAGTTCAAAGCATCCAGCATCTTTGAAATATTTACAGATTGTACAAAACCGAGAAAGATGTGCGCCAGCACCCATACAACAGGTAACAAAAAGCATCTATTTTTATTTGGCGTCATTGACAACAGAATACTATGACAGCGCCGTTGCAAAGAATGTAGCAAGATTTATATATTATATATATTGATTATATATTATATGACATACAAATCATTGCTGCTTAATGGAAACGCCTATGCTGTCATAAAGGCTTACAGAGACTACCTTTCAAAAAAGCTTGGCAGGAAAGTAAGCTTCAGCGAAGCGATAGAAGAAGCGCTCGGCAGGAAGTACCTGATATTGAACTTGGATCCTAAAATAGCAGAATACCTAAACCGATTCACCGAGATGCTGCAACGCGACAAGGGCGTTGTTGGTGCTGTTCTCTTCGGTTCGGTAGCAAAGGGCACGTTCAGAAAGGATAGCGATATAGACATTATGGTGGTTGTAAAGGGTCCGTCGCAACCGTATTACGACAAAGTGCACAATATGATAATGCAGCTAGGCAGCATCAAGGAAAGCATGGCTATGGAGGGACTTTTCTTGTACATAAGCCCCCTCATAGTTTCCGAAGAGGAGCTCAAGGATTTTGATCCCATATTCTTCGACATAGCGGATTTTGGCATTATACTTTTTGATACAGATGGCAGCATAAAGAAGTTTATCGAGCACATTAAGGCGCTGCCACACAGAAGGGAATACACGCCATATGGAGAGGTGCTAAAATGGAAAATAAAAGAGCAAAGCTATGGCTAGATGACGCCGGGCGTTGGTATAAGCTCGCTGAATCAGCAGCCGGTGCAGGTCTGTACGACAAGGCCCTTTACAGCCTTGAGATGTGCATGGAGTCTGCGCTGAAGGCGCTGCTCATCGCTAGGGGCATAGAATTCCCAAAAACACACAACATAATGCCCCTGCTCATGCTTAACAAGGAGCGGCTGCCGCAGAAAGTAACTGGCGAATTGGACATGATAAACGACGTCTTCACATCGCTTCTCGAATACAGAAACGCAGCTGGCTACAGGGCTGAGAGTGCACTGACTGATCCCGAATTCAAGAAGAAGGTAGATAAGGACATGAAAAAAGTAAAGGAGCTTATGAAATTGTTTGAGGGCGCAATATGATTTGCCGTCAAATAATTAGCATTTCCACATTTAATACGAGACCGAAGAATGCGCTTTTCGTTATATCACGATGATATTTATCAATGATTAATTCGCATTCAGATTGAGATTCGTTTTCGTTGGAAACTAAAACCAGATATTCGTTTCCTTATAAAACAGGAACTGAAAACCGATAAAACACATCATTTGCACGAAGCTATTAGTTCATGACTGCAAATAAAGCCCCTGCCGTTTACTGATTGGTGGATGCCACAAAGTTACTCTAAAACCCATTTTATTACGTCGTAATTTGCCTTGGTGTCAATGCTGCGCAATGGCAAATAGCCCAATAGCACGCGCTCCACAATGCCGAATTTGACTTCTACCTTGTCATTTGCCATGACTTTCTTGTAATATCGCAGGTGTTGCTTCTTGGCTATTTGCTCATTATCGAATATGCCTATCGAGAACCAGTCATAACTGCCTATAAGCTGTGAAACAAACGCATACCTGCTTATTATCGGATATTCGTCGTCGCTCATCAATGCTTTTCTTTCTTTCACAGCGTCTTCCTCGAACGAAGAGGAAATGGTGTATTTGCCGAAGATTGTGCTTATTGCCATGGGCATGCTGCTCGTGGCAATAGCTGTAAACCTTTTTATGTAATTCATTTCCAGCAGCTTTTTGAATGTGTATGCTATGGTGTTTATGTGAACACCCAATTTCCTAGACAAATCGCTAAAAGAGATCCTTGAATTGGAATTGAGCAACAAAAGAATCTGTTTGTACTTTTCAGGCAGATTTAGCTCTTCCAGCAGGTCGTTTCTTATTGGGAAAAAGCCTAGCTGCCTGTGAGCTACTTCTGAGCTCTGCCAGTGCAACCCGTATTTTGCAAGCAGCGTCTGCATGCCCTTGTCCCAGTGCACGTAATCATCCCTTGATACTGCATTTGCATATATCACCATATCATAGGAGCCGCGCACAACAGCCGCAAACTGCGGAATCTTGAACCTGCTTAGCAAAGCCTTTATTTCAGAATAATCAGGCTTTTTGTCAAACTTCACAAGTACCAGATGTGGGTTGATAAGGCCCAGCTTGTCTTCATTAAATTCCAGAGTATAAGCTATTCCCAGCTCTTTTTCCAGACTTTTGAGCTTGACAATAACTGTGTGCCTTGAAACGCCAAACTCTTTAGCCAAATCTGAAATTGATACCCGCGAGTTTTCCGAAAGTTTGTTGAAAATTTTCCTTGCAAGCATGCTGTACTTCTTGTTGAATGTGCTTTCGAATTCATAATTTAGCACTTCCATGATATCCCATAAAAATGTAAGCTTTATAAAGCTTACAAAAAGACGAAAAACTTTGTAATTTTTATAAAAAACAGAGCCGCTTTAAAAATTTGCTGAGAATGTTAATCATGAATCTGAAAACAAAGGCAATGGCGCTGCTGGTGCTGTCGCTGTTTACCGGAGCACTTAAGCCTATAATGCTGGACGTGGCCAAAGACATGAATCTGTATGAATTCTTTATGCTATCATATATGCTTGCAATACCTTTTGCCCTTCTTCTAGGCAAAATCAGTGGAAGGGGAGGAGAGCTCAAAAATGCCTTCAGGGAAAAAAAGAGGCTTGTGCTGACAGTCCTTATAGGCTTTTGCAGCTATCTGCCCATAGGCTTCTTCATAATGCTTTCCGAGCGATATGTGTCGGTATCGCTTGCAACAGTGGTGTTCAGAACATCGCCTTTGCTCATGCTTATATTCCTGCCCATAGTGCTTAAAGAGCGCCTTACAAAATACCAAGTTCTTGCTTTGTCTTTGGGATTCTTTGGTATATACATAGCCCTTTCTGGCGGCAATCTCCTTTCTTTATTCCAGAATCCGAACATACCTGTGATACTATTTCTTGCCTCAGGAGCCCTGATATATGCCTTTTCTGCGGTTTTGGCGAAAAAGTATGCGTTTGATATGGCAAGCGGCATAGCCGTGTTTACAATATCATTATCTGCATTGTTTGCCTTAATTTTTGTCTTTACCGGCTTAAGATTTTCGCCGATAAACACTGTCGACTTGATTGCTATTGCTTATGTCGCCATAGCCAACGATGTCATAGGCTTCTTTGCCTATTTCACCGCTTTAAGGTCGCTTAAGACAACAATAGTTACAAATGTTTATTTCGCATCGCCTTTTCTCACATTTTTATTTGCAGCTTTGCTGCTCGGCGAACCTATAAAGGCGTATTACCTGATAATCGCGCTGCTCGTAGTAGCAGGCTTGCTCATACAGCGAAAAGACGTAAGAGGGGGCACATACCTGCAGAAGCAGCATACTGGCGCTACCATATTCGACGTATCTGCCGCGTTGGTGGGCTCCAAGGATTTGAGGATTTACGGTGCATTGAAAAGCGGAGGCAAGGTACTGGCAATAAAGCTAAACAAAGAAACATATGATGTGGCTAAGCAGCTTATTCAAAGCCCTGAATTTTCAAGCTATGGCGTGTTTGTATTCGAAGACGGGCACGATGTCGTAAGAGACGATGAGAGGGAATACATACGCGAGATTATGGGCTTAAGCGAAGGCGAGCACATACTGATGAGTGCAGGAAATGTGAAGGAAAGCGAAGAATTGCTAAACAGGCTCTTGGGCAAAGTAAATAGTGCTAAATATACTTGATTATGTCTTCATTGGTCATTCCTGCCTGATCCAGTATGGAATTCATTGTTCTCTGTTTCAGCTCCTTTGGTATAATGATATAGTTGATGGCATCAGTCAATCTTACATGGCTTCCTTTTGCCTCAACACCTTAAATATAAGTCTTTGTATACTAGAAATGAGACGGAAAAACCATGCTGTTCTTTTCCTGATAAAACACAAAAGCAAACCAGTTTTGGCATATGCTCCGGCCGGGATTTGAACCCGGGTCTAAGCCTCGAGAGGGCTTTATCCTTGACCTCTAGACGATCGGAGCTGCGATGCCTATATATTTTGAACTATTTATTATTAATTATTGTTTGGTGCTTTTTGTGCTGCTCTACGAGAAGTACACGCCTTATTCGCTCAACGGAATAGTAGGCAACAGAGAAGCTGTAGAAATGCTTAAAAGATTTGGCGAGGCCGTGCTTTCTGGCGAAAAGCCGAGGCCCCTGCTTCTCTACGGACCATCGGGCACTGGCAAGACTGCTGCAGCCCGAGCTCTTGCAAGCATGTTCGGCTTTGGGCTCATACTGCTGAGCGCGAGCGACTACCGCGATGCCGACACGCTTAGAAAGACTCTTCTTCCTGCTACTGTTTCGAAGGGCCTTTTCAGTTCGATAAATCTTATAGTCTTTGATGAGATAGACGAGCTCTCGAGCCAGTTCGACAAAGGAGCGCAGAACGTAATACTCGAAATCGCAGAGCATTCTAAACAGCCAGTGTTGTTCATAGCAAACGACTACTGGGACCAGAGCATTTCATTTCTTAGGGGCCATGTGGACAAGGTAGAGTTCAAGCCATTGACAAACTCAGAAATTCTCGGATTTCTGAGATATGTGGCAAAAAGCGAGAAGTCAAAAATAGGCGACAGCGTGCTAGTCAGAATAGCCGAGCAGAGCAACGGTGACCTTCGTGCGGCGCTCAACGACCTGGAATTTGCAATGTCAGGAAAGGAGGACGCTTTTGAGTGCCTTTCTAGCAGGAACCAGAAGATGAAGATATTTCAGGTTCTTGACAGGATTTTTCTCAGCAACAGCTTTGGCACCGCCAGAGACGCGCTTGACAGCAGCGACGTGGACCTTGACATGCTGCTGAAGTGGATTGATGAGAACATTCCAAAAAGGTATATGCTGCAAGCTTCGCTTTCTAGTGCTTACTCTCTGCTGAGCGACTCAAGCTTCTATGCCAATGCAGCAAGCAGGCTTAGCTACTATTCACTTTTGCGCTATGCAAACGTGCTAGCTTCTTCAGGTGTTTCCCTTGCTAGCTATGGCCATGTTACAAGGCTCGGCACATACTCTTTTCCAAAGCAGGTCAAGTACCTTAGCGAGACAAAGCAGGAGCGTTCAGCCATTGCAGGCATTGCTGCAAAGCTGGCTAAGCGCATGCATGCAAGCAGAAAGGAAATAATAACCGACTTTCTGCCTATTTTCGAGCAAATCCTAAAAGAGCAGGCTAAGAAGCTTGGCAAAGACGAGCTTGCAGAACAGCTCGAGAGCTATTACGGAATAAGCAAGGACGAGCTGGCTCTACTCATCGGCTAGCTTGGGCAGCTCTATTTCCATGGCTATTGTAGGCTCCTCTATTCCGAAATTGGCAAGAACCTCTGGGTGTATTTCGCCTATGAATCCTGCGCTCTTCTTGTTCAGCAAGATTTCCCCGCATCTTCCATTTATGAATGCCTTGTTCTCAGATTGTTTAAGCTCAAGGCTTGCGTTCAGCGCCTCGGCAATGGTTTCGAGAACCGCCTTTAGGTCGTTGAGGTCTACTGAAGAATCAGAGATTACGCATGCAAGGTGCTGGCTTTCTATAGGCTCGCCTGCATTTACCGAGAACGCCATGTCAAGCTCGAATAACTTGTGAGGCAGCCTGTCGTGCTGTGATTTTGAAAGGCTATTAAGCAGCGAAGGCAGAAGCCACGTGCGTAGCATTGTTATTGTGCTAGCCTTTGCGTTTTTTATTTTAACATAATTAATTGCTTCTTGCTTCATCTTTGTGAAGTTGGTTTCCTCGTTTGTCAGGTAGCTGCTTAGAAGCTCGAAGAAGCCTAAGCCTGTCATTATGCTTCTCAGCTCCTCGTTCTTCTGCTCCTGCTCGTCCAGCGAGCCTTCGCCAAATGAGATTACTGGGAAAGGCTTTATGTAGTCATAGCCGTATGCTACTGCAATGTCTTCTATTATATCCTGATCATTTATTATGTCAAGCCGGTATGTAGGCACAGTGAACCTTATGTTCCTGCCAACAAGTGCCGCCTCGTGGCCCATCGAGTTTGCAAGACTTATGACATTGTTGAAAGCAAGGTTGAAAGAGCCTATTTCCTTTTTGAACATTTCCAGAGGCAATGTTATGGTCATGGTGCGCATGTCAGGAGTTTTCATGCTCTTTGCTCCTTTTTTAGCTATACTTACCCTATATACATCAAATCCCATGTCTATGAAATTTGCTGCCACTAGGTTTGCTGTTTTTTCGACAACGTACTTGTTGGTGCCTGTTATGTCCACAAATAGCTCCTTTGTGCTTTTGCTTATTTTTGTCCTTTCTGAGTTTATTACAGGTATTAGTGCCATTGGTCCTTTTGAGTCTTTTAGCACGCAGTATTTGCCATTTTGTGTGCAAAGTTCAGCATATGCCTTGCCCTTTTCTGTGCTTTCAAGCACTTCGCTGTACTTTTGTGTGTGTCCGCCAAGAGGCTCGAATTCCTCGTTTGCATACATCGAGTAATATATCGGCTGCTGCACGTTTTGCATGTCATGCAGGCCTATTGCAAGCTTCTTCCTGTGCCTGCCATAGGTATCTGCAAGCTTGTCTGTGAAGTTTATAAGGTCTAACAGCGACTCATCTGTGAAGTTTGCCTTTTTAACAAGCATTGCGGCTATGTAAGGCCTTAGCTTCTCAACCTCCTCGCCAACATTTACCTGTATCCCGCTGTCGCCCTTAGTTATGTATTTGAAGCTTCTTTTCCTGCCCATGGAATAGCGCAAAGCCCTTGCCAGGCCTATCGTGCTTATGAGGTCTGGCCTGTTGGCCTGAAATTCTACTTCTATGCTTTCTTTGTCCTGCCTTTCTATGCTCATTCCAAGCTTGTCTATCTCTTTCTCGAGCCGGCTCTCGCTAACTTTGGCTCCAAGAAGCTTTTCCAAGTATTTTTTGTTGTGTACGCTTGTGGGCATGCAAACATCTATACGCTATTGTTTCTGAGCCAGCCAACATTCTCGTTATAAAGCTCGACTATGCTTTTTATCCTGCTGCTTTTTGCAAGGGCTATTCTCTCAACTCCGAGTCCCCATGCAAGAACATTTATGTTCTTTCTTCTGCTGCCTACTATTTCCCTGCGTATTATTCCGGCACCTCCCATCTCTAGCCATTCGTCTCCGAAGTGCATTTCCACCTCTACTCCTGGCTCGACGAATGGGAAGTAAGAAGGTCTGAATCTTACTTCTATTCCTATAGACCTGTATAGCCTGAGCAACGTGTCAAAGAGCTTTGCAAGCGTAAGGTCCTCGCCTATTATTATGCCGTCTGTCTGGTAGAAATCGGCAAGGTGCTTGTAGTCGAGGTTTTCATTCCTGAATACCCTGCCTATTGTGAAGAATTTAACCGGCAGGTCATAGGCGTAGGGATTCTTGTTGAGTGCACTTATTACCTTGTAAATGTACCTGCCTGTCACATTTGTAGTGTGAGTTCTGAGCACGACCTGCTTAGCTATTTCTTCTTGCCAGTCCATGTGCCAGCTTTCTTCATGCACTTTCTTTACCGAGTTTGCAAGCTCTTCAGGTATTTGCATTTTCTCAGGAACAGATGCGAAGAAAGTGTCTTGCATCTCCCTTGCGGGATGGTCCTGTGGCACAAACAAGTAGTCAAATACCCAGAAGGCAGGCTCTACAATGGGCCCTTTTATCTCAACAAAATTGTTTGCAAGATATGCCTGCCTTATCTGGTTTATGAGCCTTCTTAGCACATGCTCCCTTGCCGGAGCCGCCCTTGCCACATTGGCGTCTAGGTTGTAAGCGCTGAAAGTCTTGCCCTGCCAGCTTTTGCTCGTTATGATCTCTTTTGTAAGCTGGCTTATGTCTGCCGTGCTCGTCTCCTGCTTTAGCATGTCTTTGCCCTGCTCTGTAAGTTCTGCGCTTTCTATGCGCTGTCTTGTGATAACGCTTAGAAGATGCCTGCCCTCGAGCTCCTTGACCTCTTTTGGGCTTGTTTCTTCAGCCTTTTCTAAAGTAATTGTACCGCTTGCTAGCTCCCTAAGTACCTTTCCAGATGCGATTTCCTTTGTCTGCTCGCCAAGCTTCGTTATACTAAGTTCGCCTTTTTGTATTTCTGCAAACCCTTTTTGCTTAAGCCACACAATTGCTATCTGATCCTCTTTGCTTTTTAGCTGACTCATCTGCACATTTCCTTTTCTAAGCCTTTCCAGAAGTATTTCTTCTGGCAGACCCTCTTTAGCATAAGCCATGCCTTCCTCGCTAAGCTCAGCTGCTTGTTCGGTTTTCCTTTTTATGCTTACTGCTTTTTTCTCAGCCAATGACTCCAAAGCCCACATTACAGAATCCTTTACAAGCCCTGTTTTATCAAGCAGCTCATCGAAGCTCGCTGCGCCGCCAAGCTTTTCAAGGGTTTGCAATACAAGGAACTCGTATCTGTGCATCAAACTGCCTTCATTTGTTTTTTATTCTCGAATAGACATATGCCACTATTCCTGCAGCTACAAATGCAATAAGCAGATACAGTATTACAGCATGCTTCGGATACATGTTCTCAAAGAAGCTTACGACTTCCTGCTGGAGAGACTCAGTAACAGTGTAAGAAAGCTGGAACTTGTTGAGGGGCTCGGCCTGGAACCAATAGAACTGTGTGGCGTTGGCGTAATTTGCTATAGGAGAATCTGGCGCCGGGTAAATAGGCAGAATAACCTTCGCGTTTTTAGGAAGCACCATTTCAAGGGTGGCATTCTGGAAAAGAGCAGGCCCGCTTGCAGTGTGCTCGAAGTTGAAGCAGCTGTCGTCGAAAGTGTACTTGAATACCCTTGGTGCTATCTCGCTTACCTGCGTGACGTTGTGGGCAACGTACATCATTGTCAAATAGGCTGTTGCTCCGCTGTAGCCTTCGGGCGTGGCAGGCCCCGGAAGCAGCGTGAAGTTGCTTATGCTTGATCTGGGATTTATTATGTGCTGTTCGAGCAGGTTTGTCTGCAGGAGCTTCTGCCAAATAGTTATTGTTTGATTTACTGCAGCTCTATCCTGCATGTAGTTTTGTATGGAGCTGTTACTCATGTATATTTGCAATGTTTCCTCCACTTGTGCGCTTGTAGAGTTGCTCAAGTAGACTACTGTAGTAAGGTGCGTTACTGTGAAATAGGCGAAAGACTCAGAGACAAGAACAAGGCACAGCCCAAGCACGAGAAGGGCAACGGTCTTCATAGGCTCATTCTCTAATTTTTATATTTGCAATATACAAATAAAAACCCATCTAAGCATTGCGATAGAGACCGATGCGTGTTGTTTGCGCCATAAACAGAAAGGAATTTAAGTATAATCATAATTATACTTATTATGATTATATGATT
>JBMFVN010000029.1:0-9327 GCA_049965975.1 Candidatus Micrarchaeia archaeon
GTGCTTGTAAAGCTGGTTTATGACCTGCTCTGGGCTTGCATCGTTTGCAAGGTAAATGCTGATGCTTATTCCAGATTTGTCGCTTTCGTCGTGCAAGTCCTTAATTCCTGTTATTACCTTTTGCTTTACCAATTCAACTATGCTCTTTACCAGCTGCGACTTGTTCACGCCATAAGGTATTTCGCTGACAATTAGCTTTTTGTTCTTCTCATCAACGTTTATCTTAGCCCTTACAGTCAACTGGCCTCTGCCAAACCTGTAGCCGTTAAGCGCAGAGCCTGACATTATCGCTATGCCGCCAGTAGGAAAGTCTGGCCCTTTTACTATTTTAAGCAGGTCTTCTACTGTTGCGTCTTTGTGCTCAAGCAAATAGGTTATTGCGTCGCAGACTTCTGCGAGGTTGTGCGGCGGCATGCTCGTAGCAACGCCGACTGCTATGCCTCCGGCACCGTTTATAAGAAGGTTTGGCACCTTTGTAGGCAAAACAACAGGCTCCTGCTCTGTGTTGTCGAAATTGGGAACAAACGGCACTGTCTCCTTGTCAAGGTCTTCGAGCATGTCTTCGGCAAGCCTTGTAAGCCTCACTTCTGTGTATCGCATTGCAGCAGGAGGATCGCCGTCTATAGAGCCCATGTTTCCCTGGCCTTCTACAAGAACGTGGTTCATTGAAAAGTCCTGAGCAAGGTGAACAAGTGCGTCGTATACTGCTATGTCGCCGTGCGGATGGTACTTGCCTATGATCTCTCCGGTTACTCTCGCGCTTTTCTTTGTCGGCTTGTCGTGGGTGTTGCCCAGCTTGTACATGGCATAGAGTATGCGCCTTTGAACCGGCTTAAGCCCGTCTCGAACATCAGGAATAGCTCTTCCTACGATTACGCTCATCGCATAATCTATGTAGCTTCTTTGCATCTCGTCTTCAACAGCCACCTTGCGTATCTCTGCCATGCCAACGCCTATATGTCAAGGTTTACAACCTCTGTCGCGTGCTCTTCAAGAAACTTCCTTCTTTGCTGAACGTCTAAGCCCATGAGTATCTCGAAAAGCTCGTTGGCGCGCTCTGCGTCTCGTATTGTAACCTGCTTTAGAACCCTGTTCTGCGGGTTCATGGTTGTTTCCCAAAGCTGCTCTGGATTCATTTCACCAAGACCCTTGTACCTTTGCACCTCTGCATCTTGGCCAAGCTCCTTGAGCTTTTCGTTAAGCTGATCGTCTGTGTAGCAGTAGTATACTTCCTTGCCTTTGGATACCTTGTAAAGAGGAGGCTGCGCTATATACACATAGCCCAGCTCTATGAGCTTGCGCATGAACTTGTAGAAGAAGGTAAGCAGCAAGGTCTGTATGTGGCTTCCGTCCACATCGGCATCGCTCATTATTATGATCTTCTTGTATCGCACTTTTTCAGGGTTGAAGGTTTCCTTTATGCCTGTGCCAAGTGCTGTTACTATTGTGTTGAGTTCAGCGCTGTTGAATATCTTTTCTTCGCTTGCCTTCTCGACATTGAGTATCTTGCCCCTGAGCGGCAAAATTGCCTGGGTCTGCTTGTCCCTGCCCTGCTTGCTTGAGCCTCCTGCGCTCTCGCCTTCTACTATGAAAAGTTCCGCCTTGTCTGGGTCATCGATTATGCAGTCGGCAAGCTTGCCAGGCAGCACAGCCGATTCAAACAGGCTTCTTTTTCTTGCGAGCTCCCTGGCCTTTCTGGCGCTTTCCCTTGCTGTCATTGCAGACAAAGCCTTTTCTGCCATAGCCCTTGCGTCTTGAGGATGCTCTTCCAAATATCTTGACAAAGTAGAGTAAACTGCGCTTTCCACTATGTTCTTTATCTCAACGTTGCCAAGCTTTTCCTTGGTCTGCCCTTCGAACTCCGGATTAGGAACAAGTATGCTTATAACAGCGGTAAGACCTTCCCTCACATCTTCTCCAGTAACTTCTTTTGCTTCTCTTCCTGCTTTTGACAGATAATTGAGCAGAGATCGCGTAAGGCCTGCATGAAACCCGACTACGTGCGTGCCGCCTTCTTCTGTCCTTATGTTGTTGACAAACGACTCGAGGTGCTCGTCGTAGGAATTGGTGTATTGCAGGGCGAAAGAAACAGTTATTCCATTGTCTATCTTTTGGCCGGTCATCACCGCAGTCAAAGGCTGCTGGTCCTTGTTCAAATATGCTATGAAGTCCTCTATGCCCCTTTCAGAGAAATATGTTTCTTCCTCGTGGCTGTTGAACCTGTTGTCAATAAGAGTTATTTTGAGCCCAGGATTAAGGAAGCTTGTGTATCTTAGCCTTTCTTTCAAAAGTTCTGAATCGAACTTTGGGCTTTTGAATATCTCTGGATCTGGCTTGAATTTTATAGTCGTTCCTGTCTTGTCTGTCTGCCCAAGCTCCTGCAAGGGCCCTTTCGGCTCGCCCCTTGAAAAGTCTTGCGCATAGATTTTGCCGTATTTGTAAACCTGAACATGCGTAAATTCGGAAAGCGCGTTCACTACAGTAAGCCCGACGCCATGAAGGCCTCCTGAAATTTTATAAGTATCGTTGTTGAACTTTGCGCCTTTGTGCAGCGTTGTCATTATTATTTCAAGTGCGCTCTTTCCATACTTTGGCATAATGTCAACTGGTATGCCCCTGCCATCATCAGATACTTCTGCAATGTCTCCTGTGCTGTCTTCTGAAAGCACGACCAAGATGTTCTTGGCATAACCAGCAAGGGCCTCATCAACAGCGTTGTCTATTACTTCAAAAAGCAGGTGCAATACGCCGGAGCTGCCAGTAGAGCCAATGTACATTGCCGGCCTCTTCCTTATACCTTGCGGACCCTCCAGTACTATAATTTTTGACGCATCGTAATCGTTAGATTCTCCTAGATCGGTCATTTTTCTCAACTGGCTTCGCTACAATATTGTTAGGTTGTTAAGGAATATAAAGCCTATTATTGCAGTTTGTCGTCGAAAAAGAAGAAATATGCGTACAAAAACAAATCTATATATTGATTGACTTTCGAAGTAAGAGCAGTGGTCATGTGGCAAGAACAAGAATAATAATTCTTGGTGCAGCCGGAAGGGATTTCCACCTGTTCAACGTGCTGTTCAGAAACAACAGCAATTATGAAGTTGTTGCTTTCACAGCTGCACAAATTCCTTTTATAGCAAACAGAACATACCCGAAGGAGCTTTCTGGCCGTTTGTATCCTAACGGAATAAAAATTTATGACGAAAGCAAGTTGCCATTGCTTATCAAAAGGCTCAAAGCAGATGCCTGCATACTTGCTTACAGCGACCTGAATAACAATACTGTAATGGAGAAAGCAAGCATAGTCAATGCCAACGGCGCTGACTTTTGGCTCGTGGCGCCTGAAAAGACAATGCTGAAATCTAACAAGCCGGTAATTGCAGTATGCGGCGTAAGGACAGGCGTTGGCAAAAGCCCGACAAGCAGGTACATAGCGAAGCTTCTGAAAAGGCTTGGCAAAAGAGTAGTGGTAATAAGGCACCCCATGCCATACGGAGATTTGAGCAAGCAAGTTGTGGAAAGGTTTGAAAAGCTGAGCGATCTTGACAAGTACAACACAACAATAGAGGAAAGAGAGGATTACGAGCCGCACATAAACAACGGGTTTGTGGTTTTTGCAGGAGTTGACTATGAAAAGATACTAAGGCAAGCAGAAAAAGAGGCAGACATAATAGTTTGGGATGGCGGCAACAATGATACGCCTTTCATAAAGCCAGATCTCATGATAACCGTTGCTGACCCGCTCCGTGCAGGAAACGAACTAACCTATTATCCTGGCCAGACTGCGGCAAGAATGGCGGCTGTTTTGCTAATAAACAAGGTTAATTCTGCTAGCGAGAAAGAAATACAGCAAGTGAAAACAGACTTGTCAAGCATAAACCAAAACGCTGAAATAATAATGTGCAATTCTGTAGTGAGCGCCGAAGATGCCGAAAAAATTAAAGGAAAAAGGGTACTTCTCATAGAAGATGGACCAACAATAACCCATGGAGGCGCCTCGTTTGGGGCAGCAACAGTGGCAGCTAAAGCGTATAAAGCCCTAGAAATAGTAGATGCAAAGAAATATGCGCAAGGCACAATAAAGGACACTTATGCGAAATATCCCAATCTCGGGAAGGAGCTGCCTGCTGTAGGTTACAGCAAGAAAGAAATAAAAGACTTAGAAGCGACAATTAATAAGGCAAAATGCGATCTTGTAATATCAGCCACACCAACAGACCTGAGGCGCATATTACAAGTTAATAAACCAATAGTACAAATAACTTATGAGATAAAACCGATAACCGGCAGGCTCGACAGAATAATAAAAAGCTTTGCCAAAAAGATGGGCCCGTAACTCAGTTTGGTAGAGTGACTGGCTCTTAACCAGTAAGCCGAGGGTCCAAATCCCTCCGGGCCCGTTCTTTGCACCGAGGAAAATTTACAAAATAATCAACACATATTATTAAATTGCAAAAAGTGAATATCTTTATATATCTCAGAAGCGTAATATATAGCGGTGATGATTTGAATCCTAAGCGCTCAACGCCGCACGCGACAAAAACAAACAAGGCTAAAAAGGTTCACGAAAACAAAAAGTCAGAAGGGCAGAAAACTAAACAAAAAGCTAACTATAAGAAAACAGAAAACTTGCAGGAAAGGGCACACAGGCTTGCTAAAGCGCAGAAAGCAAGAAAGGAAGCAAAAGAAGCGGCCGAAAAGGCCCGCGAAGCACAGCAGGAGGTAATGAGCATAGTAAATGATACCTTGTCTAATGACAAGTTTGTAGAATTCCTTACAAGCAACGTAGGCAGGTATGCAATAGAAGTCATAAAAAGGCTTGACAAGCCCAAAACAGACGACGTGCTCGCAACTGAGCTTAACGTCAAGATAAACGAAGTGAGGAGAGTTCTAAACCTGCTTGGCGGCTATGGGGTTGCAAGATATGACACGAACAAGGATTCAAAAGGCTGGCTTACGTTCAGCTGGTATATAGACACGCAGAAGCTTAACGAGCTCAAGCAGTCGGTAACCGCAGAAGAGCAGCACACTGAGCTTAGCTTACCTGGCGAGTGTGACGATTTCTTCATATGCGAAAAGTGCTATGATACAAACAAGATCGTGCTTCCTTTCGATGCTGCTTTCGAACATTCTTTCAAATGCCCAGAATGTGGTAGGCCACTAAAGAGGCTAAGCAAGGAAGAAGCAGAGGATCTGCTCGCTGAAAAAGAAAAGCTTATTTAAGCTGAAAGGAGAAATAACATAGCAGATAGCGAGGTGGGGTAGCCTGGAGTGCCCGCTGGGCTCATAGCTTTTCGGGAAACCCAGAGACCGGTGGTTCAAATCCACCCCTCGCTAAATTCTTGATAAGGAGAGTAGAGTTCCACTATTCTGTTTGCTTTTTTGTTATTGTTGTTATATTAAATATTTCTTAAAAATAACAATAATAAACAAACTAATTGTGGCGAATAGTGGAACAGTGGTGTCCTGCGCTGCGAAACAAACTTAAACTTGCTTCACTTCAATATCTTTGTTGACATGGACTTCGAAACTGTTTTCTCTGTGCTCGAAAAAGAAAAATCTACTGGCGAGTTGCAGCCGCTCAACACAAACTTTTACAAGGAAGTTTCAGAATTTGTGGCGAGCGTAAAGGATTCTGCCAGCAAGTCAGAGCTTGCCAACCTTGAAAAAATGGTCTCGCAGCTCAAGGAGAAAAGAAAGCAAAAAATACTGATCTATATAGCCTACAACAGGCGTTTGCCAGAGCCCGTTCCCGAAGAAGAGGAAACTTTATATAATGAAATAGTCAAAATACTTAACAAAGGAGAAAAGAAAGTAGAAACTGCAAAGATAAAAATACTCGCTGACTTGCCAGAGATAATAACCCCTGAAGGCAAGAAGCTTGGGCCGTTCAAAAACGGCGAAGTAATAGAGCTTGAAGACCAAAACGACATAAATTTCGTGATAACAAACAAAATAGGAGAAAAGGTGTAAGCATGAAAATAGAGAAGCAGATCATGGCATATTGCCCTTATTGCCACAAGCACACTTTACACAATGTCAAGATGCCATCAAAGAATCCACCTAGGGCAAACAGCCTAGGAACCAGAAAGCACGAACGTGCAATAAGCGGCTACGTAGGCAGCGTCGAGCCAAAGCTGAAGAACAAGAAGCAGGGAAAGCGCCAAAAAGTGTTGCTAGAGTGCACGGTCTGCCACAAGTCGATTGAGCGCGTTTTCTTTGGCAGGACAAAGAAGAAAATCGAGATAAAGAGGTGACTGCGCTGATACTGAGCAAGCAGCTTCCCGAAATTGGCGAAACAGTGCTTATACGAATAAACAAGGTAATGCCCTTTGGAGCATACTGTTCGCTTGTAGAGTACAACATTGATGCGTATTTGCCGATAAACGAAGTAAACGCAGGCTGGATAAAGAACATACACGAGTTCATAAAGGAAGGCCAAAGCGACGTCGCCAAGGTAATTTTTGTAGACAAGGAGAAGCAGGCAGTAGACATTTCTCTCAAGAGGGTAAGCACAAAAGAAAAGAAGGACAAGCTTAACGAGTACAGCCTTGAGAAAAGGGCAGAGCAGCTGTTTAACCAAGCTGTTTCAGCTGCAGGCGTGCAAGATGCAGAGCTTGCTCAAATAAAGCAGAAAGCAGCAACAAAGTTCTCAACTTACTCCGAGCTTTTGGAGGCGGCATACGACAATAAGCCTCAGGTGAAAGAAGTTCTAGGTGTTGCTCTTTCAAGCGCATTGCACGAAATAGCTCAAAAGAATATAAAGCCAAAGGTGTTCAAAGTGTCTTACAAGCTCGAGCTTTCCGGCAAGAACAGAGTTGGCAATATACTAAAGATAAAGCAGGCCCTTGGCGAGGTAGAAAAGATAGGAGTAAACGTGATCTACGAAGGCGCCCCACATTACCTTCTTAGGGCAGAAGGCGGTAGCTATCCAGAGGCAGAGGCAAAAATAAAGAACGCCACGGGCGTTTTGAGCAAGCATTCTGAGCTTAGCTTCACGATTCAAAAAGCATGATTCTATGAACGAATCCAAGATCGTTTACAAGAAGGTCAGCCTTCGCTCTCCAATCCTTATTGTGGGCTTGCCAGGAATTGGCAACGTAGGCAACCTTGCCGCTCAATATCTTGTCCAGAAGCTTAATGCAAAGGAATTTGCCACACTTTATTCGCCGCATTTTCCTTACATAGTAATAGCCACTCCAGATGGCGGCTTCAGGCTTGTCAGCAACAGGTTCTATTATTACAAGAACAAGAAGCTAAGCCATGACCTTGTAATACTAATAGGCGACTACCAGCCGGCAAGCTCCGAGGGCCAATACGAGGTGAATGACAAGATAGTCAGGTTCTTCAAGTCTCTCGGTGGCAAAGAAGTCTACACGCTTGGCGGCTACAGCACAGAAGACAGATATGTTCCAAATCCAAGGGTCTTTGGAGTTACAAAAAGCAAAGCCATGCACGAAAAGCTTGAGAAGGCGGGGGTTGTATTCAACATAGCCCCAAGCCTTTCAATAGTTGGCGCGGCAGGCATGGTTCTTGCCTTTGCAGACGAGCAGCATATGCAAGTTGCTTGCATAATGGGCGAGACAGGCATGCTCGAAGTAGACGCCAATTCGGCAAAGAGCGTGCTCGAGGTGCTTTCAAAGCTCCTCAACATTGACATAGACCTCAAGGACATGAATAACCTGCAGAAAGAAACAGAGAAGTTCATTAAAGAGCTTGAGCAGGCGAGCAAGAGCGCGCAGCACGAGGAGTTTCCGAATTACATAAAATAACCAATAACTAAATAATAAACAGCAGTGCAGGATTGCGCCGATAATCTAGCCTGGTAGGATACGAGCTTCCCATTTTTGGAAAAAGCTCGAGACCCGGGTCCAAATCCCGGTCGGCGCATCTGTGCATTTTTTATTTCTTAGCAGTAATTTACTATTGATTGTATGAGAAACAATAAGCAAAACGTCGTGCCTTTCGTCTTGCTCATAACCGGCGGCCTGCTGATTCTGCTTGGGGGCATTCTAACAAGTGCATTTGCTGCATTCGGAATTTTCTTCATGAGGTTCTGCCCTATGTGCGCTGGCTTTCTAGGAATGTCAATGCTTGCCGGGATTGTGCTTGGTGCTGTAATACTTTACTGTGCTTTCGAGATTAACGCGTATCCCAGGCGTTCTAAGGAATTTGCAACAGCCGCGCTCGTAGCTAGTGTTCTCAGCCTTCTTAACGGAGGCGGCTTCTTCCTGGGCTTTCTGCTTTCTTTCATAGGCTCGGTATTTCTGCTCGCAAGCTAAGAGTAAGTAAATGAGGCTTGTTGCCGATATAATGCTTGCCAAGCTGGCCAGATGGCTTAGGCTTGGCGGCGTTAGCATAGAGAGTGCGCCTTATGTATCAGATGACAAGCTAATCAAGTATGTGAAAAAGAGGCGCGCATTGCTTTTGACGCTTGATGAAGCATTGGCCGAAAGGAGCAAAAAGCAAGGCTTCAGGGTGCTGCTTGTAAAAGGCTCAGGCATTGTTGAGCAGCTTGCATATGTCTCTGGCGTGCTCGGCCTAAGCCTAAGCGAAAAGCCTTCCGGCATTTGCCCATATTGCAACGCAAGGCTTGTAAAAGTGGAAAAGAAAAAGGTTTTGGAAAGACTTCCTGAAAGGGTAGCAAAAGAGCACAGGATTTTCTACTTGTGCAGGAATTGCAACAGAATATACTGGCAAGGCAGCCACTGGAAAGACATAAGCAAAAAGCTCAGGCTTGCAAAGTCTTTGTCAAAGCGCTATTCGGCTAAGAAATAAGCGTTTCATCGAGTACCTCTACTTCGTTTACTCCTTTTACCTTCCTAAGCTTGTCCTCGAATTCTGAGCTGCCAGTCTTGTCGTCATGAACGAACAAGACCTTTATCACCTTTATGCCGAAGGCAACGTCCTCGACTGCTATGCTTTGCGGATGCAGAGAATCTATTATCTGCTTCTTTACCTCTTCCGCGTTGTTGCCTTCTGGATAGACTCTAAAAAGCACTGCTACGTCGCCCATCACGGTCCCTCAAATCCGCATACAGGGCATTTGTATGTGTGGAAGTTTTCCCTGCAGTCCCTGCACCTCACTATTGTTGCATTGCCGCACTTTGGGCATTTGAATTCGGTATAGTCTGTTGTGAGCTTGCCGCAGGAGCTGCATACTTTGCCAGGTAGTTCTGCCATTTTAGCACCAAATTGAAGAAAAATATGTAAAGCAAAATATATAAAGCTCTCCGAATTTGATTCTGCTTGCATAGTTGCATATATATTAAAAAGAAAAGAGTGTAATCAATTCAATTGGGCATGTGGTGTAACTTGGATAGCACG
>JBMFVN010000030.1:0-9002 GCA_049965975.1 Candidatus Micrarchaeia archaeon
GTCCCGGCCGGATTCGAACCGACGTAGCAGGCTCCAAAGGCCTGCGTCCTTGGCCACTAGACGACGGGACTTTTCTATATTATAATTTTGCTCACACTTATATTTTTATATGCCAAATAATTTGATTTGATTTCATGACAGAAAAGCTGTATCTTAAAGACGCTTACCTTAAGGAAGCAGATGTAAAGCTAGTGAAAAGCGATGGCAATTTGGTTGTATTGAGCGGCACAGTATTTTATCCAGGAGGCGGAGGCCAGCCTTTTGACACAGGCACGCTTCTGATTGGCGGCATTGCCTACAATGTTATAGAAATGAGAAAATCAGGGGAAGACATTGTGCATGTTCTTGACAAGAGTGTGAACGCTCAACCCGGAGCCGATGTGCACTGTGCAATAGACTGGCAAAAGCGCTATGCATACATGCGCTACCACACAGCATTGCATGTAATTGACGGAGTCATAACAAAGAATTACAGGCAAGATGTAACTGCCACGAGCAGCCAAATCTACTTTGATAGGGCCAGGCTCGGCTTTGATATGCCTGAGCTCAACAGGGATCTTGCGGCAAAAATAGTCGCAGAGGCAGACAAAGTGGCTAAAGAAGGTCACAAGGTAACCGCAAAGGAAATACCTAGAGAAGAGGCGTTAAAGATAGAGAACTTGGCCAGGACAGAGCCCGGCAAGAAACTGATAGAGAGCCTTGACCTGGTCAGGATTGTTGAAATAGATGGCGTTGACATGCAAGCCGATGGAGGCACGCATGTTGCGAATACGAGCGAAATAGGCAGCATGTCTCTTCTAAAATTCGACAACAAAGGCAGCCACGACAAAAGCATAGAAATTAGGCTTGAATGACTAAAGCTCCTTGGTTTCCCTGTTTTCTGGTTTGTGCTCATAGCTAAGCAGTGCTTTCTTGACCGCCCTGAGCGAAAGCGTTGCGCAGTGAAGCCTTGCTGGTCCGGGGTCTATTTTGATAAGGTCAAAGAGCTTTTCTTTGTCAAAGGCTTCTATTTCTTCAACGTCCTTGCCCTTTATGTAATCTATGAGCATATTTGCAACCCCCATTGATATTATGCAGCCATCGCCTTCAAAGCTCGCATCCTTTATCTTGTTGTTCTCTATCCGCAAGTACACTGTTATCGTATCCCCGCAAGAGATGTTTTCGTCGTGCATTGTGGCATTTGCCTTTTCTAGTTTGCCCTTCGCGTCAGGATGCTCGTAGTTGTTTATGAGCTCTTCAGCATAAATGTCAAGCGACAAATAATCACCTTAGAACCAGCGCTTCGTAAAGGGCATGATGCGCATGCCTATTTCAGCAAGCCGCTGCCTATACACATATATGGCATAGGAAATTATTATGCTTATCGCCATTCCTGCAATAACGTCGGTAAAGTAGTGAAGGCCGAGGTATACCCTGCCAAAAAGCACAAGCGCGAGCCACAATATGTAGGCTATGCGCACGTACTTGTATTTATCAGTAAAGAGCACTAGTCCAGTAAGCACGCTCGCATGGTTTGATGGAAAAGAAAAGCTGCTTTCGCAAGCAGGCGCATTTATCCATGTTAATCCAGTTGCCTGCACATCGCAAGGCCTAGGCTCCCTTACCAGTAGCTTTATTGTGTCGCTGACTAAATATAGAAGCAAGCCTGCGAGTACGAGTGCGAACACGTTCTTGTCGTGCCTGAGCAGCAGGTAAATAACGAGCAGAGGCAGCACAACTATGAAGCTCGGTCCAAGTGCTTGCATTACCTGGTTCAGAGGCGTGCTTGCTATTGCCTTTACTGCATGGAACGCCAGATCATTAAGCTGCGTTATAAGTTGCATCCAAAGCCCTGATCAAAGCACAACTAAGAAACAAAATTATAAGCGTGCGCGCTTTAATAAAACATATGCAAATACTTGTAGATACCAGTGCCATACTGTTTGCATTGCGCAATACCAAAAATGTGTTCGATGCGCTTCTCGAGAAGTTTCCACATGCTGAGATCGTTGTATCTCTTGGAGTTGTTTCAGAGCTTAAAAAGTTTGCAAAAGGCAGCACCGGAATAAGTGCCTATGCCAGGTTCGCGCTCAAGGACATCGCCTCAAGGAAATTAAGCGTAGTTAATGACAGCAGGCTGCCTGATTTGTGGCTTTTGGACAGCGCCGCAGGCTCAGTGGTTTGCACAAATGATACTGCTCTTAAGATGAAGCTCAAGGAAAAGGGAATAAAGGTTTTGAGTATTTCAAAGAGTGGAATTCTTAGATAGCGCGAGCCACGATTTAGGGGAAATTTCGGCTTACTATAATTTATTAAATAACTTTATATTTATTATAATAAGAAGTATAATAAGTTCTAAGAGATTAAAAAATATTAGACTTATAATTTGCTATTTTTTTGGCAATTATATGAAAAATTCTCACTTTGATAGAACAAGCTGTCGCATCTGCACAAGATTTTAAAATAAAAGGTTGCACATAATATTGTTGCGCGGGTGAAAAGGTGTATTTAGTATTTCTTGCAACTTTGTAACCCAATCCACCCAATCTGGACCCACTCTTAATACCCGCCTTTGCCCGCGCCTTCGACTAAGCATAAGAACACTAATAAAAGGTCAATCCAGGCAATAAGAAAGCCTAAGTGTGCAGAGCCTGCCGGCAAAGTCGATCCTAATAGTCAGTGAGCGCGGCCTGTCCTTATCAAGCAACTATTTTAAATACTTATTTTCAGAATATTAGCTTAGTCTTGTTTTGGTGATTTGTTGTATTACGTAACAACAGTAAAAGACACAGTGAGCATACCGCCAAAGTACATAGGGCAAGACATAAGCAAGTCAGCGGCAGAAATACTGAAGAACAAGTACGAGCAGACGCTCGACAAGAATCTTGGCATCATACTTGCAGTTTTCAACGTTAGGGACATAAGCGAGGGCTACATACTGCCAGAAGATCCTAATACTCACCATTCAGTCACGTTCGACGTGCTTTCATTCAGTGCAGAGATGGAAGAGGTCATGGTTGGAGAAGTTTCAGAGCTTGTCGAATACGGCGCATTTGTAAGAATAGGGCCGCTTGACGCGCTTGTGCATCTGTCTCAGATAACCACAGATTTTGTAAGCTTTGACAGGCGCTCTGGTATGCTCGTATCAAGGAATCTTGGCAGAAGCCTAAAGAAAGGCGATGTAGTATATGCAAAGGTTTCTACGATAAGCCTTGGCAACTCTGTGCAGAATGCAAAGATAGCCTTGACAATGAGGCCCGATGGCCTTGGAAAGCTTGAGTGGCTGACAGAATCAGGCAAGAAGGAAAAGAAGAAAGGAGGCGCAAAGCCTAGGAGGTAATCGCATGGTAACAGAAAAGGCATGCTTGAATTGCAGGCACATAATCTCTCAGGGCGACGTCTGCCCTATTTGCGGCGGCACGAAGTTTACAACCAAGTGGAGCGGCTATGTGGTAATACTCAACGTTGAGAAATCAGAACTAGCAAAGAAGCTAGGAATAAATGTAAACGGCGTATACGCTTTGCACATACAGGAAGACTAATCAGACTGCTAAGTCAGCTTGTCGCTTTCGAGTTTGTTTGCTTTTGCAAATTCACTGCTGCGCTTCTTGCTGCTGCTGGTTGTCGTTTGCTGTTTCACTTGTTCTTGTATATGTGTCCAGCAGTTCAACCTTTTTAACATTAGGCATGTACTTGAAAATGTATTGTGGCAGGGCGCTCTTCCTAGCCTCGTATTCTGTTGTTTTCTTTTCGTTTTCGTCAAACTCGACATGCACCTTGTCATTGCTTATGCTTACGCTTTTTGTTTTAAGGCCTATCCTTGCCGCTATTGCCTGTACCTTTTCGTTTTCATCCTCTACCTTCTTCACAACTGTAAGCTCGTATATGAGCTTCTCGCCTGCAAGCGGTTTGTTCTCATCTACGACTACTCTGCCTGAATTGACGCTCTTTACAATTGCTTCCACACCGTCTATGTCGAGCCTCATTCCCGGATACGGGTCTATGTCTCGCTTTTTGAAATCAGATAGCGCGATTACCCTTACAAGAGACGGGTCCCTTTCTCCGAACGCATCCTTGGGTTCTATCTCTACTTTCTTCTTCTCGTTTACGTTCATGCCTCTTAGTGCATCCTCTACGCCTTTTATCACGTCTCCTTTGCCGATCACTACTAGCTGCGGCCTGTAAAGAGTTTCTGCCTCTTCCTCGTTATAAACTCCTTTTTCCTTAGCAAGCTTGCTGTCAGTAGTGCTCAGCAGCTCGTTGTCGGCTGCACGCCATGCCGTATATTCTATTTCTACAAAATCCCCGTCTTTGAATGCCATGCTATTGCCTCAATGGTTTACCTATTTGTGTCTTTTATTTTATAAATATATTAGTGCAAGCTATGATTTGCAAGCGATACAAATCTTGAAGCGCACATCTTATTAATTATTAATTGAAAACTAATAAATGATGCTATGGAAAGGAAGAAGCTGATAGAGCTCATAGGCTCGATCTTTGTCGCTTTCATATTCATATCCTCTTATGCTGCTTTTGGCGTTTCGCCAAGCAGCCAAGGGCCAAAGCCCAAAAGCAATTCAACGCAGCTTAGGCTTGTTTATGCGAGTGCCTTTGCCAATGCAACAATCTACAATTTCTCAAATACTTTCACAATAAGCTATAACTGCAGCAATTCCAAGGTAAATGCCACTTTGCAAAGCCTTGAGTCTAACGGCTCTGTAGCAAACTACTACCAGATTTCACCAAATTCGATATATGTTGACTCTGGAACAATGAGCACAGCTAGCCTTCTTGGCTATCTTTCAAACACGCTCAATTCTAGCTGCACAAGCCTTTCGGCTACTGCTAAAGTGTCTTTGCCAAGCAAGCTGAGCTTTTACTTCCCTAGCTCGGGCTCTAGCTTTACGCTGAGCATACCAAGCAGCATGAGGTACTATTCTGTTCCTGTCTTATTCAATTCGAGCCTTCATAGCATCAACGTATCTATAGCAGCAATTGTTGAAGCAAATGGCACAATATACAATATGAGCGTAAGCAGGGTGAGCGGTTGATAAGCGAAGATGTTAAGCAGCAAGCGTACAAGCTTGCCCTCAAAAATGCATTGGACTATGGCAAGGCCTTGGAAGCCCCTGTGCTGAACAAAATTCTTGCAAGCGAGCCAGGGCTAAGGCAGAGCATGAAAGAGCTTGCTCAGGAAATAGGCAAGATAATAGAAAAAGTAAACGGCATGAGCAGGGAGCAGCTGCTTAAGGAGTTCGAGCCTTACAAGGCTGAGTTCGAGAAGAAAGAGGAGCAGAAGAAAGAAGCTACAGCAAAGCCGCACATGGAGCTGGAAGGTGCGGTAGTGGGCGATTTTGCGGCTAGGTTCCCGCCAGAGCCGAACGGCTACATACATATAGGCAACGCAAAGCAGGCATTCCTGAGCGAGGAATTCGCCAAAATTTACAAGGGCAAGCTTTTCCTTTATTTCGATGACACTAACCCCGAGAAGGATAGGCAGGAATACGTAGACGCTATAAAAAAAGACCTTGACTGGCTCGGCATACGCTTTGATTCTGAGTACTATGCTAGCGACAGCATAGAGAAAATCTACGACTATGCAAGGCAGCTCCTCAGGCAGGGCAATGCATATGTGTGCTTCTGCAAGCCCGACGAGATAAACAGGAACAGGGCAGAGAAGAAGGAATGCGTGCACAGGAACCAAAAGCCTGATGAAGCTCTTGCCTATTTTGAAGACATGCTCAAAGGCAAGTACTCTGCAGGGGAAGCGGTAGTCAGATTCAAGGGTGATATGAAATCAGAAAACACAGTTATGCGTGATCCTGTAATAATGCGCATAAAGAGCCAGAGCCACTACAGGCAGGGCAGCAAATACAGCGTATGGCCTACATATTACTTCAACACGCCAGTAAACGACTCTATACACGGCGTTACCGATGCGATAAGAAGCAAGGAATATGAGCTCAGCGACGATCTTTATGTGGCGATTCTCTCCGCATTGGGGCTCAGAATACCGAGAGTTCACGAGATGGCAAGGCTCAAGATACTCGGCACTTCTACGCACAAGCGCGAGCTTAAGGAGCTTATAAGCAGCGGCGCAGTTTCGGGCTATGATGACCCCAGGCTCGTGACAATAATAGCGCTAAGGCGAAGGGGAATACAGCCTGAGGCAATAAGAAGGTTTGTTCTCAAGTTTGGCATGAGCAAGACCGATAGCATAGTAAGCATGGACATGCTGCTTGCAGAAAACAGGAAGCTTATAGATGGCTTTGCAAAGAGGCTGTTTTTTGTCAGCGATCCGATCGAACTGCACGTTCAGAATATGAAAAGCCGCGAAGTAAAGCTAAGGCTTCATCCTACAAACGACCTAGGCTACAGGTCTTATGTTGTTTCAGAGTATTTCAAGGTAAGCAAAAAGGACGTGCAGGCTCTCAAGCCCGGAGACATTTTCTGCTTGAAGGACCTTGCATGCGTTAAAGTTATAAACTTTGAAGCAGATAAAATTGAGACCAGTTTGGTGAACGCGGAGCCGAGCATAATAGCCGAAGCGCCGAAAATACAGTGGGTAAGCAATGGTAATTATATGGATTGCGAAATAGAGCAGATAGGCCAGTTGTTCGTAAACGGCAAGTTCAATGAGAACAGCATAATCAAGACAAGAGGTCTAGTAGAGACTTATGCCAAGAACCTTGACGAAGGCGACATAGTGAACTTCGAGCGTGTCGGCTTCTTCAAGCTAGACGACAAAAAGCAGTATTCATTTCTCAGCCTTTAGGTGTGTGCGTGGATATTGCAAGCATTAGCGGCAAGGTAGGCACAGGGTTTAGCACTATAGAGAAAGAAGCGATAAGGAAGGTATTGCGCGAAAGCCTCCAGGAAGAGCTTCCAAACACCAGCGCAGAAATGCTAGACCGCACCCTTCAAAACATAGATGCACATTCTAAGGTTATTCAGGAGCTTATGGGCACGCAGGAATACAGCTCATTGTGCTTGCATCAGCTGATACACAACATAAAGCACATGAGCTTCGAAGAGCAGCAGGCTTATCTGTCTTCTATAGAGTCATTTGCAAAGGCATATTCGCTTATTTTCAACAACAAGAGGCTCATGCTTCTCACGCTCAGCGGCGTAGTGCACACTACAAGCAACGCTAGATCAGTAGACAAATACACTTACGAACTTTACAAAATAGCAAGGCAGAAGCAGCTTAAACTGCTAGAGACCATGACAAAAGAGTCTATTGCTTTGCAGGCCCTAAGGTCAGAGCTGGAGAAAAGAAGCAAAGGCATATTCGCTTTCTTAAGGAGCAGCCAGATAAAGCAGCTAAATCACAAGATAGCGGTTCGCACAAGGCGCATACAATATATAGAGAAAAAAGCAGGCAAGTACAGCGCGCTTGCAAAGAGCATTAGCGCCCTAATTTCAAGGCGATAAAACGGAATACAGGCTAAGATGCCTTTCCTGCGGTGCAACATTTCCCAGCAGTATAAAAAGCCAAGTGTGCCCGAAGTGCGGAGGCATTCTCGAAGTCGAGTACATTGGCAAAGGCAAGGCCATCGATTCTGATCGCTTCTGGGATTTCGAAAGCCTGCTGCCGAAGGGCTATTACAAGCATTTCGAAGTGGGCTCAACAAGGCTTCTGCAAAGCCACGATGACAAAAATCTTTTCCTAAAGCTCGAATTTGAAAGCCCAACAAGGTCTTTCAAGGACAGGGGCTCTGTGATAGAAGTGGCAAAGGCCAAGGAATACGGCTATTCTACTATTGCTTGCGCTTCAACAGGCAATATGGCTTTTTCAATAGCATATTTTGCAAAGCTTTATGGGATTAAGGCAGCAGTGTTCATAAGCAGAAGCGCGAACAAGGACAAGGTTCTAGACATAAGGAACACGCACGATGCAGAATTGCACAAAATAGACGGCGATTTCACCAAAGCGCAGAATGAGGCTGCAAAATATGCTAAAGAGCATGGTGCTTTTCTGGCAGGCGACTATTGCTACAGAAAGGAAGGCCAGTCAACCATAGGCTTTGAGCTTGCCCACCAGGCCAAAGACGCTGCAAACGTAATAATGCCCATAGGCAACGGGACTCTTTTCAGTGCAGTGTACAAAGCGTATTCAAGGCTTGTTTCCATGCGGTTATTGCCGAAGATTCCAAGGCTGATAGGTGTTCAAGCCGAGCTTTCGGCGCCTATTGTGCACTCGAAAGGCGGAACAATAAAATATGAAAAGCCAAGGACAAAGGCAGATGCAATAGCGGTAGGCTATCCAACATATGGCATGCAAGTCGTCGAGGCGATAAAGTCAACGAACGGCCTTGCATTGACAGTTTCAGATACTGAAATGACCGCTTGGCAGAAGAAGTTCGAGAGCGAGTACGGCTTGCAGGCAGAGCTGGCGGGCGTTGCCAGCTTGGCAGCTTACGCAAAGCTGAAAGGCAAGCTGAAAGGCAAGACAGTCGCGCTGATTACTGGTGCAAACCTATAAGCTAATGCCAATACTAATGCCAGATCTTTTCTATTTCTTCAGTGCTTGCAAGCAGCAAAAGCTTTGACATGTTGGCTAGAGACCTTTCGTGGGCTTCCCTGTCGCTTGAAGACACTGCGTCTTTTGCTACTACCGCATAAAAGCCCCTGTTGAGTGCTTCCCTCGCGCTAGACTCTACGCCGATCTCTGTGGCTATGCCTGCGAACACAACAGTTTCTATTCCCGCGTTTCTTGCCATAAGCTCGAAGTTTGTGCCTATGAAGAGGCTTGCCGTGTTTTTGTTTATTACTGTCTCTCCTTCCTTTGTCTGCACGGCAAGTTCGAGCAAGCTTGCGTTTTTGTAGAGCTGGCCCCAGCTTCTTGCAGCTGCAAGCCTTGCCTTTGACTCAAACCTCTCAGGTAGCGGGGTTATCTTTGTGAAAAACAAAGGAATGTTTGCCTTTCTTGCTGCATCTATGAGCCGGTTCAGCTTGCTTAGGAATTCTTCCTTGTTGAATATGCGCTCTACAAGCATCTTTTGAACGTCCCAGACAACAAG
>JBMFVN010000031.1:0-8671 GCA_049965975.1 Candidatus Micrarchaeia archaeon
CTGGCAAAGTTCCTATGGCGCTTGCTACCGGAACGTTTGCGGCGTAGCCGTTGCCGGCTTGCAAAGCCTGGTTTATCTGGCTTGCTATGCTTTGAGCAAGAAGCTGCTCCTGCTGGAATGTCTGCGAAGCCATGACCTGTGCCCTCTGCACTGCCACGACTCCGAAAAGAAATGCAAAGATTATCATTACAAAAGAAAATACTATCATGTATTCTAAAGCTATCTGGCTTTTAACTGCCATTTCTTTTTTCATTTCGATTTCGCCCACTTTTGCATGCATCACGAAACCTCTGACATGTACACGCAGGGCACTGCGTAGTCTGTTGGGCAGTGAGCCTGCGCGCTTACGTTTACAAGGTACGTGCCTTCTGAGGTTATTCCATTAAGCTGGCCGCTTACGTTCACTGATGAATACGCGGTTATATCGCTTAAGCCCGTAGGCGACGCCACTACGAACACAATCTCGTGGCCTACGTTGTTTGTGACAGGCTGGCCCACGTATATGAACCTGACATTCGCAGGCACTACTATCTGCACATACTGCTTTGCTGGCGCGCCTTCGCTGCCTACTAGCGATGCCACGCTTGCCAGCTTGCTAGCTGCCTGCTGCGCGCTTATTGCCGAGAGCGAAACGTTGGCGCTCGCTAGCTGTATAAAAGCTATTACCACTATGGGCAAAAGTATAGCTAAGCCGAAGGACAGCGTTATGAGCAATTCAAAGCTTGACTGTGCTTTAGGCATAATACCGCTCAGCACCCTCCTTCTTAGTTTGCATTTTTTCCTTTTGCTTCTTTGCCATTTCGTAAAGCCTCTCGGCTAGCTCGCTTATTGCTGAGTCGAGCGTTTGCTCGCTCGCGCTTGCGTGTATTTCATTACCTCTCTCAAACTTTATCCTTGCATTTATCTCGTATACGCTTTTGCTGCTTTTTAGCGTTACATAGACCGCATCTATGTTAAGCTTTGTGAATTTGCCTATTTTTTCGGCTATTTTGCCAAGCTCCTGCCTTATGCTGTCTTCGTTGTCTTTTGCGTACTCGTCCAAGCCTGCAAGGTAGATTGGTACGCTTCTGCCAATTCCAGAAATTGCTGCTTTGAGTATCTCCCTTGCTGTTATCAGGCCTACAAGCTTTCCGTTGCGCGTTACCCCCAATGCGGACACGCCTTTTTCAAGCATTTGCTTTATGGCTTCATCTACGCTGCTTGAATAATCTACTGTGTCTATGTAATTTTGGCCTACGCTGCCAACGTATATGCCGTCGAGCGCATGCATTTCCTTCTTCATTTGAGGAAGCCTCTCGGCAGGCTTAGCGAAGGCAAAGGCTATGTCGCCGTTTGTCACTATGCCTGAGGGCTTGCCTTCGCTTATTATCAGAAGCCTGTTTATCTTGTTCTTCTGCATTGTGGCAATCGCCTCTGCAACGCTGGCGTTCGCATCGATTCCTATTACCGGCGAGGCCATGAGATCGCCGGTCTTTGCCTTTGAAAGCAAATGCAGGGAAAGAAGTGCTTGCAGAAGCTTTTCCCTTTTCACTATTCCTACTACCTTGTTTCCTTCTGCAAACGGCAGCGCCCTGGCGTCTGACTCGTAGAAATACCTGAGCACGTTTTCAAAAGTCGTAGAGCCGTTCAGTAATGGTACTTTGTTTGCAAATTTGCCAACAAGTATTTTCTGCATCTTTGTTATGTTGCTTCTTGCAAGCTCCCTGTCGTCGACAACCCCAAAGTAGCTGCCTTCTTTGAGCACCACTATAGTTCCTGCTTCCTTTATCCTGCCTATAAGGCTCGGCAATTCTGTTTTATAATCATACATCTCAGCCTTTGTAACAAATTCCCTTGGTAATGGCATATCAAGTTGCATCGCATCGCCTTGATATTTATATGCTTATGATAAAAATAAATACTGCTTGCATAATACTTGTATAATGAAATGATTAGGCTTGCCAGGATGGCAGATCGGCTATGCGGCCGCCTGCAGAGCGGCAAAGAGGGGTTCGACTCCCCTTCCTGGCTTATCCTGCTCTAGCTTAAGGCAGGAAATCTACTTTTGCCTTGCTATAATTTTGTCTGCGCCTTTTCCTTCTTTTCCATCTCGTCGAGAAATAGATTAAGCTGCTTGTCCACTTTGCTTATATAGCTGTTGCTTCTTCTGGGGTTTTCCAGCCTGTAGCTCTTGAACATGCCAAGAAGCCTTGTCGCTTCGTTGTTCAGCTTTTTTAGCTCGCCGCTTTTTATCTTGAACTTGCCAAGGAGCTGGTTTATTGCCAATTTGCTGTCGCTTGAAAGCACTATCTCTGAATCCTTGCCGAACTCAAGCGCTGCCTTGAGGGCAGCCACTATCGCCTTGTATTCTGCCTCGTTGTTTGTCGCTATGCCGTTGTAAAAAACGTCTTGCTTTAGAAGGTTGTACTGCGAGTCGTATATGCAATAGCCTGAAGCGCTTTTGCCAGGGTTGCCCCTCGAAGCCCCATCGGTATAAATAAGCAGTTTCACAAAAGCACCACAATATCACAATATCATTTTATTTTGATAAATAAGCTAATAAGCGATGCATGTTGCGAATTATCGCAAATCCTCCACCTTGCCGAAGTCCAATGTCTCCCCTTCTCCTATGCACAATGCCCTCATCTGCCTTACGTCTACCATGCTGTCAAATACTGGTGAAAGCTCAGAAACGTCTTCTATATTTACTTCCACGTTTTCTACGTAGTAGTTCATGGCAGGCAGTATTACCAATTTCCTGTTTTTGGAAAGCTTGCCATAAAGGAAGCACTTGAGCTTTTCCTTAACGCCTATTTTGTTGAAAACTCCAATTGCTGGGTGCACGTGGCCCATTATGTAGAAATCGCCTGATGCATTGCGCGGCAGCTCCTCGCCGTGAAAAATGAAATATCTACCAAAAGAAGCTTGCTGCGCGTATATTTCTATGTCAAATGGCTTCTTGTATTTGTCTATGAAGTTGTCGTGGTTGCCCTTTATCAAGACAATTCTGCTTATTCCTATGCTTCTAAGAAACTCTACAAACTCCTTGAATTCGTTGAATTCCTCTACATGCACCTGTGAGAATTCGTTCTTTATGTCGCCGGCTACTATTATCGTGCTCGCATTGCTTCTCTGCTTTGCCTCTTTTATCTGCTGCTTTATCTTCTCTAGGTTTGCCTTTGGCAGGAATATGCCCCTGTCTGCCATTACGCCTTCGTAGCCCAGATGCAGGTCAGCGCATACCATTGCATTCAGCGACCTTATATAAAGAATAGGCAGGCCGTCGAGAATTTCGACATCTTTGTCTAGTTCCATTTTACCATTTGTTTTTGTCTTTTCCTCTACTTCTAGAACTACTGAAAAATTAAAATACGTTCACAAAAAGCAGGAAAAAAGAAATGTGAAAAATAAAAGAAAAATAAAACAATTAGGCTGTTGTAGATGCATTTGCCTTTTCCTTGAGCGCTGCCTGAGCGGCAACGAGCCTCGCAACAGGCACGCGGTATGGCGAGCAGCTTACGTAGTCTACTTTTGTCGTGTTGAAGAACATTATCGAATCTGGGTCGCCGCCGTGCTCGCCGCATACGCCTACTTTGAGCTTGCTGTTAGCCTGCTTGCCTTCCTCTGCCGCAAGCTTCACCAGCCTGCCTACTCCATTAACATCTACGGTTTCGAATGGGTTTGCTGGCAGTATCTTGTTGTCTATGTAGAAAGGTATGAACTTTGCTTCTACGTCGTCCCTGCTGAATGCGAAGGTTGCCTGTGTAAGGTCGTTGGTGCCGAACGAGAAGAAGTCTGCCACTTTTGCAAGCTCAGCTGCTGTCAAAGCAGCTCTAGGCGTTTCTATCATGGTGCCTACTTCGTATTTTATCTTTGTGCCAAGCTTTTTCAGCTCATCCTGAGCAGTCTGCTCTACTATTTCCCTTGCCTTCTGAAGTTCGCTCGCGCTTGCAACCTGCGATATCATTATCTCGACGTCAGGCGCCTTTCCTTCTTCTTTTGCCACTTCTGCCGCCGCTTCAAATATCGCCTGCACCTGCATCCTGTATATCTCAGGATACATTAGAGAAAGCCTCACGCCCCTCTGGCCCATCATTGGGTTCTGTTCCCTGAGCTCCATTACTCGCTTAAGTACGCGCTCGTACTTTGCAAGCTCAGGAGTGTTTGTTCCTTTTAGCTTAAGCTCTGTAACCTTTGGCAATAGCTCGTCAAGCTTTGGCAGGAACTCGTGCAAAGGAAGGTCTAGCAATCTTATGGTTACTGGCAAGCCCTTCATTGCCTTGAATATAGCCACGAAGTCGCCCTTCTGCATAGGCTTGAGCCTGTCAAGCTGCTTCTGCCTTTCCTCAGCAGTGTCAGCCAGTATCATTTCTTGCACTATTGCGAGCCTTTCAGGAGCGTTGAACATGCGCTCTGTTCTTACCAGGCCTATGCCTTCTGCCCCGTTCTCGCGCGCCTTTGCCGCCATTTCTGGAGTATCTGCATTTGCCCTTACTCCGAGCCTTCTGAATGAGTCGGCCCACTTGAGAATCGTTGATATGTCGCCTCCTATTTGCGGCTCAACAAGCGGCATTTCTCCGATGAACACAGAACCTGTCCCACCGTCTATCGTTACCACGTCGCCCTTCTTTACTGTCTTATCTCCTACTTGGAACTTATTTGACTGCACGTCTACCTTTATAGCTTCAGCCCCTACTATGCACGGCTTGCCCATGCCCCTTGTTACCACTGCCGCATGGCTTGTCATGCCTCCCCTGCTTGTTAGAACACCTTCTGCTGCTGCTATTCCTGCTATGTCTTCTGGGGTGGTCTCTGGCCTTACTATTATTACCTTTTCGCCTTTTTTCTTTGCCTCTACTGCGTCTTCAACAGTGAACACTACCTTGCCGACTGCCGCGCCGGGCGAAGCCGGCAGGCCTTTTGCTACTGGCTCTGCCTTTGCCTTAGGGTCTATCTGCTTGTATAACAATCTTTGAAGCTGGTCAGGCTCTATTCTCTGCACAGCCTCTTCCTTGCTTATCAATTTCTCGTTTACCATGTCTATTGCTATCTTGAGGGCAGCCTGCGCTGTGCGCTTGCCATTTCTTGTCTGCAGCATGTAGAGCTTGCCGCTCTCGACTGTGAACTCAAAGTCCTGCATATCTCTGAAGTGCTGCTCGAGCTTGCCTGCTATTTCGACAAGCGTGTTGTAGGCTTCAGGAAGCTTCTTCTTCATCTCTTCTACCGGCATTGGCGTTCTTATGCCTGCAACAACGTCTTCTCCTTGGGCCCTTGGCAGGAACTCAGCATAAAGCTTCTTTTCGCCAGTAGAAGGATCCCTTGTAAAGGCAACGCCTGTTCCAGACCTATCATCCAAGTTGCCATACACCATCATTACTATGTTCACAGCTGTTCCGAGAGAGTCTGGGATTTTGTAGATTTTCCTGTATTCGACAGCCCTCTTGTTCCACCAGGAGTTGAACACTGCACCTACTGCCTGCATGAGCTGCTCTAATGGGTCTTGCGAAAATTCCTTTCCCGTTTCTTCCTTTACGAGCTTCTTGTATCGCTCTACAACTTCCTTCCAGCCTTCAGCATTTACCTCAAGGTCCGTCTTTGCGCCCTTTTCCTCTTTTACCTTCTCCAGCACAGCGTCGAACTTAGCGCCGTCTATGCCAAGAACTATCTTGCCGAAAAGCTGTATGAAGCGCCTGTAAGTGTCGTATGCAAACCTTTCATCGCCAGTTTTCTTAGCAAGAACCTGCACTATCTTGTCGTTTATGCCAAGGTTGAGTACTGTATCCATCATGCCTGGCATTGAAAAGGCAGCGCCTGATCTTACCGATACCAGCAAAGGATTGTTCTCGTCGTTGAACTTCTTGCCTGTTCTTTGCTGCAATATGTTTATTTTGTCAAGTATTGCCTGCCTGAGCTCAGGCCATATCTTCTTGCCTTTTTCAAAGAACTCGTTGCACATGTGCGTTGTTATGACAATCCCTGGAGGCACAGGCATGCCTATCTTTGTCATTTCAACAAGGCCATAGCCCTTTCCGCCGAGATCGAACTTGTTCAGGTTCAGTTTTGCTGCTTCGTCGAACAAATAAACTTCAACTGCCATTTTATCTACCTAATTAGAGTGCGAAACGCACTTAACGTATAATAAGCAGGGCAAAAACATATATTATTTTTGTAAGGTGCTAGCTATTGTTGAAGCTTATGCAGCGTTAGAATTTGCCTGCTATCCTTTCCTGTATTTCCTGCCATAACGAGTCTATGTCCTGCTCTAATTCTGCCTTTTCGTCATTGCTTATCTCGCTAAATCTCCCTTGGATTTTCAGGTACTCGTCAATTGGCTTTCTTTTTGCTTTGTTTGCATAAAGGTTGCTTGGACCAGTAAGCCTCAGCTTGCCCTGCTCGTATTCCATTAGCGGCCAAATGCCTGTATCGACAGCAAGCTTTGCTATCGATATTGTCAGGCTTGGGTCGAACTTCCAGCCAGGAGGGCACGGCGAGAGAAGGTGCAAATACCTGAAGCCCTTTATGCTTGCTGCCTTCTTTATCTTTGACTGAAAGTCGAAGGCATAGGCTATTGAAAGCGTGGCTACATATGGCACCTTGTGGTCCATGAGCATGAAAGGCAAAAGCTTCTTGGCCTCTTTCTTGCCTTCTGGTGTTGTAGTACTCCATGCGCCCCTTGGAGTTAGGCTTGATCTTTGAATGCCAGTGTTCATGTAGGCTTCATTGTCATAGCAGACATACATTATGTTCTCGTTCCTCTCTGCTGCGCCACTTACTGCTGAAAATCCTATGTCGCTTGTGCTGCCGTCGCCAGCCCAAACTATCACATTTGCATTTTTGCCTTGTGCTTCTAGGGCTTCTTCTATTCCAGAAGCTACAGAAGCAGAAGCCGCGAAAGCCGTGTGCACTACAGGCACGGTTGCTGGCTGGCCGTTTGTATCGTCACCCATTACTATCGTGGAGCAGCTTGCAGGCACAACTAGCACGCTGTTCTTTCCAGTTATTTCCAGAATCATTTCTATTTCTTTAGGTATGGGGCAGCCAGGGCAAGCAGCAGTTCCTTTTAGCATGTAGCTCATAGTAGCCACCTCTCATCTTCTAAGGTTCCAGAGGCGCAGTCCTCGACAAGCTTTTCAATCTGTTGCGGAGTGACATCGCGACCTCCTAAGCCCGCAATTACGCTGTGCACTTTTGTCTGCGTGCCGTAAAGCGCACTCTTTACCTCTAATGCAAGCACGCCTGAAGAGCCATAGGAATATGCCCTGTCTAGAACTATTACTTCCTTGCCTTTTGCCTGCTTTAGCACATCTTCATTAGGGAAAGGCCTGAATACTGTAATTTTTAGAAGGCCTGCCTTTTTGCCCTGCTGCCTGAGCTCGTCAACTGCTGCTTTTGCATCTCCCGACCATGCTCCCATTGCCATAAGCAAATACTCTGCGTCTTCGCATTTGTAGCATTCTGTTGTGTTGTAGTTCGTGCCAGCTATTTCATTGTACTCTGCCATTATCTCTTTTATCCTTAGCTTTGCAGAATCCATGGCCTGCTTGGCTTTGTGCTTGTAGTTTATGTATGTCTTGGGCCCTGCGAGAGCCCCTATGCCTTTAGGATCTTCAAAGTCTATGAGCGCGTAATCCCTTTTTGGCAAGAAAGCATCAACAGTGGCATCGTCCAAAGTTGAGAGCCTTTCCATTGTGTGCGTTAGCACGAAGCCGTCAAAGCCTAGCATCATTGGCATGAGGACCTGCTTGTCTTCCGATATTCTGAAAGCGAGAAGTGTAAGGTCGTATGCTTCTTGAACGTTCTCTGCCATTGCCTGTAGCCAAGCTGTATCGCGCATGGCCATTATGTCCTGATTGTCAGTCCATATGCTCCATGGCGGTCCTATCGCCCTTGTTGCTATAGCTCCTACGATCGGCACTCTTGCCCCTCCTGCCCAGTAGACCATTTCTGCCATATAGAGAAGGCCCTGCGATGCTGTTGCAGTGAAGACCCTTGCTCCTGCAAGGCTAGCTCCATATATTGTTGCAAGGACGCTATGCTCGCTCTCGACCTTTATGAGCCTCGCATTGAGCTCGCCTGTAGAGACGTAATCTGCAAGCTTTTCAAGCATTGTTGTTTGAGGCGTTATCGGGTAAACAGAAAGAACGGTAGGCTTTGCCTGCTTTACTGCATATGCTACTGCGTGGTTGCCTACCATTGCGCCTATCTGCCTTCTGTTTTGCATTTGCTTTTCTTCCTCTCCAGGCATTATTTCGCCTCATTAAGCATTTCTATTGCCTTCACCGGGCAAACATCTGCGCATACGCCACAGCCCTTGCAGTAGTCATAGTCTATTACCGGTTTGCTCTCGCTGTCTTTTACTATTACATTTTCAACGCAGAACATAACACAAGTATCGCATTTAGTGCACTTGTCGTAGTCTATTTCGGGCCTTTTTATGCGCCACGTGCCTGTCTTGCCGCCTGAGCCTTCGCTAGGCTTAGCCATCGATACAAGTTCTTTTTCATTTTCTTCGGTCATTTGCTTACCTTTTACTTTAGTTCTTGCACCTCGTTGTAGCCCAGCTCTGCCGCTTGCAAGTTGCTTGCTTGTATTGCGCCCTTGAATGTGCCTTTTATTGCCTCCTCAAGCGCGTCTACTGAGAATAGGCCAAGCACCTTTGCCATGGCCCCTGCAAGAGCTGTGTTGACTATGG
>JBMFVN010000032.1:0-8642 GCA_049965975.1 Candidatus Micrarchaeia archaeon
TTTCTAAAAATAATAAAAATAAGTCAGCCGGGCTACAAAAGGCTTGCGATGTTGCTCACAATTGCCTGATAAGCATCGCAAGAAGTCCACGCGTTTGGCTCCTCTCCTCTTTCCACTTTTTCCCTTGCCTGCCTCGCCTTTTCAGAATTAAGCACCTCCTGCAACGAGTATGCATGTTCTCTTATGTTCCCGAGCTTCTCGTTCCACATTATTGAAGGGTACACGTTTCCAAAGCTGTCGAGAAAAACTGAAAGCTCGACATTGCGAGTAGGCATGGGCCTTTTACCTGTGCCAAGGAACTGGATCAGCTTCTTCAAGAAGGCACGTTCTACTATTTGTGCAGCATCAAGGCTGCGCCTTCGCAAAGAAAGCAGGTAAGCTATTTCAGAGCTTGCAACCTTAGGATCGACTTCAAAGCTTGTGCCTGCGTTGTTGTAGTAGAAATCTGAAACCTGGGCTATGTTAACGTGGAACCTGTTAGCATTTACCCACGGCAGCTGGGCTCTCACGCTCTCTATTGTTTTTGCAAGCTCGCCTATGTTGTACTTGCTCATAGTGTAGCCGAAGAAGAATGAAAAGCCTTTGTACTTGCTTTCGAGCTCGTGCAGCGATGCAGCTACTGCTATTACCTTGTCGAAGTTTCCAGGCACTCCTCTTATCTTGTCGTGCAATTCGCGGTAGCCGTCAAGGCTCAGTGTTATCACAAACCTGGGAATGCCAAGCCTTGCTATGCTCTCTATCTTGCCAACAAGCGCGTCGTGGTTTACAAGCGAGTTTGTGGGAATTGTAAGAATGTAAAGACCCTTCATGTTTGCCTTGAACGCCTTTGCTATTTCAACTATGTCGCTTCTAAGGAAAGGCTCTCCACCTGTAAGCTCTACCCATCTGAAGTAGTTGTTCTTCTCTGCAAACTGCACTATCTCACTAGTGCTTAGCTCGTTGACAGGCTTAAGCTTCCATATGTCACAGGTAAGGCAGTGTGAATTGCATTGGTACGTTATTGCAAAATTCAGCTTGTAGGGCTTGCTTAGAGTGGCAAAATTGCTCTTGAGCGCCTCAAGGCCGAGCCCTGCAAATTCAGAAAAGCCCATAATACCATTAAAATTTAGCCTAAGCCGATATAAAAGGCTTGCTCTTTCAACTTTGCTATGCCAAGGTAGCCCATTCTATCTTTTCAAGCGTGCGCTTCTTGAGCTCAGAGTTGACATAATCAAGCTTCATAGGCGTTATTGTGGCTGAGTGGTTTGTGAAAAGCTCAAAGCAATCAGTGCCTTTTGCGAACTTTCTCTTGAGCCTGCCGCCAAGCCAGTAGTAGCTCCTTTTTGAAAGGTCCTCTCTCTTAGCTACATAGTCGTCGAAAAGCACGCTTTCTATGCCGCAAACCCGCAGCCTTGTTTTCGCGCTCACGCTGCCAGGTATGTTGACATTAAGCATATCAACGCCTTCGGGAAAGCCGTTCTTCTTTATTGACGAGAGTATCCTTACTATCAGCCTGCCCGCATTCGCAAACGAGCTTTTGCCAATGCCCTGCTCAGTAGCTAGAGAAAAGGCGATGCCGTTTATGTTCCTTGTGAGCCCGAACTTCACAGCAGATACTGTGCCACTGGATTCTATAGCCTGCATGCTCACATTTGAGCCCTCGTTAAGCCCCGAAAGCACAAGGTCTATTTTCCTGTTTTTAAGCAGGTAGAAAACTGAAAGGAAGACACAATCGGCCGGCGTTCCCGAAACTGCAAAACCCTTAATGCTGCTTGTTTCGACACGGTCTATTCTCAATGGCTTGTGAAAAGTAAGACTCATGCCGCTTGCACTCTGAGGTCCAGAGGGCGCGACCACGACCACATTGCCATCGCCGAACACCTTGGCAGCTGCCCTGTAAAGGGTTCTTATGCCTTTGCTGTATATTCCGTCGTCGTTTGTTACAACAATCATATCAATCAATTGGCTGAAAAGCTTAATAGATATTGCTTGCACTTGCCTGCTTCTTATTTGCTTGTTTCGTTTTCAAGCTGTGAGAAGTGCTTGCTTATCATTGCGCCATACGCAGGCCTTGTTATCAAAGCACCAAACAGCACGCCGAGCATTGTTGATTCAGCAAAGCCAACAATCTGCACAAGGGAAGTTGAGAAGAACAAAGGAAGCATGGCTATCACAAGAAGTGCCGCATCTGCCCATATGATGAAGAAGGCGTTGTGAAGCCTTGCCTTCTCTGTGTAGTTGCCGTGCCTGCCTATGAACTCATCTGTTATTATGATCTGCGCATCAACGCCAGTGCCTATTACAGCGATCATGCCGGCCACGGCAGCAAGGTCTATTGTGCCGAGCAGGCCTATTATAGACATTATTATGAAAAGCTCAGAAAGGGTGGTGAAGATTATAGGAAATATGAGAAAACGCTTTCTATACCTAATAGAGATGAACAAAGAAACGGCAATGACAGCGACAAGAAGCGCCACGCCGCTCACTATTTCGAAATGCTTGCCAAGAGTTGGCGGGATTATGGTATAAGTGTTTGCTATTACCGGAACAGGCAATGCGCCTCCCTTGAGTATGCTTACTATAAGCGTGCTTTGGTTTTCTGCGTAAGCCATCTTAGCAGCAAGGCTGAGTCCAGCGGGAGCGTAGCCGCTTATTTCATAGCTCTGGCTTATAGAGCCATTGGTTATGCTTGGACTTAGTATAGGAGCTGATAAAAGCCCTATCGCAGGCCATGAATTAACTATACTCGTTACTTTGCCAGACGGTCCAACGGCTACAGATATCACCGGAGTTATGTTCTTTGGAGACACATATGAGATAGTATAGTTGAGCGAATTAGCGGTTTCTATGATCTGCTTTGGAGCGTTTGAAGCCATTATAAGCTTTGAGTACCTGCTCCTGTCGCTTGATAGAAGCGTTACAAGCCTTGTTAAATTGCCAGAGCCGTAGAACTCGACAGGTATGCTCTGGTTTCCGAAAGACGTAGCAGAGTAAATTGCCTGCATGAAGTCAGTGTAGTTTATTCCTTTAGCCTCCTCAGAGCTTACTATTGAGTTGTTAAGCAGCAGTATTGCAGAAGTCGGCCTGTCAAGGAACATGTAAAGCGGCTTGTTTCCCTGGCCGAACACCACCTTTGCAAATTTCATTGCGGCTTGCTGGGTTATGTAGAAAGAAACCTGCCACATAACAGTGCCATTGACCTCTTCAGGAGGCAGAGCGCCTATGCTATCAGGTATTAGCGAAGTGCCGTTTATTGCTTCCTTGCCATCCACTATGCCCTGGAATACGCCCTGGCTCTCTATTAGCGACATGGTGCTTTCAATCTCTGATTTAGATACGCTTGGTATTATGACATAGACTTCTGAGCTGCCTATGCCTTCTACAGTAACCTGCTTCAGGCCGAATGTCGTAAGCCTCTCTTGGAGCGTGCTAAGCAGCGTGCTCATCGTGCTTGGATTTACAGGATGCTCGAGCTCGACAGGTATTTCAGTACCGCCTACAAACTCAACACCGAGGTGCAGGATGTGAGGCCCGCCATAAAGTGCATCGCAAACAGCAAGAAGCAGTATAAGGCTTATCAAAAAGTCTATATGAAAGTCCTTGAAATATGATTTAAAGCTCATAGCCTCTCACGCCTTTTCTTGTAAAGCATAAGCAATGGAGCATTGCCAAACCAGGTAGTAAATATGTCGCCAATAAGACCCATAAGCACAACGCCTGATATTTCGTAGTAGGTTGGCACATAAACAATAATTGAAATTAGAAAAAGAACGAGGAATGAGAGAATAGCTGTGGATGTCATAGTCAGGCCTGTTCTCATAGACGCGTAGGCCCGCTCCTCTATGCTTCCTTCGCTTCTCTTTAGAATCCTTATTGCAGTAAGCACGTCAGTATCTATGGCATAGCCTATTATCATGAGCAGGCCCGCTATGCTTGATACTCCTAGCGGTATGCCGAGCAGGCCCATCATGCCCAAAGCAATAATCATGTCATTGGCGGCGCCGAATGTAACTGTAAGCGAGGGCACGAAGCTCCTGAATACAAAAAACACAGAAATGAAAACCAAGACAAAAGCCACTATTATTATGTTTGTAAATTGGCCTAGGAAGTATCTGCCGAGCGTTGGCGTTACCTCTTCGAATGAAAAAGAGGAATATGGAATTATCGACTTGAGCTGTGACATCGTTTTTGTTTCGTAAATGCTGCTTGCAGTGGCATACGCCTGCTGTGCTGCTGCCTGCATGCTGCTTGGTGTGGTCAGGTTTGACTGCTGCATTATTCCAAAAGGTGCAAGCGCCTCGAGAACCTTTGAAGAAGAATTGCTCATTTTTGACATATACGCGTTAAGCAGCTTGCTGTCGTTGTCAAGCTGTGCTTGGAGCGTCGCGTTGCCAGGGCTTCTCTGCAGCGACATGCTCAATGCGGTGTAGTTGAGCTGCAAGGCAGAGTAATTGGCGTATTGGGAATAAAATTCAGTAAGATAGGCGTCGGCTTCTGCAAGGCTTTGGTTAATCGGCAAGGTTATCTGGAACCCTCCTGGGCTTTTTGCAACATCCACTCCTGCAATGTGCATCTCTGAGCTTATCTTGCTTGCAAGCTCTGGCGCGGATATGGACGAATTGGTTTCCAGAAGTATGCTTACTCCGCCACGCAAGGAGCTGTCAAGGCTTATGCGAAACGAAAAGAATACTCCAAAAACTAGCAGTATAAAAGGTATTAGTATAAGCAGCTTCAGGTTTTTGTACGCATATATGTTTGGCAGATGCATGATAAAGGCCCAAGCCAAGTATAACTAAGTATAACTAACTAATTTATTATGATTTTGAATCAGCATATAAATTAACTTAAAATTAATATAATACTATGCCCGCAAACCGCTAAGCAGCCGCGGACAAAATTAGAAAGCAATAAACGGATTAGGCATGGCGCTTCATGAGCTTGTGGTGCAGCGATTCAGCAGCACCATATATTATTATCATTACCGCTAGCAGCACAATTGCAGTTCCTGAAAACAGCGGCCATGAAATTGGAGTTGAAGTCTTGCCGTAGACTATAAGTACGCTGCCTATTACCAGCAGATATATCGCCCAGTAGATTGCTCTGAATGTTATCCAGCCGGAATGCATAGCTTTGTAGTTCAGGTATCTATCAAAATCTGATCTTTCAGCTCTTGCCATCTTGACACCACTAATTCATGTGATACTAATATTTAAAAACCTTACTAAAATCAACAAGCAAACTGGAAACGTGCGGGGGGTGAGATTTGAACTCACGCACCCACAAAGGGAACAGGTTCTGAGCCTGCCGCATTTGTCCAAGCTCTGCCACCCCCGCTCCGATTTCGTATGTGTTATGTTTTATACGCTTTGCTTTTTATTTATTTGCGATATAAAAGAGCAAGGTGCAGGCGCGAATATGCAGAAAATAAGCGTAAAAAATGCAATGGCCGTGGGCCTTGGAGCAATAATAGGCGCCGGCATATTCGTGCTCAGCGGCACTGCAGTTGCGCTTGCAGGGCCTTATTCCCTTGTTGCATTTCTGCTCGTGGGCGTAGTTGCGCTCATACTCGCTATGATAATGAGCGAGCTGAGTTCTATAATGCCCAGAACAAAAGGGGCTTCTTATTCTTATGCCTATAATGCTTTCGGAAGCGAGATAGGCTTTATAACAGGCATAGCGCTTTTTGCGAGCTTTGCAACCGCAATAGCAGCAATTGCCTTGGGCTTTGGCTCATACCTTGCTAGCATGCTCGGGCTAGGCCAATCCTTTGAAATTCCTTTCTCGATAGCGCTTATACTCGCGCTTACCTTGGTAAACTTATTCGGCATAAGCAAGGCTGCAAAAACAGATGCTGTGCTAGTAGCGATAAAGCTCAGCATACTTGTGCTTTTTGGCGTTTTTGCGATATTTGTAGCTATGAAAGCTGGCGCTGCTGCTACGCTGTCCAATTTCTCGGCAAAAGGCTACGGCCCAGTTTCCATATTCGCGGCTAGCGTAGCAATATTCTTCGCTTATTCTGGATTCCAAACAATAGCTACTTTTGCCTCGAGAATCTCTGGCGGCAGCACAGGAGTCAAGAAAGCAATAATAGGCTCAGTCGCAATAAGCCTGCTCGTATACGTGCTTATAGACTTGGCCCTTCTGATGCTTGCGCCGGCAAGCTCATACAAGATAGTTGCAGATCCTCTCGCCTTCGCGTTAAAAAGGGCAAAGGCACCTGAAGCGCTCTCGCTTGTTGTAGACATAGGCGCGCTTATAGCTACAACCTCGGCGACTCTTGCAATGATATTGAGCTCTGGCAGGATAGCATACCAGATAAGCGCTGACAGGCTATTGCCTAAAATTTTCAGGAGCTACAACAAAAAGACAGACGTGCCTACAAACAGCATACTAGTATCTGCTGGCATAGGAATTGCTACGCTATTTGCAGGAAACATATATGTTATAGCGGCAATAAGCAACTTTGGCCTGCTTCTCTCTTATTTGATAACTTGCCTTGTGCAGATACACTACAGGAGGCAAAAGGGCATGCAAGCTGAGATACGCATGCCCATGTATCCTTATCTCACTGTTTTGGCGATAATAATGCTTCTCGCATTCCTTCTTGGCATGCCTAGAGAATCTCTCATTATAGGCAATCTGCTTGTATTGTCGCTGCTTATAATTTACTACTTCCTGAGAGAGCTCAAAGAAAAGAAGCCTGTAAAGATAAAATTGTTCAACTAGCTTGCAACTGCAAAGAAGAGAAATAAATTATTGGTTTATAATAATTAAACTTCAAGGAATAAGCATGCTGATAGGCATAATAGGAGCGCCGAGCAAAGGCAAGACAACCATATTCTCTGCTTTGACAATGGTAAAGGCGGAGATAACTGGCAGGCCATTCACTACAATAAACCCTAATTATGGAATTGCCTACGCTACTACAAAATGCGTTGACGCGGAATTGGGAGTAAGATGCAATCCGAGAAACTCGATATGCAACAACGGCACAAGGGAAATACCGGTCAACATCATTGATGTTGCTGGGCTTGTGCCTGGCGCACACCTCGGCAAAGGAATGGGAAACCAGTTCCTAAACGACCTTATACAGGCCGATGCGCTTATACAGGTTGTAGACTTGAGTGGCAAAACGGATGAATACGGCAATCCATGCGACAACTGCGATCCTGCCAATGAAGTTGCAATGGTAAGGAACGAGCTTGCAGCATGGCTTTCAGGAATTCTCCAAAGGCACATGAATACCATATCCAAGCAGGAAAAAGGGGAAGAAGCAATAAAGGAAGTCCTTTCTGGATTCAACATATCGCTTGAGCAGGTGAGGAATGCTGCTGATTCAAACTATCTTTCTACAGCTTACATAAACTGGAACCAAGAAGATCTTATGAAGTTCTCAGACACGCTGATGAGAACCAGCAAGCCTGTGATAATAGCGGCAAACAAACTTGACAAGAGCAGCAATGAAAGGCTCGAAGAGCTGAAAGCCAAGCTGAAAGACTACTTTGTAATAGGCTGCTCCGGAGCTGTTGAGCTAGCGCTCAGGCAAGCAGAAAGCAAAGGCTACATAGACTATGTGCCCGGCTCTTCCTCTTTTGCCGTGAAAGCCACGTTGACAAGCGAGCAGGCCAAAGCGCTCGAATACGTGCGTGCGTATCTTGAAAAATACAAAAGCACAGGGGTTCAAGAGCTTATAAACAAGGCAGTGTTTGACATGCTTCAAAACATAGTGGTATACCCTGTTGAAGACGAGAACAAATACACAGACCACAACGGCAACGTACTGCCAGACGCGTTGCTCTTAAAGAAGGGCTCTACAGCATATGACCTCGCTGCAAAGATACACACAGGCCTTGCAAAAGGCATGCTTTATGCTATTGACGCCAAGAAAAAGCTCAGAGTAGGAAAGGACTACATTCTAAAAAACAACGATGTGATAAAGATAGTAAGCACAGCAAAAGGCTAGCATGGTGGAATCAGAACAAGTTTTTCAGAATTGTCCTTAGTATCGCATAGCCGTCGCTGAAAGTCTTGAGCTTTGCTGAGCCGTGCACTCTCTTCTTCTCGTAGCTAGGTATTTCAGTGGCCTTTAGCTTCTTCTTTGCTATTTGTATGTTCATCTCTGTCTCTATTCCGAAGCCCGTCTCCTTTAGATCTAGCTTGCGAAAGGCGCTCCTGCTGAAACTGCGGTAGCCGTAGCACATGTCAGTGTAGTGTGCGTGGAAAAACGCGTTGACAAGAAACACGAAGAACTTGTTGCCTATTCTGCGCAAAAAAGGCATGTCTTCTGAGCCGCCGCCTGTTATGAACCTGGAGCCGAGGCAAACGTCGTAGCCTATGTCTATCGCGTCGATAAGCAACTCGAGCTCCTTCGGCTCGTTGGACAGGTCGGCGTCCATAGAAACAAGTATGTCGCCGTGCGCGCTTTTCAACCCTTTCACTAGAGCGGAGCCCTTGCCAATGTCATCGTAAATCACAATTGCACCGTTTTTCTTTGCAACTTCTGCAGTGCCGTCACGCGAATGCTTGTCTACTACTATCAGCTCGTAGTCGCGTATGCCTATGCGGGCCATCTGCCTCTTGATGCCTTCCAACACATTAGCGATGTTCTCGGCTTCGTTGTAAGTAGGTATTACAATTGAAACCCTGTGCTTGTTCATCAAACC
>JBMFVN010000033.1:0-8634 GCA_049965975.1 Candidatus Micrarchaeia archaeon
GAGCGCCCGACTGATAATCGGGAGGTCCGGAGTTCAAATCTCCGCGAGCCCACTTGTGTTTGTTGCTTGTTTGGAAGTGTAATCATGGCATTGAGAAGGGGCAAAAAGAAGCAGCCCAGCAGAGAAGACTACATGCTTAAGGAGCAGCTCAAGATAGAAGAAGGCGTCTTCGATACCAGAACACTTCAGAGAATAGGCAAGCTTTTCAGCCTTGGGATAGTTTCAAGGTTTTATTTCAAGATTGCGACCGGCAAGGAATCAGACATTTACCTTGCAGAGCCTGGTGATAATGTAAAGGCAGACATAGTGGTGTTGAAGATTTTCAGAATAGAGACTACAAGCTTCAGGGCAAGGCTCGATTATATTCTCGGCGACCCGAGGTTCAGTAGCGTCAAAAAGGACATGCATGCGATTGTTGAGGTTTGGTGCAAGAAGGAATATGGCAATTTGAAAATAGCTCAGTCCGCAAGGATAAACGCCCCAATTCCGTACGATTTCAGCGGCAACGTTCTTGCGATGTCTTTTATAGGCCACAACGGTGTGCCGGCTCCCCAGCTCAGGAATGCGAATATTGAAAACCCAGAAGCAGTGCTCGACAAGATAATAGATCAGGCTAAGAAGCTTTATGAAGCCGGGCTTGTACATGCTGACCTTAGCGAGTACAACATACTGATCAAAGATGGCGAGCCTTATTTCATAGATTTTGGTCAGGCCGTCATGACCGAACACCCTGCCTCTGGAGAGTTTCTAAAGAGGGATCTTCACAACGTGCTCGACTTCTTCAGCAGGAAATACGGCATAAGCAGAAGCGAGGAAAACGTTTTTAAGTTTGTCACAAGCAGCTCTTTTTAGTGGATTCCGTGGCAAAGTACAGGTTTGTTTGCAGCTGCGGCTTCAAGGTTGAAGACACAGACAGGCAGAAGGTTCTGGAAGCGGCAAAGGCCCATGCAAAGACTTGCCCGCACTTGATAGGCGCCGACGATGTGGCAATAGACGCAATGATAGAAAACATAGAATAAATTTTACCTGTAAATTAGCCGCTTTTCCTACTAGTCTTTTTGCTCAAAAATGGATCTCCTTCCTCAAAGCAAGTTTGCCGTTTTCGGCCAACGTCTTGTACTCCTCTAAAATTATATCCGCTCCTTCTTTTCCAAGCGATTTGACTTCTGCCACTAATGCTTCCTCGCTTGAGATTAGGCGCATTATCTCTTTATTTCCAAGCTTCTTGTACAGTGCAAACGCGATTAGGTCTCCGATGTTCATAAGCGCACTTCCGTCAATCTTGTACATGTTTTGCACTAGATTTTTGTGTTCGTCATACTTTTTATCAAGCTCCTTCGCTACCTCGTATATGTCCTCGTAAGCAGGCACAGGGTACGCTGAGCCGGTGCTCGCGGCGAAAAACGCAAGCCCCACTCCTTTCAATATTTCTGAGCTTATGTGCTGGCTTACAAAATTTTTCTTCCAATCAGTTAGCCCCTTATCGTATGCCCTTTCCTTTCCTCCTATCATTGCCAAAATTTCTCTTTTCAGGCCATAGCCAATCTCCTTTTGTGCCATGACTGCACTGACAAGACCGAGCGAAATATTGAATGCCAATAACCTTTTCATCGATTCTTCTGATGCTTCTGCGTTTTCGTTTCGCACCTGCTCCTCGATCGCCTTTTCGTACAGAATTATGGTCTTGGAATCTGGTACTCTGCATTCTGTCACTACTCCCATCAGCTCTACTATCTTGTCTGCTTTCCACAGTTCGCGCTCGCCATCAGCTTGCATTTCTAGTTTTGGAGCAGAAAATTCTATTCTCTGATTTTTCATTTCCTCTACCAAGCCGGCATATACTTCAGACGCCATTTTCCCTATGGCAAGTCCTTCGTGCGTTTTTGCGTTTGCTATTGGCATCGTACCACTTTTTGCAGTAAATAATGTTCTGCATTGCATTAAAAAGAATTTTCCTCAACTTCGTATACTCCTGTGAAGTCGTGTGCGTGACGAAAGAGAAGAATGGACAATAACATGTTATGTTATGTTGGTTATTGCTTGTGCTTATCGCAAAGGTTTTATATTGCCTTTTGCCTAATCTTACTGATGCTTATGGATCTGGGAGAAAGCCTCAGGCGTGCAATTGCAAAGCTGAGCGGAGCCACTCTTATAGATTCAAAGACCATAAAAGAATTTAACAACGAGCTTCAAAAGGCTCTGATAAGCGCAGATGTTGATGTAGACCTTGTTCTGGAGCTTACAAAGAAGATAGAAGCAGCCGCACTGAAGGAGAAGATTCCAAGCGGCGTGAGTGCAAAGGAATACATAACAAACATGGTTTACAATGAGCTTGTCTCACTTCTTGGTGGGTCTTCAGCATATTCTCCAGAGCTTTCCCCGAAGCGCATACTGCTGATGGGCTTATACGGCTCGGGCAAGACAACCACTGCGGCAAAGATTGCAAAGTTCTACCAGGATCGCGGGCTGAGCAGCGCGCTCATTGCGTGCGATGTTTCGAGGCCTGCCGCATACGAGCAGCTCGAGCAGCTTGCTGAGCAGGCTGGCGTTGCATTCTTTGGAATAAAGGGCGAGAAAGACGTCGGCAAGATAATAAATGCAGCGCTCTCAGAGCTCAAAGGCAAAAAGGTCCTTATATGCGACACGAGCGGGCGAAATGCGCTAGACTCAGAGCTTATCGGTGAGCTAAAGAAAATAAACGAGGCATTCAAGCCCAGCGAGAGCTTCCTTGTCGTGAGCGCGGATACAGGCCAGGTTGCAGGTAGGCAGGCCAGAGAGTTCAACAACGCGGTGAAAATAACCGGAGTAATAGTAACAAAGCTTGACGGCTCAGGCAAGGGCGGAGGCGCACTCAGCGCTGTTCACGCTGCAAACGCGCAAATAGCATTCATAGGCACCGGCGAGAAGCTCGATGCGCTCGAGCTCTACAACGCCGAGAAATTCGTCGGCAGGCTTCTAGGCATGCCAGACATAGGAGAGCTTGTGGAGAAAGTAAACAAGGCGGTCAAGGAAGCTAACATAAAACCCGAGGAGCTTGAAACCGAAGAGCTCAACTTCAACACGTTTTATGCAGAGCTTAAGGCGATGGGCAAGATGGGCCCACTGAAGAGCATAGCCGGAACTCTCGGGCTAGTTGATCTGCCGAAGGATCTGATGGACCAGAGCGAGGAAAAGATGAAGAAGTACAAGGCAATAATAGACTCGATGACCAACGAGGAGAGAAACGATGAGCGCCTGCTTTCGCAGCCAGGAAGAATAAAGAGAATAGCAAAAGGCAGTGGAGTGAGCGAGCAAGATGTCAGAAGGTTGATAAGTGACTTTAACAAGATGAAAAAGCTTTATGCGCAATTCAAAAACGACAGAAGCCTTAGAAAGCGATTCAGCGGCCTGATGTAAGCATTTCTTGTGTGCATCTTGTATTGTTATTCCGATTTTTTTTAAAACATGTTTAAATATTTATTTATACAAATGTTAGATCATAGTGAGAAAATGGCAAAGAAGGGCGGAAAGAAGAAGAAGAAATAAGTGACTTATTTTTTGGATTGTCTTTTAGTTTCTTTTTCTTCCTTTCCCCCGAGGTTTATGCTTTAGCTATTTTTTGTTGCTTTATCTTGATACTCATAAATAATTTTGCATGATCTATTTGTATGCGGTTCTATGATACTCTCTAATTACGACCTGAAAGGTATGGTAAAAAGCAGGAGGCTTGTGATAAAGCCTTTTTGCAAAGATACGATTCGCGAGAACGGAATAGACATGCGGTTGGCTGACGAAATAGCGAGGCACGCAAGCCACAATAGCGATTTTGTCATGGATCCTCTTGATCCTGTCAAGATAAAATACGGCTTCAAGATCGAGAAGCACAAAAAGGAAATGGTGCTCGATTCTAAGGAGCAAGTGCTGCTTTCTACTTATGAGTACATAGAGGTTCCTGACGATATTGCAGGGTTTGTCGAATTGAGGAGCACGTGGGCGAGGCACGGCCTTTCTATGCCTCCGACAATAATCGATGCCGGCTTCAAGGGAACAATAACGCTTGAAGTGATAAACAACGCGCCTTACAAGATTCTTCTTAGACCGAGGCAGAGATTCGCGCACGTGATATTCGTTAAGCTGGCAAGCAAGGCAGACGCGCCTTACTCCGGCTATTACAACGGCCAAGTCGGCATAAGGCTTCCGCAGCCCATCAGATGAAAAGCAGGAAAAGAACAAGAGCGAAATATACAAATACTTTTCAGGCTATTTGTTAACGGTTGAATGCCAGAAATCGATTGGCCCGTTTTTTACAAGGATCAGCTTATTCTTGGCAATCGATCTAGCAACATAGCAGTGTGCACGCTTTGGACCCGCAAAGACATAGTAGAGAAATACGTGGACAAGCAGAAGGTTTCAATAATAGGAAACCTCTATACCGTAGACGGGATAAGCTATTTGATAAGGAATGTTCTTGCAAATCCGAGGATACGATACCTTATCCTTGTTGGGGAAGACCTTATGAAGTCAGGAGAGGCTCTTGTAAGCTTCATGCAGTACGGCATAGATGACAACTACAAGATAAAAGGCAAGGAGGCCTATATACACAGCTCCATACCTGCAAATCACTTGGCAGCATTCAGAAACGGCGTCAAGCTGGTGGACATGCGTGGCAAGCCGCTGAGCGAACTAGGCAACGAAATAGACAGGCTTTATGCGGCTAAGCTAGAGCCATTTGCAGAGCCTGTTGTCATAAAAGAAGACGACAAGCCAGTTAGCGACACATTTGCGATAGATGCCGGCTTCAAGGTAAGTGGCGACACCTTAGCTGAGACTTGGCTCAATGCACTAGATATAGTTATGAAGTTCGGTGAGACAAAGGAAAGCGAGTACAAAATAAGGCAGAAGGAAATACTGGACTTGGTTTCTGTAATAAACGGCGACGAGAGCGAAATACCAGAATATGTTGGCATAAGCAGGCAGGATCTCGATGTTTATGTCAACTCATTCTTCTCGCCAGAGAAGCCTGCAGGAGTGGATTACAGCTATGGCGAAAGGCTTTTCTCGTATCTTGTAGACGAGCAGACAAGCACAAAAGCAAACTCCGAGTTCTCAAGGCTAATAGACCAGGTCAAGGCAGCCGAAGACAAATTGAAGAAAGCGCCTTTCACAAGGCGCGCGATAGCAGTTACATGGAACGTCAAGCAGGATATAAGCTCAGAAAATCCGCCGTGCTTGATAAACATTCTGTTCAACGTAAAGTTTGGCGCTCTATACATGACAGCAGAGTTCAGAAGCCATGACATATTCGGTGCATGGTTTTTGAACGCGTACGCGCTTAGGCAGCTTCAAAAGAAGGCAGCAAGTGAGCTTGGCCTAAAGCTTGGCAAGCTTGTCATTGTTTCTATAAGCGCCCATGTTTACGAGAACAACTGGCAAAAGGCGAGGGAGATATTGACCAAGAACCTTTCAGGAAAGGGCATGAGGTTCATACCAGATCCTCTTGGCTATTTCATAATAACGCTTGACAAGCAGAAGGGAAAGATTGTAATAAGGCACAAGCTGAACGACGGAAGGGATTCCGGCTATGTTTTCGAAGGAATAAACGCAGAGGTGCTTTACAAGCGCGTAATAGCCGAGCATTTGATTTCAAGGCTCGAGCATGCGGCATACATAGGCAGGGAGCTCTACAGGGCTGAGCTTGCGCTGAAGTCTAACTCAGAATACGTGCAGGATGTGGCATAAAAGAAAAGAAGCAGAGCTGGGCTAGCAAGGCAACGTTAGTGGACTCCGCGGGATTTTCACGATAGTTTTGAACCCGCAACCTCCTGCATGCCATGCAGGCGCGCTACCGTTGCGCCAGGAGCCCACTTTACATAGAAGGCGATAAGAAGAATATGTTTCCGCCTCTTAGCAGTATCGTGCCAAGCTTTGACTTGGTAGTGCCGTTTGTATCAAGCTCTTCCGCATCTTCCATTACCATGTTCATGTGCATGTCGAAAGATACGAGCTTGCCCCTTATGCTTGCCCCGTTCTTCAGTCTTACCAGTATGCTTTGCCCTACTGACTTGTTCAAAAGGTCGAAAGGTCTTTCTTGCATTACACCACTATCCATGAGCAAATAAAATCTGAAAATAACTTAAATAATGTTTGCTTTTTGTTTTTGTCATTGCTTTTGCTTCTCTGAATCTTTCTTTATCGTGAGCTTTACCGAGCCTGTGCCAACCGGCACCTGCTTGCCTATAAGTATGTTTTCTGCCACATTTACCAGGTTGTCTTGAGTTCCGAATGCAGCAGCATTCACAAGGTGCTTTACAGTTTCCTCGAAAGCGGCCTTTGCCAAAACCGATTCCTTAGCCCCTACTATGCCGTGCCTGCCTATGCTTTTTATCTCTCCTGTAGAGGTCATCGCATCTGCTATGAGCCTTAGATGCCTTATGTCTACTGTTATTCCCTGCTCTTGCAGCGTTTTTGCAAGCTCGTTCGCTATTGCGTTTCTTGCGGCCTCTATGCCGAATACCCTGTAAATCTCGAATATGTCGTTGGTATAAATTCTGCGATAGTCTATTCCTTCGTTGTTCAGCTCTAGTATTTTTTCTAGGTTGTTGCCTGTGGTATTTATGTAGAAGCTGCCGTCTTTGTCTTGGAGCACGATGGCTTTTCCTGCGCCCTCAGTGCCTTTGAGAAGCGAGTGCATTATCCTGGTGCTAAGGCTTCTTATCTCGCTAAGCTTCTTCGTGTTTGCCGTTATTTCAACATTGCCCTCTTTGGTAGTTGCTGTTTTCACTCCGAATTTCTTAGATACGATCTCCGCTACTTGGCCCGGAGTCATATCTATTGCTTTCAAAGCAGGCTTGTTTAGCACGAGAAGTATCTTGCCTTTTGTGAAGTTCTCTAGCGTTCTTTTTGCAATATCTCGCGTCTTTATTTCATTTATAGTTTCAGCCACTTTTAGCGCCTTTTCAAAGCTCTTTGCATATGCTTCTTTAAGGTATATTATCATTTGTGGCGTAGTTGGTGCTTTTCTTGCGTCGAGCAGCTCTATAAGCCTAGGCAAGCCCGTAGTTGTAATAGTAGCTGCAAGGCCTGCAAAGTGGAACGTTCTGAGTATCATTTGCGTTCCTGGCTCTCCTACTGACTGCGCTGCCACCATGCCTACAGGCTCGCCAGGATTTACCTTGTACAGCTCCTTTTCCTTTTCGTCTTTTATTTAATCACCTATTTTTCCTTTTCCTCGACAAACAGGACCTTTGTCGGGTCTACTCCGTCGCCGCCATAAACAGTTTCTATTATGTTGTTTGCAGCATCCCTTACGCTCAAATCATAATGAACAAAGTAGTCCTGCATTGCGTTCGAAAGCCTGCGGTACAAATACCCGCTCCTTGCAGTTAGCAAGCCCTTGTGTATTATTGATGCTCTTGAGCCGTTTGCATGCATGAAAAGCTCCTGAGGCGTAAGCCCGTGCAGGAAATTGCCTGAAACGAAGCCGTGGTCGTCTGGCCCTATTGTCTTCGGCTGCATGCAAGGCAGCACGCGCCTTGTAGAATAGCCGCGGTATATTCTGCCACCTGAAATAGGAGCCTGCTGGCCCAGGAACATGCTTATCCAAGCTATGTTGAGAGGGTTTCCTCTTGCCCCTGACTTGGCAAGTGTCATTGCTGAGTTTGTTTCAGGAACGTGCTTAGATATTACCTCATCAGATGCGCTCCTTGCAAGGTCGAGCTCAGCCATTATGAGCTGCTCGAGCGACTCTCTAGGAGTCTTGCCAAGCAGAGGCTCTAGCTTGCCTTCTTTGTACTGTTGTATTAGCGAGTTCACATTGGCATACATCTTGCTAAGTATCTTCTCCTTTTCCTCGTCTACGCTCTTGTCAAGCAAGTATTCCTTTATGCCTATTGTTATGCCTGCCATTGTGGCATAAGCGTCGCCTATCTTTGCGGCGTTTGTTATAAAGTCACTCAATACCTGGTTGCCGAATTCCTTAGCTATTTCAACGAAAAGCTTGCTTCCTTCGCCTATTGTTGACTTGGTAACGACGCCTTCTTTAAGCTTGCCGTCCACTATTTTGAATAAGTTGTTGCCCTTCTTCTCCTCGTAATTGAGCCCTTTTGGCAGCAATTCTGAGAATATGTCCTTGCCGGTGTAGAATCCCTTCTTTGCCTCTTTAGGCAATTCTGTTATACCTGCAAGCCCAAGCAGGTGTATTGCATTCTTCTTCGATACCAGCGTGTCGTCTTTTGTAAGCAGGTAAAGACCTATTATGGCATCCTGCTCCCCAGTTATTATAGCCCTGCCGTCCCTTGGCGAGAACACCTGGTCGTTTACTTCAAGCATGTGCCATGCCTCTGCCTGCGCTTCAAGCGACTGTGGCACATGCAGGTTCATTTCATCTCCATCGTAATCTGCGTTGTAAGGCGCCGCTGCGCAGTCGTTGAGCCTGAATGTCTTATCAGGCACAACCTTAACTCTGTGCGCCATTATGCTTATCCTGTGAAGCGACGGCTGCCTGTTGAACAAAACTATGTCTCCATCTGTAAGCTGCCTTTCTATTATCTGGCCGGGCGCAAGCGCCTTGAGAAGGTCTTCTCTGTTTGTGTCAAGCACCCTCTTGCGCTTTCCGTCTTCCATTATTACGTTCAGCGCCATGGGTGGAGTTGTTCT
>JBMFVN010000034.1:0-8574 GCA_049965975.1 Candidatus Micrarchaeia archaeon
TAATAACTTTTCAAAATTACAATATACTATATTGTTTTTGCTCAAAAAGGCATTACTTAAATACTAGAAAAATCACAATATATTCAGGTGAATAAATGCCGCACAATAATATGAAATCCGATTCTGACCTTAACCATACATCACGTTTGATTGAGAACATCGCCAAAAAATTTGACGAAGTATTTAGGAAAGGTGAGATCTACCAGCTTAACTCATCTTTAAGCAGTGACGTAATAAAAAGTCTGTCCAGAAAGATTAAGGAAGAAAGGCAAGTAGCACCGGAAAAGCCCGAAAAGTTATCGTTACTTGGAAGAATGTCTTCGAAGATAAAATCTATATTTACTCCGGTCAGCGAAATAATAGCAGAGAAAGCTTTATTCGTATATAACGGAGGTCAACTTACTGGAAACAGTTTTACAGATAGGGCGGCAATGCGTCTTGCAGAAGAAATGCGTAAGATGTCTGTTGTTCCTCAGGGAGCAAGCACGGATGAAGTTTCAAGGCAGTCTAATTACAGCCTTTACCCTGTGCCGATCGTGTATACCTGGACGTCTTCACTTGGCAAACCCTCCTTAGTACAAATTCCGACTATCAAGCAGACGAAAGGAGTAAATGAAGTAAATGCGAAATACTGGCCGCCTTTATACATGTAGCCGATTTTTGAACCAGAATATCACTAGGCAATGCACTCATAGGCAAGACTTTGATTTTGAGTCCTCTGCTCTTTTTTGTGAAACAATTTTATCTTTTTCCTTGTAATGTAGCATTATGAAGAGTGTTTGGAATGGCTCTATAGCCTTCGGCCTGGTCAACATTCCTGTGCGAGTTTATCTTGCTACTCATGACATAGAGCCGCCTCTACATTCCCTTTGCAAGAACGGTCACAGAATCGTGTACAAGCGCTGGTGCCCTGTTGAGAACAGGGAAGTTTCCTGGCAGGAGCTCAAGAAGGGCTTTGAGCTTTCTGCAGACAAGTACGTGGTGCTCGAAAAGGAAGACCTTGAAAAGATAAGAATTCCTTCTACAAAAACGATAGAAGTCAAGGAGTTCGTAGAAGCAGGTCAGCTTGATCCGATATACGTTGACAGGAGCTACTATGTAGTGCCTGACAAGAACGGCGAACGAGCATATGCCTTGTTCTTTACAGTTCTCGCGATGCTTAACAAGCTTGCGATAGGCAAGTTCACAATGAACGACAAAGAGCATGTGGTAGCCTTGCGCTCTTATCAGAAAGGCCTGCTTATGCAAACACTCCACTACAACGAGGAGATAATGCCAATAGAAGACCTGGCAGAGCTTAAGAACCTGCCTAAGCCAGAAAAGAAGGAGCTCGAGCTTGCGCAGCTTCTTGTGCAGAAGCTTAGCAAAGAATCATTGAACATGGCCCAGTTTACAGACTCTTATGCAGAGGCGCTAAGGAACCTGATAAAGGCAAAGGCTTCAGGAAAGGAGTACGTTGTTGAAGCAGCAAAGGAAGTAAAGGCGGCCAAGAGCCTTATAGACAGCCTTACTGAAAGCCTCAAATAGCGGTTTCATGAGCCTCTGGAACAGCAGCATGAAGCTTGTTAAGCCAATGCTGGCTTTTCCTTCAAAGCCTTTCGACTCTGAGGACTTTGTGTTTGAGATAAAATACGATGGGACAAGATGCATAGCATATGTAGACAGAGATTCGGGCAGGGCGATGTTCCTTAATAGAAGGCTCTCTTTCTTCCAGCAGCGTTATCCAGAGTTTGCTGATTTTTTCAAAAGCGTGAAGGCGCATCGAGCCATACTTGATGGCGAGCTGGTCGTTTTCGACAAGGGCAAGCCGAACTTCAACCTGTTGCAGGAGCGCGAGCAGACAAGCAACCAGACAAGGATAAGCGTTCTAAGCAGCCTGCATCCGGCTACTTACGTTGTTTTTGACATACTCCACAAAGACGGCAATGACCTGCTCGATCTGCCGCTCAGCGAGCGCAAGTCAATTCTTGAAAGCACCCTTGAAGAAAGCGATTACGCCATATTGTCAAAGTATGTGAGCAAGAAAGGCAAGGAGCTTTTCAAGAGAGTCAGGAAAGCAGGATTGGAAGGCGTTATGGCAAAAGCCATTAAATCACCCTACGTGCAGGAGCGCAGCAAGTACTGGCTTAAGATAAAGGCCCTTTCTACCATAGATGCCGTTGTGCTGGGCTTCACCTCAACAGACAAGGAGCAGCTTAGCGCCCTGCTTCTAGGAGCTTACAGCTCTGGCAAGCTCGTATACATAGGCAAAGTTGGCACTGGGTTTGACGAGAGCGAAAGGGCCGCGCTTCTTAGCAGGCTTTCAAAGCTCAGGTCAAGCAAGCCTTATGCTGAGATAGGCGAGCACGAAACAGCAAGCGAGCAAATAACATATGCAAAGCCAGAGCTTGTTGCTGAAGTAAGGTTCATGGAGCTCACAAAGGAGCATATGCTAAGAGCTCCTGCCTTCCTGCGGCTAAGGTCTGACAAGCCTGCAAGAGATTGTACGCTCGAGAGTGTGGCTTTTGCATAGGTATTTTCCTTATTGTTTTGCTTGTTATTTTGCAGGCTAAGAAAGGTTTAATTGCTTATTCTGCGTAATAATTTTGATGCTGTGGCCAAGGAAAAAGAGATAAAAAGCATAGAGGACTTGCCTGGCATAGGGCCTGCTACTGCAGAGAAGCTCAAGGCAGCAGGCTACGCTACTCTTGACCAGGTCGCTGTAGCTTCCCCTTTCGAGCTTTCCGAGCTAATAGGCATAAGCGCTGAGAACGCTAAAAAGGCCATAGAAGCCGCAAAAGAAGCTACTACTATAAACTACCTTGAGGCATCTGAGGTGCTTGAGAGGAGGCTTGCAATAGGCAAGATAACAACGGGCTCCAAAGGACTTGACGAGCTGCTCGGCGGCGGAGTAGAGACAAACGGAATAACAGAAGCCTACGGAAAATTTAGCAGCGGCAAGTCGCAACTCGGATTCCAGCTGTCTGTCAATGTGCAACTGCCAGCTGGCAAAGGAGGTCTTGGCGGCGGAGTATTATTTGTAGATACTGAAAGCACATTCAGGCCTGAACGCATACAAGACATTGCAAAAGCCCAAGGAATGGACCCGAAGAGCGTTCTTGACAATATATTTGTAGTTCGCGCCACAACAGTGGAGCAGCAGATTCTTACCATAGACAGGGCCGACAAGCTCGTTTCTGAGAAGAACATAAAGCTTATTGTAGTGGACTCGCTTACCTCGCTTTTCAGGGCCGAGTTTATAGGCAGGGGCGGTCTTGCCGAAAGGCAGCAGAAGCTCAACGAGCATGTGCACAAGCTCCAGAACCTTGCAGATACATTCAGCCTTGCAGTTTATGTTACAAACCAGGTAATAGACAACCCTGCGATCCTGTTCGGCGACCCGACAATACCAGTTGGCGGAAACATAATAGCGCATGCAGCTACAACGAGGCTTTACTTGAGAAAGAGCAAAGAGGACAAGCGCATAGTCAGGCTTGTTGACTCGCCAAACCTTCCTGAAGGCGAGGCAGTTATAAAGATAACGCCAGAAGGCATAAGAGACTAGATTGGTTGGTTAAGTGCTTTTCCTGATAGGCCTTGGCCTATATGTTGACGACCTTTCTGTCAGGGCTCTTGATGCGCTCAAAAGCTCGAAGGAAATTTTCGTAGAGCAATACACGTCTTTCATTCCGTCAGGCTATATTGACGAGCTTGAAAGCAAGACGGGCAAGAGCATAAGGGAGCTTGCAAGGAGCGACCTTGAGCAAGATGCTGAAAAGACAATCTCAATGGCAAAAAACGAGAATGTTTCTATTCTCATACCTGGTGACCCTCTTATTGTCACAACGCACAAGCTTCTTCTTGATATTGCCGACAGGCTTGGAATACCTGTTCTTGTGCTTCATGCGCCTTCTATCTTGTCTGTTGCAATAGGCGAAAGCAGGCTCTCGCTCTACAAGTTTGGCCAAGTAGTAAACGTGCCTTTTTGGAAAAAGGACTACACGCCTACTGCTTTCATTAACGTTATAAAGCAAAATAAGGAGCGTGGGCTTCACTCTCTGCTTTTTCTAGACATAGACCACGAGCACAACAGGCCCATGTCTTTGGCAGAGTGCCTCGAAATAATGAAAAAGGCAGACACGGCAGAGAACTCTGGAATTTTCAAAGCAGATCCTTTTGTCATCGTGATTGCAAACGCTGGCATGCCAGACCAGCGCACGATAATGTCGAGGAGCAGCAAAATAGAGAGATTCTCAAAAGAACTGGAAGGCAAGATGCTTAGTGTCATAATTCCTGCAGAGCTTTCTTTCTCAGAGGAAGGCGTTAGGAAGTTTATCGATGAGCTTTAGCCTTTTTTCCAATACCTTATGGTATAGAGCAGTACGAGAGAGCAGATTATCTCCTGGAACCATATGCTTGCAATCCTAAAGAATACTGTTATCAGCACAGCTGTTCCTAAAGTTACTCCTATGCCTCCGAAGAAGGCTGTAAGATAGCCAAGCAAAGCCGCATCTGTAACTCCGATTGTTCCTGGTATGCCAGTTACCATGCCAAGAAGCAGCGAAGAAGTGTAAACGAAAAGTAGAGTAGGCAAATAGCCTATTCCCATGTGTATTCCAAAGCTTAGTATTACGAAATAGAGCGCGAGGCCGTCAAAAACCATTGCCGGTACCGTAAACAGCATTGCAAATGCATAGCTGCCAAAGTCTAGAAGCTTTTTGCTCCTGAAATAGGTGTCTCCTATGTTGAAAAATCCCCTGAGGCGCTTTTGCTTGTAGAATCTTTTCTTTATGTACTTGTAAGGCTTTTCGTAGAGTATGAAGACAAAAGGAATAAGCAAAAGCACGCTTATTATTATGGAAATGTCAGAGTACCTGTGGACCAGGAACGCAGTAAGCACCGCCACGACTATAAAGCCTAGAAAGTCTGTGAATATGTCGGCAACGACCGCGGGGAAAGTTTGCGCAAACGTGGCATTTGTCTGTCTGTTTACAGTATATGCAACTACAGCTCTTCCCCATCTTCCCGGCGTTATGTCCATGGAGAACATTGAAAAGTAGATAAGGAAATTCTTTGTTTTTGGAAGCTTTATTCCAAGCTTTCTAAGGAAAAGGTCCCACTTCGGAAAGCCTATCGTTATGGCTGCAATTACACAAAGGAGCGAAGCAACATAATAGCTCGGCTTTAGCGAATAAAGTGTAGCAACGAACCTGGTCGCGCCCTCATTTAGTATTGCAAGAGCAGAGAGCACTACGAACACAATTAGGCTTCCAAGGATTACCCCAATTACCGCAAGTTTTGCCTTTCTGAATCTTTCTCTCTGCTTTCTTTCCTCGTTCTTGCTAGCCATTTCTTCACTGATTTTGACTTTATGCCTGACATAATTATATTTGTTATCTTTTACTATAATTACGATGGGTGTATGTTGTATCAAATAGATCAGCAGCAGGTTATGCAAGTCCAGCCAACTCCTCAACCGGCAGGTTCCCCTCAGCCGGCAAGCAGCGGTAGCAGCACTATGCCCGCGCCCAAGCAACGCCCAGGCAAAACCAAAGCAGCAATAGCAGGATTAGTTGTGCTTATTGTTGCGCTTGCAATAGCTTATTTGCTACTTTCGCAAAAGCCAGCAGGCAAGAGTGCGATTTACTCTTTGCTCAGCCCTGGCAAAACCCTGCCCCTCAACAGGTTTGTGCAGCTTGTTAACACTTCCTTCTCATATGTCAACAAAACGAACGTGAGCTATTCGGGATCTCTCAACTTTAGCGAATCCTCAGGCAATTTCTCAACAAGCTCTGCCATGCCAATGCGCCTTGATTTTCTGAAGAATGGTACTAGCGAGCGCGCATACCTGCTTATGAGCGCCCCTATTATCGGAAACCTTAGCCTGATCGAAGTACTAAGCGGCGGCAAATACTATGCCTGCATTAACTCTACTGCTCTTGCAGCCGGCTCTGCAAGCCCGAGCAACTCATCTTTCGTGTGCATGTACCAAGCATCTGCAACTAACCTTGCGGGCTTGAGCAATAACATAAGCGGCACGGTCCATGTATCTTCTTTTGCAAAGTCCTCATACAAGGGCATTCCGTGCATGCTGCTAAAAGGCTACTTAAGCATGAACACGAGCTCCACGTCAAGCATTTATTCGGCGCTTTCGGCGCTGCCTCCATCAAAGATAGGAAGCATTAACGCAAACTTCAGCATGTGCTTTGACGAAAATTCAAACATACCTTTATCTATATTTGTAGAAAGCCGCTCCAATGTTACAAACCCCAATACAGGCACGGCAGTAACAATATCTGAATTTCTCAACCTTAACGAAACATCAATAAGCAGCAGCGTGCCTAGCGGCATAAGCACCTTGCCCGGCCCTGTGCTTAATTCAACAGAGCTTGCCAATTTGGGAATCGCCTGAAAGCTGGTAGCGTGCTAGAGCTGAAAATCAAGAACAGGAACGTATTTGTCGAAGACGAGTCTACAAAGACCATTCTGAAGAACGGGTTTTACGGAAAGGAATCAAACGGCTTATTGCAGCTCAGCCTTGAGGAGGCTCTATATCTTATCGACTCCAGAAACGCAGAATGCAAGTCTAGCAGAGGAATTGTTTCATTCCTCGACCTGGCCTCAAAATACTGGAAAACGCCGAAATTTGCAGCAAGGTACTTTGCTTATAAGGACTGGCGCGACCGCGGGCTAATCGCTAAAGAGCCGGGCGCAGAGTACAAGGAGCCAGTGGAGAGCCCGATAAAGAAGTACCCTGCCCAAAGCCTAAGCCTGCCAGATTACCATTTGCACGGCGTATTTTTCAGGTCAGACTTGCTTTCTGTAGTGGCAGAAGCCGATACAGGCAAGGAGCTTTATGATAAGTACTGGTTTGGCCAATACGGCGCTTACAAGGCAGAAGACAGAGGCAAGCTTAACAAGCTTGACATTTACGAGACCATGTACTTGATAGACAAAAGGATTCTGTCTCTAAGCAATGTTACAAGATCCGAGGTGCTTGCTTTGGCTACTAGGCGCCATCCAGATTTTCAAAGCGTCTATGCAGTTTATTCTGATTGGCGCGACAAGGGCTATGTCATAAAGACCGGCTTCAAGTTCGGCACAAACTTCAGGGTCTATTTCCCTGGTGCAAGACCCAGCAACGGGCCAAGCAAAGACTGGATGCATTCAAAGCATGTCATACACGTTTTTCCAAAAAATGCAAGGCTGCTCATTTCTGAATGGGCCAGGGCAATACGCGTAGCGCATTCGGTAAAAAAGACTTTCCTGCTTGCTGTTCCAGGCTCGCCTGTCCGCAGCTCAACTAAAATAGATTTTGTCCTTTATCACAGGCATGGCGGCGAAGCCGACAACCCTGACAGCAGTGCACCGCGCTTTGCCATGCTAGCATTGGGCGAGGAAGAATACCTTGGCGGGAGCGACCTTGCGGCCGCGATAGCAGAAGCCTCTAAGCGAAAGCTCGAGCTGCTTCTGGCAATAGTCGACAGGGAAACGTCAGTAACCTATTATACAGTTCGCAGGATACTGCTTCCGAAGAGCCAGCACGAATATTACGAGATAGACTGGCTTCAGCCTTAGCCTTTTCTCGATTATTCCACTATTCCGCAGATTTAGTAATATTTAAATATTTGTAGCACCGAATAAATTCAAGGCGATGGTGAGCACATGCTTCTCTCGGAGCTATTGCGAATGGACATCTACAGCGACTCTGGCCAGTACCTTGGCGAAGTTCAGGACATAATTCTGGACTTGGAAAAAGGCGAGGTTAGCAGGCTTCTGATGGTTCCTTGGAAGACAGCAAAAGAAGACGTAAGGACCATACTTAGGTCAAAGAGCGTGCTGTACAAGAGCGTCAAGAATGTAGGAGACGTTGTGCTCGTTTCTGCGCCGGCAATAGCGGGGCAGGAAGCAACAAAAGAGGAAGCAGCAGACCTTACTAGGTAATTTTTGCATTTGGTTTGAGCTGTGGCCATGCAAACTAGTGGTGATTTTGAATCTTGGTCAAAAAATTTCAAAGCAGCAGTTGACAACGTTCTTGCAGATTGCCCAGACGGTTCTCATGAGTTTGCAGGCCTGCTTGCTCATTTGAACGATTTCTTTTGGAGCAGGTTCAATGAGCCAAAAAACATAGAGGGTTTTTCAGATGCCGCATTTTTCAAGGAGCTCGCAATTTCAGCATTGTGCGGCGCATCTGTGCTTTCTGGAAAGCCTGTGCAGGAAGTCGGCATGGCCTGCTATGACCTTGGCGTAAGGAAGAACAAGGATTACGGCTCAGATAATATTCTCAGGTTTGGCACAATGGGTCTTATAGTAAGAATAGGCGACAAGATAAACAGGCTGAACAACCTTTACAAGTCAGGCACTGCGCAGGTTGCGGACGAGAAGATGCTTGACACCCTGATGGATGTCTTCAACTACTCCATATACGGCATAATGCTCAGCAACGGCATCTGGTTCTGATCAAAGGAAAGGCAATCAGAAAGAAAAGGAAAAGATAGGGAAAACATAAGAATAAAAATAAAGAGCGAGGAATATATTCGAGCTCCCGTCGTCTAGCCCGGTCAAGGACACAGGCCCTTCGAGCCTGAAACCCGG
>JBMFVN010000035.1:0-8127 GCA_049965975.1 Candidatus Micrarchaeia archaeon
AATACCTGTTTTTATTTGTTTTTAGCGTATTTGCTGCATGGCTTTTCATGATATAAAAGCAGTTGTGTTCGATCTCGACGGTACACTTGTAAACACGTTGCCAATAATCATAGACGGCTGGGTAAAGACGTTCAATAAACTAGGAATACATGTTAACAAGGAGGAACTGAGCGCAAGGATACGCACAGGCATAGCTACAAACGAGCTGATACGAGCTTATGTGTCGAATGCCAGCGATGAGCAAATAATCAGCATAAGGCAGCTTAGGCTTAGCATAATAAAAGACAGACTAAGCAAGAATCTTCTTTTTCCTGGGGTAGAAGAGCTTTTGCAAAAGCTAAAAAGCAAGGGCGTAAAGCTTGCAATAGCCACAGGCATGTCGAGCGGGCCATTGGAGATAGTGGTTAAATCTAGCGGGCTTGGCAAATACATAAGCACAATAGTAAGCAGCGACGATGTGAAAAGGACAAAGCCTGCGCCTGATATAGTGCTTGAAGCTTTCAGAAGGCTTGGCATAGACCCGAAGTGCGGGGTTGTTGTAGGCGATACCGAGAAGGATGTGCTAGCCGGCAAAGCAGCTGGCGCGCACACAGTGCTCATATGCAACGAATGCGACAAAAAAGAAACAGTCGCTGAAAAAGTGATAAACAGCATAGGCGAGCTTTCAAAAATTCTCGGACTGAACTAGTTACAGCTAAGCATGCATTGTTGACTGCAGTGAAGGTGCGCTTTTAAACATCTCCTCTGTATTGTTCGCTATATCTAACCAGATAGGCAATGTTTTTAAATGTCAAAATACAAAACAATAATTGTGGGCGGGTGGTGGGTATAAGCCAAAGTATGAGGGTGCAGGCAGCAACAGAATACCTAATAGTAACGATAGCCATGTTGGCTATTGTCGGTATGGTTGCTGCTCTGCTCCTTAATTCTTCTGGTTCTATCAGCTCGATAGAGCCGCAGACATGCAGCTTCGACACAGGCATAGCTTGCAAAGGGCTTGTTGTAGCTTCAAACAGCACAAGCACGCTTGTCGCTTTAATGGGAAGCAATGCCAAGCGCTACGAAATGCATGACCTTTCTGTTGCTGTAAAAATAGGCAATGCCATTTCGTCTTTGCGCTGCACTCCTAACCTTATAAAGCCTGGCGCTCCTTTTATGTGCTTCGGTTCTCTTAGCAGGCAGCTTTCAGCAGGAACCCAGGTGACGCCTACATTTGTAGCAAACGTTTCCTACTGCGGGCTCGACAGCTGCAACAACCAAATTAAAGAGAGCTTCATAGGCTCTGCAAACACGTATGTGTCGAAGTACAAGGTTCCTGATTTCGGCATCACGCTAAGCAGCCCTGTATATGCGCCAGCCGGAGCAGTGATGCTGAGCGTAGACCTTGATATTCTGGGTCACAATTTTACTATAGAGCGTGCAGATATTGAAAATGGCAACATGTCTACGAGCGCCTATTCACCTTACGCTTATTTTGTAAACATATCGCACAGCTCTTCAAACAACCTTGACACAGTAAACGTATCTTTTGCTGGCTCTTCTTCAAACGAAACTTTCGTTCTCAACATGAAAACCATAAATAACATGTACTGCTCACAAAACAGCACAAACTTGGTCCTTGAGCTGCTGCTAACAGGCTACTACTCGCAGTTTATAAAGTATCCATCAGGCTTTGACGCTTTTACATGCCCGGTGTACAACAATTCTGTATACTGCGTTAGCAATTCATCTGCTTACTTTGCTTCGCTGACAAATGCAGAGACCGGAGAATGGATTTCAACAAACAGCATCAACACGCAAAACAGGATTTTTGCATGCTTGGCCTACGATTCAATTCTTTATTGCTTTACAAACAGCTCGGCATACTATTCAGTGATATCGCAAAACGGGCTTAGTGCCTGGAATTCGCTCACTTACCCATTATTCGTTAACCTGACTTCTTGCAGCTAGCTTGTGCGAGCAGCAGAATAGTTCTCATATTTATTTTTTTGTTAGTAAAATTAAGTATGCAAGAGTCTATTGCTGATTTTGCCCTGAAGCTGGCAGAGGCAAAGTCTGATTACGCAGAAGTGTACTTGGAAGAATCCACAGGCCGCTCGTTTGCCGTGGAGCAGGGCTATGTTAATGGCGGGAGCTACGGCAAGTCTATTGGATTAAGAATAAGGCTTCTAAAGAACAGCAAGCTTTACACATTTTCGACGAACGTGCTCGACAAGCAAAAGATAGCAAGTGCAATAAGTCGTATCAACTTCTCAGCCACGTTTGACTACGGTCTTTCTGAAGAGCGTGCAGAGAAGGCAGACTATGCGGTAAAGGAGGCTAAGAAAATAGAAGACGCCGACATGCTTGGCGACCTTCTTTATCTTGACAGGCTTCTTGCAAAGGAAAAAGAGATCAAATATAGAAGCCTGTACGGCGTGCTCAGCAGTACGCGCTCATATTATGCCAATTCTCAGGGGAGCGAGATAAGAGCTCGTATTCCTTATGTCAACTCGTTTTTCAGGGTAGTCGTGGGATCTGGAAAAGAGACAAGGGCAAGGTACAGGCAGTTCGGCGGCGTAGGTGGCTACGAGCTTTTCAATACAGAGAAAATAGGCGATGAGCTTGTTGAAGAAGCAAGAAACCTTTCAAAAGTAACAGAGCAAGGGGTTTCACTTTCAAAAAGCGCTCTCAAAAAGATAAAAAACGTGGTCATATCTTCAGAAATCTCAGGAATAGCTGTCCACGAAAGCGTTGGACATCCGAGCGAAGCCGATAGAGTATTCGGCAGGGAGGCCGCGCAGGCGGGCACAAGCTACCTTGCGCATAATCTTGGCATGAGGATAGGCAGCGAGCAGGTAAACATAGTAGATGATCCGACAATAGCGCATGCATTCGGCTTTTACCTTTACGATGACGAAGGAGTTAAGGCAAGGCCGAAGAAGCTAGTGGAGAAAGGAGTGCAGAAGGAGCTTCTGCTAAACAGAGAATACGCCTATATGCTCAATGCAAGAAGCAATGGCTCAGCTAGAAGCGACTCATATTCAAATGAGCCCATAATAAGGATGTCAAACACGTATCTTGAGAAAGGCGATGCGTCTTTCGAAGAGTTGCTTGCAGAAGCAGAAACCGGAATTTACGTGAAAAGCTTTACAGAATGGAACATTGATGATACAAGGAGCTTTGCCAGATATCAGGGCAACGAGGCGTATCTGATAAAGAAAGGCGAGCTTAGCACGCCTGTCAAGAACTTTGTCATAGAAAAGACGACAAGCGAATTCTGGAGTGCAGTAAGGCTAGTGGGCAAAGATTTCAGGCTCTGGCTTGGCATTTGCGGCAAGGGAGAGCCGGAGCAGGGCGTTCCTGTTACGATGGGTGGTTCTTCAGCGCTGCTAAGCTTCGGGTGATTTGTTGGAAGCAGAGTATATTGTGAAAAAGGCAATTTCTGCAGGTTTTGACGAGGCTGTGGCTTCTGTGTTCTCTTTTCATAAGTCATACCTGAAAATAGCAAACTCAAAAATAGATTCTATAGTTGAGAAAAGGGTCGAGAGTGCCCAGCTTTACTTGGCTAGCAAGAAGAGGCTTTTATTTACAAACATAGAAAAGCTTGATGAAGCAAGCGTGCAGAAAAGCATAGAAAACGCAAAAAGACTTGTTTCGAAGATCAAGCCAAAAGAGGACTATTTCGGCATAGCAGAAGGCCCTTTCAAATACAAGCGCATAAAGCTTGGTTATGACGCGGAGCTTGCAGAAGATGTAAGCGGTGCGGTAAGCGACATAGCGCAGCAGTCAATAAGCTTCGAGCTTGAGCTCGGAGCTAGCAACCTTGCCGGTACTGTCGTGGCTAGCGCGTCGGAAGAGCAGCTTGCAACAAGCAGTAATGTTAATGCGGAAAGCAAGGATACAATGGTGAGGCTTTCATTGAGGCCTTTCTTCGGAAGCGTGTCAGTGCAAGACGTAGTTGCGAGCAGAAGGCTTTCCGGCATAAATCCTGAGAAGCTTGCAGAGAGGACTGCCGACACTGCGCTTAGCGTAAGGAAATTTGGCAGGATAGAGCCAGGGGCTTATGACGTAATTTATGCACCATCTCCTGCTGGCTTGATACTCTCAAATGTGAGCTCAATGGCCTGCATGGGTTCAATAGAAACAGGAAGTCCTTTCATAGGCAAGCTAGGCAAGCAAGTAGCGTCAAACGAGCTCAGCGTATTCGATAGCGCTGTGGAGCCCGACGGAGTTAACTCATCGGTTTATGATTCAGAAGGGTATCCTACACAAAGAACAGCTCTAATAGAAAACGGCATTCTAAAGACATATTTGCATAACCACTCGACAGCAGAGAAATATCACACAAAGAGCACTGGGAATGCCGGGTTGGTTGAGCCGGTGCCAAATACGCTTGTGCTGATTCACAAGAACCGGAAAAAAGACCTGGACTCTTTGATAAGCGAAGTAGACAAAGGAATACTTGTTACAAATACGTGGTATTTGAGGTTCAGCAACGATGTGACAGGCGCCTTTTCTACTGTTCCAAGGGACTTGGCAGTTTACATAGAGCACGGCGAGCCTAAGTTTGCAATAAAGCCAATAGCTGGAACCGAAGCTACAGGGATAAGGATAAGCGATAACATACCCCGCATGCTCAAGAGCATAGAAGCCACGGCAGGAAAGCCTGTCCAGTCAACCTCATGGGATTCGGAAGGCGCTTACTATTTCACGCCTTATGTTCTTGTAAATGGCGTAAAATTCACAGTGGCATGATTGCAAGAGATTCATAAGCAACAAAGCTGCAAATGGCAAATCTGCATACCTAGAAAATAGCAAATCACGCCTTTTTATTTTTGGTTGCCAGCTTTTTTGCTCCGAACCAGAACCTTTTTCCTCGAGCGCAATTAGTGCAGACGCCAAGCTCCGGCACGTAATGCTCGTCGCAAACATACCTGCCGCACAGCCTGCATACGTGCTTTGCATTTTTTCCGCAAATGTAGCATGCTCTGTATACCTCTACCATAGCAAAAATAAAAACAAGAAAATATATGACTTTTGCCATCGCGTTTGTGCATCTAATATAAAAGTTTGAACTGCTAACATTACCTGTCTAATGATGGTAATGTCATACAAACAACAAGATTTCGGAAAGGCTACGCTTAGTAAAACTTTCGAAAGCCTGAAAAGCAGCACGAGCGGTCTTTCTGAAGAAGAAGCTGCATCGCGCCTAGCCGAATACGGCTACAACGAGATAGTCGAGAAAAAGCAGAGCAGCCTGCTCAAGTTCGCCAAGAAATTTTACGGGCCGATTCCATTCATATTGGAAGCAGTGCTTGTCATAACTTTCATTTTGCATGATACAAAGGATTTTTACCTGATTCTTGTCTTGTTGATATTCAATGCGTTTGTCAGCTTCTTCGAAGAAGCCAAGGCTGACAACGCCGTAGAGCTTTTGAAAAAGAGGCTTAGCGTAAGCGCCAGGGTCCTCCGCTCAGGTTCTTGGCGCGTGATCGCGGCAAGGCAGCTTGTGCCAGGAGACATAATAAGGATACGCATAGGAGACATAGTGCCTGCCGACGCAAAGGTCATAGAGTCAAGCGACCTGGAGCTTGACCAGTCAGTGCTGACAGGCGAGTCGTTGCCAGTTAAGAAGAGCTTTGGAGAAATTGTTTATTCGGGTTCGGTGGTGCGCGAAGGCGAAGCCACTTGCATTGTTGTGGCAACGGGCTACTCCACCTACTATGGCAGGACCACGCAGCTTGTACAGATTGCAGGAGTGAAGTCGCACCTCGAGGGCGTAATACTGAAGATCGTACGCTACCTTATTTCGTTTGATTCTGTAATCGTGCTTTTCATATTCCTTTTTGGTGTGCTTGTGCTGAGCGAGAGCTATGCCATAATGGTGCCTTTCGTGCTCGTTGTTCTCATCGCTTCTGTTCCGGTGGCGCTGCCTGCGGCATTTACAGTTACTATGGCTCTCGGGACAAAGAAGCTTGCAGACAAGTCTGTTCTAGTTACAAAGCTCGAAGCGATAGAGGAAACGTCAACGCTAAACGTCGTGTGCTTCGACAAAACAGGCACGCTTACCAAAAACAGGATGAGCGTCAAGGACGTGTTCGCCCTTCCAGGGCATTCTAAAAGCGAAGTCCTTACCGCAGCTTTGCTTGCTTCAAGAAAAGAGGATAACGACCCTATAGACAACGCGGTAATCGAGTATGCTGATTCAAGCGGAATAAGCGCAGAAGGCTACGTGCTAAAGAAGTTTGTGCCTTTCAGGCCCAAGACAAAGATGGCTTCTGCCGAATTGCTGCATGATGGCAAAAAGCTAGTAGTGATGAAAGGGGCTTATAGCGTGATAGAAAAATTGAGCAAGGCTGGGCAAAAGGAAAAATCGCTTGTCGAGAAGCAGATAAGCGAATTCTCTAAATACGCCTACAGGACCATTGCAGTGGCAAGCGGCACCAAGAATCTTGAGCTGCTCGGAGTAGTGGCACTTTATGACGAACCGAGGCCCGACGCTGAGAAAATGATAAGAGAGCTCGAATCTTTGAGCGTGGATGTGAAAATGCTGACCGGGGACAATCTAAAAGTGGCCCAGGAGATAGCGAGCGAAGTGGGCATAAGCAAAGACATAGTCGACTTTTCGCTGCTCAAGAGCAAGAGCGAAAAAGAAATGGCACGTGCGATAAAGGAATCTGGCGGCTTTGCAGAAATATTCCCTGAAGACAAGTACACTGTAGTTAAGATGCTTCAGAGGACGAATCTCAGAGTTGGCATGACCGGTGACGGCGTAAACGATGCGCCTGCTCTCAAGCAGGCAGAAGTGGGCATTGCCGTCGAAAACGCAACAGACGTGGCGAAAAGCGTTGCAGGAATTGTGCTGGCGAGAAACGGGCTCGATGTCATAGTAGATGCGGTCAAGGAAAGCAGGCGGATATTTGAGCGCATGATGACCTATGCCACGCTTAAAATAGTGAAGGTAATTCAAATTGTGCTGTTCATAGCAGTGGCATTCGTGCTTCTCAGGCAGATTCCGATCCTTCCTTTTGAGCTTATCCTGCTTATTTTCACAAATGACATAGTCAATATAGCCTTGTCAACTGACAACGCCGAATATTCGCTAAAGCCAGATACGTGGAACATGAGAAGCGTGTCTGTTACGTCGCTTGCTCTCGGCACTGTAGCGCTGGTCCTCACTCTCATGTTTGTGCCAATAGGCATAAGCATTGAACATTCAATAGGCGCATTGCAGACTTTCTTCTTCTTCATGTTTGTTGTAACAGACAACTTAATGCTTTATAGCTTGAGAAACAGGAGGCACATTTGGGATACACGGCCTAGCAAGTGGTTAATTCTTTCTTCCCTATTGGGCATTTCCGTAGGCGCAATATTCTCTTATTTCGGGCTTTTCATAACGCCAATATCAGCTTATTCGCTGCTAGTTATAATAGGGCTTAGCTTTGTGTTCGTGCTCGCATTCGACTATGCCAAGCTCGGCATACACGAGCTCGCAGGCATAAGAAGGCATTACTTGCACAATACGCAACTGCAAGGCAGTGTGTAATTGCTGTTGCAAACTCAGCAAAATAACTTATAAATAAAGCACAGTCATATGTAAATTATGTCCGACCACAAGAAATTGCTGAAGTGCGTTTACGCCGGAAGTTTCGACCCGCCTACAAACGGCCATTTGTGGATGATTAACAAAGGTGCGTCTATTTTTGACAAGCTTGTTGTTGCAATCGGCATAAACCCAAGCAAGGCATACACGTTCAGCCTTGCCGACAGGCTCGATATGCTAAAGCACATTACCAAGAACTTGCCCAATGTGGAAGTGGCGCATTTTGAAAATGAGTTCCTTGTGAGATATGCAAAGAACATAGGCGCGCAATTCATACTCAGAGGCATAAGGGATTCTAACGATTACGAATATGAGAAAAGCATGAGAAGCGTAAACGAGGATATAGAGAAAGAAATAACTACCATATTCCTAATGCCGCCTGACAAACTTAGCAAAGTCAGTTCGAGCTTGGTCAAAGGGCTTGTCGGAACAAACGGCTGGGAAAGGCTTGTTTCCAATTATGTGCCAAACTATGTTTTCAGTTACTTGAAAAGAATGAACTACAGAGATAAGAGTAGCAGTCTTATCGGCTTAGGCAAGAA
>JBMFVN010000036.1:0-7786 GCA_049965975.1 Candidatus Micrarchaeia archaeon
CCTGCAACAACAAGGTTTGTTTTCTTCGCAATATCGTTTGCGTCAACATAATACGTGCTAGCCCCAATTTTCTGCGGATTCTGCGTATTTAGCAATGCTTTCCCGTTCTGCTTCAAATTGCCTATCGGATTGCCAGGAACGCTGAGCAGATCCTGCTCAAAAAGCACGACTATGTCTGGATTGTATATTTGCCTGTGTATTGTAATCGGCTTGTCGTCAAGTCTGACATATGATGAGACAGGCGCTCCTCTTCTTTCGCCTCCGAAGAAGGGAATTGACTGCGCGTAAAGGTCTTTTTTCACTGCAGACTTTACTATAAGCTCTCCGGCAGTCACAACTCCCTGACCGCCTCTGCCATAGAGCAGCAGCTCAATCATAAGATCAATCTGGTCGCTATGCTTATTTTGCAAACAAAATATAAAATACTTTCCAGATTTTTGTTTTATTTGTTGATATGCGCCAAAACGTATTTTCTTAGCTCTCTAAGGTGCTTGCGCCTGTCTTTCATCATAACAATGTCCGCTTCTCCGAAAGTTACCATTATGTGCGAGAACGGCGACGGCACTGGCGTTTCTATTACCTCATATTTCACAGTGCCTGATTTTATCATGTTTAGCAGCTCCTTTGCCCTAGGCAGATCCATTACGTCTTCTAGTATTTCTCTATATGTTTCTTTCAATATCGGAAAGTCAGGGCTTATCTCCTCTACTGCGTTAAGCAAGGCCTCTGAGTTAACCTGCTGCTTGCGCACGCTTATCTTCTTGCCTTTGTAGTTGCGCAAGACCATGAAGCCCCTGACAGCGCAATGCCTGAACCTCCTTTTCATCATCTCTGTTCTTCTTATGTTGCTCTTCAGAACGCTTGTAATGTCCTCGTTCAGCACATTTGCGAATACCGCATCGATGTCTTGCTTTCTAACTTTGAAAGACTGATCAAGAACTATTACAAAGCCGTTATCGTTTATCATTATGCCTACTTCTGTTTCAAAATACTCTGAAAACTGGATTGCGAATAGCCTTGAAAGCGCATCGTTGGTTCTTCTGCCGTAAAGGCTGTGGAATACAATGTAGTTTCTTCTAGTATCCCGATCTCTTGTAAGCTCTACAAGCATAAGCCTGTCATTGGGGACTTTCCTGGCAAAAAGAAGCTGCTCTGCAAAGTATATGCCTATTGCATTCTTTGCGTTTTCGTCTATGGGCATTTTGTCTAGAATAGATTTTGCATAGGGGCCTATTTTTAGAGTGCCCTTCTTGAGCAACTGCACAAGCTTGCCTGCCTTCTGCTGCCTTAGGTCCTTTTCCATTGCGCTTGCAAGCTCCTCCCTGAATTTGCCTATCTCCAAGGCCAACTCATATGTTAGCGGCAACTGCTCTGAAAACCACGGCGGTATAGTGGGCATGCTGCTCGAAGATGGGCTTACGTAGCAGTTAAGCTGCCTTGAGTACTGGAACTGGTAAAGCTTGCCTCCGAGAGTGAAAACATCGCCAGGCTTAAGCCTTGCCAGGAATTCCTCCTCTATGCTGCCAAGCCACTTGCGGTCTGTAGTGTAAACATCAACAGCGACAGTATCGGGTATGGTGCCTATGTTCAGATAGTAAATTAGCTTTGTGAACCTGCCCCTTTTGCCTATCTCCTGGGTTTTTTGATCGTACCATATCTTGCCATAAACCCTCCTGCTTTCAAGCCCTACATAGCTGCCAGAAAGGTATTCAAGCAAAGCCTCGAAGTCCTTCATAGAGAGGTTGTGGTAAGGATATGCCCTTCTTACAAGGTCGTATGCCTCTTGTACTTTCCATTTTCTGGTGAGGGTCATGCCAACTATGTGCTGAGCCAGGACATCCAGAGCGTTCTTAGGGGTTGTGAAAGAATCGAGGTGCCTTTTTGATGCGGCATCGAGCATTACCGAGCATTCTACAAGGTCATCTCTGTTTGTTACCACTATTTCTCCCTTTGCTACGTCATAGAACCTGTGGCCGCTTCTTCCTATTCGCTGTATTGCCCTTGTGACGCTCTTCGGAGAACCGAGCTGAACTACGTCGTCTATTGCTCCAATGTCTATGCCAAGCTCTAGGCTCGTAGACGATACTACACATTTAAGCTTGCCTTTCTTTAGCATTTCCTCCACTTCGAGCCTTATCTCCCTTGAAAGCGAGCCGTGGTGCGCGGCAAGCTCCTCCTCGCCGTACTTGTATCTTTTCATAAGGTTGTAAACAACCCGCTCCGTGCCGCTTCTAGTGTTTGTGAAAATAAGCGTTGTGGTATTGGATTTTATTATAGTGTCGAGGATTTTGTAAATCGAGTTCTCAACTTTGGCATCTGGCGTATTGACAAGGTCCTTTACAGGCGATATGACCTGGTATTGCATCTTCTTCTCCCAAGTTGCATCTATTACATAGCAATCCCTTTCAGTGCCATCAGGCTTGTAGCCTACTAGGTATCTTGCCGCTTCGTCAAGAGGGTAAAGCGTTGCTCCCATGCCTACCCTTACAAAGTCGTGCCCCACAAGCTCCGCAAGCCTTTCAAGCGACAGCGCAAGGTGAACTCCTCTTTTGTTGTTAGCAAGCTCGTGTATCTCGTCTATGACCACATACTTTACGTTTTTAAGGTTTTCAGAGAATCTCTTACCGTTGAGCAGTATGGCAAGGCTTTCAGGAGTTGTGACAAGTATGTTCGGAGGCCTTGCAAGCTGCTTCTGCCTTTCCTTTTGCTCAGTGTCTCCTGTCCTTACGCCAACAGTTATCCTCTTTATTTCCTTGCCCAGTTTTGCGTAGATCTCGTCTAGCGGCTCGTTGAGGTTTCTGTATATGTCATTATCAAGGGCCCTTAGCGGCGAAATGTAGATGCAATAGGTCTTGTCTTCCAACGTGCCCGCTTCTGCCATGTCCATGAGTTTGCTCAGTATGGACATGAATGCCGAGAATGTCTTGCCGCTGCCTGTGGGTGCTGTAATTAGCAGGTTGTGTCCTTCGCTTATTAGCTTGAAAGAATACCTTTGAGGTGGAGTGAGCTCCTTGTACTTGCCAGTAAACCAGTCCCTGAGCCTGCTGTTCAGGCTTGCCAGGCTTTCCTCATCTGTAAACGGCTTTTCAAACCTTTGTATCATGCAAACGCTTGAAGATTAGTTGAGCAGAACTTTCTACGATAATATTTTATATGTTGCATTATAAATAATTTTCCGGTTCAATGGCAGGTTCAAAAGATGCTGAAAAGCTGAAGAAGAAGCTTGAGGCACTCAAAAGGCTGCAGCAGACAAATGCTATTTTGCAAGAAGGTGGCGTGCAAAACCAGGTCCTGCAAACAAGCGCTGATGACCAGTGGCCTTCGGAAGACACGCATCTGCTTGACCTTCTTGAAAAGTCAAAGATAAAAGCTCCAGAAGCAAAAGAGAAGGAGCTCGAAGGTTTAAAAGAAGAACAGTCAAAAGGAAAGATCAAGCCAAAGAAAAAAGCGCAAGCTCAGCACAAATCAGCAAAGAAATCAGCAAAGAGCTTAGCAAAGAAGAGAACAAGCAAGTGATTTACAGCAGATCGGCATCCTGCTTTTTGTCCTTTTTGCCCTTGTCGCCCTGCTTGCTAACCGATAGCTTTACCCCGCTTGGGTCGCGCGTTATAGTAACGTCTATGTCTTCGCTTCCCAGTATGTGCCTGAGCTCATCATAGGTATATGACCCTATGCTGTTTGCATCTTTTGTCTTGAGCACCTCCGCGCGCCTTTCTATAATTTCCTGCTTCTCTATTGCTGAGAACTCTAGCGAAAGCGTCGGGTTGGGGTTGCTGTAATCATTTTCGACGCCAAGCTCTATGGGCTTGTAGCCCTCGCTCTGGTATATAAAAGGCAGAACAGCAGAGAATTCGCTTTTTATGCCTTCTACTATTTTTTCTATGCTTGCCTCGTTTCCTGCAATTACGAAGTCATCGCCGTTGAGAAAGCCGACGAAGACACTGCCGTTAGAATCCCTGACCTTGTCCTGGAGAAGCTGCGAAACAAGCCTTAAAATCGTTATTCCGGAATCGTTCCCAAACTTGTTTGCAAAGTCAGCAAGGCCGTCTACCCTTAGCCTGCCCATTATGTACTGCTCTGATTTCTCCTTTACCATGTTTTCCACAGCGCTCGATATGCGCTCCTCGTTTGGCAGGTCTATCAAGGGATCAAACTTCTTTCCCTTTTTCTTCAGGAATATTGTAACAAGGCTCCTGAGCTCGCTCGGGTCGAAAGGCTTCTTTATGTAATAGTCGGCTCCATATTTTATTCCTTTGAACCTGTTTGAAGTGGCATCAAGCGCGCTTACTATTATTATGATAATGTCCTTGAGGTTCTCATTAGACTTTACAGCCTGGCATATTTCAAGGCCGTCTGCGCCAGGAAGCATAAGATCTAGTATAACAAGGTCCGGCTTCTCGTATTTTATCCTTTCCAGAGCTTCCGCACCATCATAGATTTGGGTTATTTCGTAGCCCTTGCCAACAGAAATGGCCATAAGCTCGTTTATGTTCTTGTCATCCTCGACAACGAATATCCTTTTTATTGGCTGCTCTTCCTCAAGCATGTAATAAGTGAGTATTCCCCCGCTGCTCCTTGAAGCTATTGCGTTTGCTTTTTCCAGCTCTGCCAGGCTCCTGTCAAGCATGTCCTCGCTTATATCCGCGTTTTCGGCGTATTTCTTTATCTCGTCGTAGGTTATCTCCTGCCTTTCGTTTATAAGCGAAATGATGTCTGACTCGCTTTCTTCAAGGCTTTTCAAATTTCACACCTGATATGCTCTCTTAAACTGGTCATAAGAATATTGCACAAAAAGGCATAAATAGTTTTGCGGAAAAATGCGCACGAATTGCTGCTTTTGTGCATTTGAAGAAGCAAGGTTATTATTTTTATTCTTCTCATTTAAAGCATGGCAAAGCCGAAAGCAGCTATGCGCGCAAAGATGCAGAATGCGCATAGGCACACTATAGCAAATCCAAAAAGATTTTTCACTTTTATAGGAATAGTGATAATTGTTTTGGCAATAGTCTTTGCTTTTGCATTTGCCCCAAGCGGGCCGCTCGTCCTTAGCTCATTTAAGGCCATTGTTCTGCACAATGGGACAAGCATGCTGATTAAGCTAAACGGCAGCATTTTTGCAATCTATGTAGCAAGCTCTTCGTCTTCCGGTGCCGTCGTGCTTGTTTCAAAAGTGCCAGTGCTTTCGGGCTACGCTTCAGAAGCACTTCTTGTGCCAAATTCAAGCGTAAACGTAAGCATCAACGCGACAGGCATTGCAAACTTGAATATAAAACTTGCAAAGAGCAACAGCACATCGGCAGAACTCTACATTACTCCGCTTGCATCTGTGCTTGGAGTAAAGCCGAGCAGCGACCTTAGCCTCATAGGGCCAGTTAGCATAGGCAGAACATCAGGCCTTAAGATAATAGTTACGTCAACTTCAACCTCTTCAACCACTTCTACTTCAACAATCAACCAAACAGCAGCGCTTTTGCAAAGTGCGCTTGCATACGCAAACAATAACACTTCAGAAGGCCTGCTTGAAACAGAGTATGCTTCGCTTTACGAGAAGGACAAGGCATGCAATTCGAGCATATACAATGAAACATATACCCACTACTACGGCAAGGCGCCTTCTAGCGATTTTTCATTTCTCAACATAAGCAGGCAAACGCCAATAGGCATTAATGAAACAGTAGCCTACATATCAGGCACGCTCGTTTTTGTAAATTACACGCCGATAATGAGAAGTGGCAAGCAGTCTCCTTTGCTTTCGCTTGAGCTCAATATGTCGCCTCTTACTAAGCTGCGCATAGTAAAGGCAGCATATACCGGCATACTGCAGGGAGACAACTACTCTATTGTCAACTCTACATACGCTTTCCAGAGCAAGATAAGCAACTATTGCGGAGCATACATAATGCCTCCGCCTTCCTGATGTCAATGCGGTATTGCAGCTCTCTTTCTGCAATAGAAATATAAATCTGTAAACCTCTATTTGTCTTGAATTTGTGGTTTCATGGCTCTTTCAGGCAAAAGCCTTTTTGCCTTTACCATGCTTATTTCGCTGGTTTTGCTAGCCATAATGTTCGTAGCAAACGTCGGGCCGATTGTTAGAACGTTTCTTGCATTGCTTGTTCTTTTCTTTGACATTTTTGCCTTTTCAACAAAATATTATGCTTATCTATTTATTCCTCTTATAAAAGCGAAGAGCAAGACAGTAGTGTTCAGCTCAGATGAGCCATTCAGGATCTCGCCAAATGGTGACGCCATAATAGTAAACTCTGCCAGCGGCTTTTCGGCAAGCATGTTTGTGAAAATTCCTATATACAAGTCTGCCACCGAGATGAGCGACGAGGAAAGAATAGACTTTTCAAAGGCATTTTCAAGAATGCTTTCCATAAGCAGGGAGCCCACAAAGTTCATAACCGCTCTTTATGTAGTCAACAAAGACGCTTACATAAACGAGATAAAGGAAAAGCTTAACGAGGCGGAGGAAGCCTATGCTTCATTGAATTCGCAGGCGAACATGCAGCAGAATAATGCCGCGCTAGAAAGGGCAGAAGGAGAAGTTACAATGTGGAAAAACCTGTTCGACAACGTGAACAAAGTGACTTCAAACGCTCTTGGCAATTTCGCAATGGTCACCGCAATAGGCCAGACAGAGGAAGAGGCTCTTGCCATTGCAGCACAGAAAGCAGACGAGCTTGTTGCTGGCATAAGTGCCGTTCTAGGTGTAAGAGCCTACGTGATGGAGTCAAAGGAATTCTTGCAGATTCTTGAACCTGAGCAGATGATTCCTTTTGTTACAATAAGCGAACAGCAGCAGGAAAAGATAGCTTCGCTAGGTGTTTGATTGGATATAAACACTATCGCCTATATTGGAATTTGCTCTCTTATTGCTGTACTAGTCGCGTCAGGAGGATCTATGTATGGCCCGTTTGCTGCCATAGTAGCTGTGCTTGCACTTTTTTCTATAGTTTTTCTGTTTATCATAAACTATGCAGATTTTCTAGTTTTTCCGCTGCTTACGAATATGCTTAGAATAAAGCAAATACCTGCAAAGGATTACTATATCCCAAGAACTAACGACTGCATAATAAAGAACGTCAGCGGAGTTTACTATGCAACAGGCTACCTTACTGCCAACATATACAATTATGTTTTTTCTGCCGAGCAGGTTCAGGAAGGCGAGGAAAACCTCCTCTCCTCAGCGCCCAATACGTGGGAGCGCATAGTTACAAACATTCCTTTTCCTTTCAAGTATAACATAGTCTGCTACAGCGAAGACATACAAAGGTACAGAGACGAGCTCGAAGCAAGGAGAGGCACGCTTGAATTTCAAATGTCAAAGGAGATGAGCTCGACATCGCCAAATCAGCTAACCATAGAAGATCTGCAAAGAAGAATAAACATACTACAAGCAAGGATAGACAGGCTTTCCAGCGGCGAAAGGCCGATAAATGCAATAATGTACATCGAAACCACCGCAGTGGGCGTAAGCGAAAAAGAGGCCCAGGATAGCTTAAATTCCCAGCTTACGCATTTGCAAACAGTTTTCGGCAGTTTTGACCTAAGCATAACAAGGATAATGGGCAGAGAACTTTACTATCTGTTCAAGTTTAACTATGCTTTGCCTAGAGCCGATGAGCTTGGGCTTATGTTTTCCGTGCAAAAGTAGCTCAGCAAGAAGCAGGTTCAACCCTTTTATATGTTGACGTTCAAAATCATATTATGAGCCTTCTCCGCTTGCAGAACGTTATGAGCAACGAGCTTGGCAAAAGAGTTGTCATAAGCAGGCCGCCTG
>JBMFVN010000037.1:0-7760 GCA_049965975.1 Candidatus Micrarchaeia archaeon
AAAATCTGCAGCAAAACATTTTAGGCACACGCACACAAATTCTTCATGTTTATCTGGTACACGCTACATTAAAACTAACTTTTGTAAGTCGATTTTATGCGGGTTATTTGTATTTTTATGAGTCAACTCTTAGTTACTTAGCAGATCGCGTTGATTATAAAAGCAGATAGATTTTGCTTAGCTGAATAGGCCGAACTTCTTGCTGCCCTTGCTGTTGATATTCTTGAAATCTTCAAGCAACTTGCGCTCTGCCGGGCTCAGGCTCCTTGGTATTTCAACATCAATAGTCACTATTTCGTCACCGCGCCTGCCTGTCCTGAAACCCTTTATGCCGTATCCTGCAAGCCTTATCTGAGTGCCTGGCTGAGTGCCTGGCTCTATGCTTATTTCCTTATTGCCGTCTATTGTTGGCACGGCAATGCTTCCGCCGAGGGCTGCCGTATAGAAAGGAATAGCGACGCGAACTAGAACGTCGTCGCCAGATCTTTCAAATACATTGCTTCCAAGTACGTGTATTTCCAAGTAAAGGTCACCTGCTCCACCAGGGGCATAATCTCCAAGCTTGCTAAGCCTTAGCCTCATGCCTTCCTTTACTCCGGCAGGTATGTCTACCTTTATCTTGTCTGTTCCTATCACTCCGCCTTTGCCGTGGCAAACTGTGCATTTCTTTTCAGGTATTTTGCCAGTGCCGCCACACTTGTCGCACACGCGGACAGTTTGCATGGTGCCGAAGAAGGTACTCCTTCTCGTAACTATCCTGCCAGTGCCGCCGCACTTGTCGCAGGTGACATAGCCGTAGCCTGGCTCAACGCCAGTGCCGTTGCAATGATTGCATTTTTTGACGTGCTTTATTTCTATTTCCTTCTCTGTCCCTTTTGCCGCTTCCTCGAAAGTGAGGTCGAGCCTGTAGGTTATGTCTGAACCCCTCTGCACTGCTTCCTCTTCTTCCCTTTCAGTTTCAAAGCCGAAAAGGTCATCGAAGCCGAAGCCTCCGAGATTTATGCCAAGATCCTTGAAAACGTCTCCAAGGTCAAAGCCCCTGAATATGTCTTCTGGCGAGTACTGCTGGCCGAACTGTTCAGAGCCTAGCATGTCGTACTGCCTGCGCTTGTCAGGGTCGCTGAGCACTGCGTATGCCTCGTTTATCTCTCGCATCTTTGCTTCTGCTTCTGGGCTCTTGTTGACATCAGGGTGATATTTCATCACAAGCTCTCTGTAGGCTCGCTTGATCTCGTCCTGAGTGGCGTCACGCCTGACTCCCAAGATGTCATAATAGTCCTTCGCCATTACTTCTCTACCTTGAAGTTCACATCAGAGCTGTCTCCTGGAGCAGAACCTGGACCTGAACTTGGACCTTCACCAGGGCCCGGACCTGGGCCAGGACCTTGCCCTGATGCGCCGCCAGCTTGCTGACCGTAGAGGCTTGCTCCCATTTCCTCTGCTGCCTGCTTAAGGTTTTCTGTCTTATCCTTTATATCGCTTATGTTGTCTCCTTTAAGTGCCTCTTCGAGATCTTGAATTGCCTTGTTTACCTTTGCCTCTATATCAGCAGGGATTCTGCCCTTATAGTCCTTCAGCATCTTGTTCGTGCTGTATATGAGCGATTCTGCGTTGTTCCTTGTTTCTATGCGGTCAAGCTCTGCCTTGTCCTGCGCGGCGTATTGCTCTGCCTCTTTTACCTTCTGGTCTATCTCTTCCCTTGACATCTTGTTAGGTGCCACTACCTGCATGCCCTGCTCCTTTCCTGTCGCTTTGTCTTTTGCAGTCACGTGCAGTATTCCGTTGGCATCGATATCAAAGGTGACCTCTATTTGAGGAACGCCCCTTGGCGCCGGCGGTATGCCTGTAAGGGTGAACGTTCCAAGAAGCACGTTGTCTTTTGCAAGAGGCCTCTCGCCCTGGAGTATGCGTATGTCTACCGCTGTCTGGCCGTCCTCGGCTGTTGTGAATATCTGCGTCTTCCTTATCGGCACAGTCGTGTTCCTTGGAATCAAAACAGTCATGACGCCGCCAAGCGTCTCAAGGCCAAGCGAAAGCGGAGTTACATCGAGCAGTACAATGTCCTTCACCTCGCCTGTGAGCACTCCTGCTTGTATTGCTGCTCCGAAAGCTACTGCTTCCATAGGGTCGACTCCGCGCTCTATCTTCTTGCCGAGAAGCTGCTCGACGAAGCGCTGAACTATAGGCATGCGGGTTGGTCCGCCGACAAGTATTACTTTATCTATGTCCTTGGGCTCTAACTGGGCGTCCTTTAGAGCTTGCATCATAGGTATTCTTGTTTTTTCCACAATAGGCAAAACAAGGTCCTCGAGCTTTGCCCTAGTCAGGTCATAAGTGAAGTTTATTGGCTTGTTGTCCTTGCCCATCGCAAGGAAAGGCAGGTTTATCTGTGTAGTTAAAACATTTGACAGCTCTATCTTGGCGCGCTCAGCAGCCTCCTTGAGCCTTTGCATGGCCTGGGCATCTTTTGTAACATCTATGCCGAACTGCTTGTTTATCTCGCCAACAAGAAAGTTGACTATTGCGGCATCCATGTCAGTGCCTCCGAGCTGGGTATCTCCGCTAGTAGCCTTCACCTCGAATACGCCGCCTCCAAATTCCATGATTGTTACATCGAGCGTGCCGCCGCCAAAGTCGTAAACAAGGATCTTCTGTTCTGTCTGGGCCTTGTCAAGCCCGTAGGCAAGGCACGCAGCAGTAGGCTCGTTTACAAGCCTTACAACCTCTAAGCCTGCTATTTCTGCCGCATCCTTTGTCGCTTGCCGCTGGTTGTCGTTGAAATAAGCAGGCACTGTTATTACCGCCTGCTTAACTTCTTCGCCGAGAAACGCCTCTGCATCTTTCTTTATCTTCTGGAGAAGAATGGCTGAAAGTTCTTGCGGCCTGTACTCCTTGCCAAATATCTTGTACTTGTAGTCTGTTCCCATCTTCCTCTTGAATGCTGTCACAGTGCCTTCAGGGTTTGCAACAGCCTGCCTTCTGGCAGGCTCGCCCACTAGTATCTGGCCGTCTTTAGTAAAGGCGACATAGCTTGGGAAGGCCTTGCCATACAGCGTTACTCCTTCGGCGCTTGGTATAAGCACCGGCCTGCCTCCCTGAAGCACAGCTGCCGCACTGTTAGATGTTCCTAAATCTATTCCGATTATCTTTGACATACGATCACCATATTTAGCATTATTTTTCAATTTAGCCTGTTTACCAATTTATCTGGCCAATCACTCCTTCTTGCCGTTTGACACTATGACGCTCGCTGGCCTGAGCAGAATGCCGTTGAACATGTAGCCTTTTCTTACCACTTCTATTACGCTGCCCTCTTCCTTGTCGCTGGGCCTTGTAAGCACGACCTCGTGCTTATATGGATCATACTTGCCTTTTGCCTCTATTTCCCGAAGGCCCTCTGCCTTCAAAGCGTCATAAAGCTCTGAGAACACAAGCTCGAACCCCTTGTCGCGCTCCTGCTGCTCTGCGCCGTTAACCGAGTAAATTGCAATTTCGAAGGCGTCTATTGCAGGCAGAAGCTTTGCTATCAGCTCTGCTTTGCCTATGTCCTTTGCCGACTGAATGTCGCTTGCTACTTTCTTCTTGTAGTTGTCGAACTCTGCTGCAAGCCTTAGAAACCTGTCTTTAAGTTCTGCTATTTCCTTTTCCTTCTTTTCAAGCTCGCTTTCCTGCTGCTGCTTCTTTTCCTGCTTTGCCTGCTCGCTGCCTTGCGGTGCTGCTTGCTGATCCTGAGGCTTGCCACCTTCGGCGCTTGCTGCGCCAGCGACATTCTGCTCCTTTTTATTTGATTCATTGCCCTTTTCTTCTTCGTTTGCCATAAATCTCACTCTCTGCCAGCTCGTCAAACTTTGAAGCCAGCTTAAGCAGCCTTTCGAACTCAAGCCGCATTTCGGCCTCGAGCTGCTCTATTGTCTGCTCAAGGCTCATGCCCCTGAGGAAGTACTGCCTGCCATGCCTTACTACAAGGTTGTTCTCTATAAGGTAGTTGAGCTTGTAGAGTATTGTGCTTCTGGGCATGCCGAGCTGCCTGCTAAGATCCTTGCTCGTTACTCCCTGGCCTGCCAGGCTTCTTACTGCTATTTCCTTGAGCAGCTTTGAATCTTCGCTCGCTTCCTTTCCTGAAACCCCTAAAGCATCGCACATTATCTGCGCTATTGCGTCAGAGGTTTCGCCCTCTGGATTGGCGACTTGCCTTACGAGCAGCCTCCTTGACTTCATGCTTATACTTTTTATTGAACAGATATATAAATATTTGCTTTTTTACAATAAAATATAAAAATAAACAAATATTTTTGTTAGAAATATGACAAAATACGTGTTTTATCGCATTGCCGTAAAGCCTAGCAAAAGACAATAGCAGCAATAGTTATTATACTTTATTGATTATTGAATAATTGATACCATGCGGCTGCATTACGCTCTTGCATTTGTGTCTCTTCTTCTCGCAGTAATGGTAGGGGCACCAAGCGCAATGTACTTGCAAGTGACAGGGCCCGTGCAAGCCACGCTCCACCAGAACAGCAGCATATATCTCGGCAAGGTTGGCCCCGGCGAGAGCTTCTATGTTGAGGCCTCTGCTGCTACTACAAACGCCACGGGCAAATTCATAAGCATAGGCTGGGACACTCTAGAAGCAGTAAGCCTGCCTTCTGGCTGGTCTTCAGAGCAGTCACCGCTATACGCAAACCCAATGAAACTCAAAATAACAGTAGCTCCAAATGCGGCAAATGGCACATACAAAATGGTAATAAGGGCAGTGAACGTGCAGAATTATTCAAGGCTTGGAAACCTTACTGTAAACGCATACGTCAACGTTACGCCTGACGTGTTCACGGCTAGCATAGCTCAAAACACGCTATACAGCGGCATAGGCCAGCCAACTAATGTGCAGATACTGCTTAACAACACTGGCGCTTCTGATGATCCTTTCGTAATATCATCTAGCGGCTTGCCTGCGTTCAACTTGAGCTATGAGGTAATAGCAAGAAAGGGCGTGCCTGCTCAAATAAGCTATCCCATATTTGAAAACGAGCCAGGGGTTTACAAGTTCACCCTTTCAATAACCTCGGCAACAAGCCCGATAGTGCACAAGTCATACAAGCTAGAGCTAGTTGTAAAATCAAATCTGGCAAACGATTACGCGGCGACAGGCCAGGGCTTTCTAATCTCGCCGATCATCTATGAGCCAACATACGCATTCATGCTCCTTGTAGATGCGATTTCAAAGCTGCTTTGACCTGCGTGATGCAATGCCAGCAGTCAAGCAAAAATTGATGTTCATAAAGGCTAATTCTCTCAACGACCTCTGCAGATTTGCATGCCTGTTTGACGAGTCTAACGTGCTTTTTGCAGATAAGCATAGGATAGTTGCGTTTGGCGAAAAGCTTAATGACATACAGCTTGCTTATTACGTTGAGCAAGAGGCAAAAGGCAAGATAATAAACTATTCGCTACCATATGAGGGCAATGCAGAGAAGGCTGAATTCAGCGACACTGCAGAGTACACAGTGCAGACTACAAGCAACTGCACTATAAACGTGCTTAGGGTAGACCTATGCGGCATGCCGCTGTGTACCAAGCAAAACGCAATCAAAAACGTCACAACTGTGAAATTCGAGTCGCTTCTCGATTTGGTAAAGGGAATTGTGAGAAAGTTTTCGAAAAGCGAGTCAGTGCCTTATGTCTACTCGTTCAGAATAAACGGCGCTTCTGCGTTTGGCGCTTTCGATGTAATAGACGAGCTTGCAGATGATACAAGCATATTCTACTCAACTATGGCTGCAGATGAGGGAAAGCCTTTCATAAGATATGATTACAAAACCGATACCATAGAGTTTGCCGATGAGATAAACGAACACGCCTATTTTTACATAAGGGTTATTAGGCTTGCAGAAGCTTTTCCATTTCTCAGTACTGGCAAAGCAAAACTCAAAAACAAAAGCAAATGAAAAGAGGAATGAAAAACTAAAAATAAAACAAACAAAATTAAACAAAATCAGAGCCAGCCTCTTGATTTCATTGAACTTACTACCCTGCTGACTGCGACTATGTAGGCGGCAGTCCTCATGTCTATGACCTTGCCTTTCGCCTTGTAGTCCTTTTGCGTTTTTGCCACGTCGTTGAACGAATTGGTGATTATCGCATCGAGTCGCTTGTAGACTTCGTCCAAGGACCAGTAGTAGCCCTGTATGTTTTGCGCCCATTCGAAATACGACACTATCACGCCGCCGGAGTTGACTAGGAAGTCAGGCAGGTCAAGGACATCATTGTGAAGCAGCACCTCGTCTGCGTCAGGGGTCACTGGACCGTTTGCCAGCTCAAGGAGTATCTTTGCCTTTATCTTAGCCGCATTCTTGCCTGTTATCTGGTTTTCTATTGCGGCAGGTATCAGCACATCGACATCCGACTCTAGCAATTCCTCGTTGCTTATCTTCTCAGCCCCTTTTTCTGAATAGTCCTGAACAGAGCCAGTCTTCTGCTTCACTTCAAGAAGCTTATTGTAGTCAAGACCCTTCTCAGAGTATACGCCGCCTTTTGAATCGCTTATTGCAACTACCTTTGAGCCGAAGAGCTTTGTAACCAGCTCCATTGCAAATTGGCCGGCATTGCCGAAGCCCTGTATCGCTACTGTGGCCTTCTTAAGATCAAGCTTCCTTAGCTTTGCAGCTTCGCGCAGCACGAACATGCCGCCGCGGGCAGTGGCATCAAACCTGCCCTGGGAGCCCCAGTTCTCAAGAGGCTTGCCCGTTATCACTGCAAATTCGTTCCTGCCTTTGAGCTTGCTGTACTCGTCCATCATCCACGCCATTATCTGCGGAGTGGTGTAAACGTCTGGAGCAGGCACGTCTATATCGGGTCCTATGAACCTTGAAACCGCGTCTATATAAGCCCTTGACAGGTTCTCGAGCTCCCTGTCGTTCATCTGCTTTGTGTCGCAGATAACGCCCCCTTTTGCTCCGCCGAAGGGAATGTTTGCAAGTGCAGTCTTCCACGTCATCCATGCGGCAAGCGCCTTTACCGTTTCAAGGCTTTCCTGCGGGTGGAATCTTATGCCTCCTTTGCCCGGTCCCCTTGCGTTGTTGTAAAGAACCCTGAATCCCGTGAATGTCTTTACGCTGCTATCGCGCATCCTTACTGGAAAGTTTACAACAACTGTCTGCATGGGCTCGCGAAGAAGCTCGTGGGCATGCTTGTCCAGATTCATTATTTCGGCCGCTTTGTCAAGCTGGGCCTGGGCTATCTTGAAAGGATCCAATTCTTCTGCCATTTTATCGCCTTAGCATAAACACAGATCAAGCGCTGCGTGCAGCGAGCACGGCGCAAAGGTTGTCTATCTCATCGTCTATTTCCTTTCTATCCTTGCCAGACTTTATAGAAGCAATAATGCCCTTAGCCAGCCCTTCGCTCCTTATTTCGTCGCTCAGTTTAATAATGCTTTCTGAGCAGTTGCCGCTTAGATACTTGCTGACAGCGGCCTGCGCAAGACCCAGGGCTTTGGCTATTTCAGTTTGATTGAAGCCGCTTTCACTCAGCTCTAGCGATATAGTGCGTCTTATTGCAGGCAACACTACTTTGGTTATCTTGCTGCATCCGGTTGGCATGTAGTCACGCTAGCTAAAAGACCAAGCGCATCAGACTATTCCAAGCGCGTTCTTCAGCTTGCCAAGCATGCCCTTTGATCCCTTGCCCGGCTGCTCTTCCTGCTCCTCTTCACTTTCCTCGATTTCCTCTTCCTCTTTCTGCTTCTTCTGCTGCAAAAC
>JBMFVN010000038.1:0-7751 GCA_049965975.1 Candidatus Micrarchaeia archaeon
CTGCGATTATGAGTATGGCCCAGCCATAGGTCATAAGGTATTCCATTGCGCTTTGGGCTTTTGCTGAAGCTTTTCTCAAAAGCTTCTGTTTTGTTGCTTTTTGTTCTTTTGCAGAAAAATAAACCACGCTTTGCTTGCTGCCCTTTCCTTTTTTAGCAATTCTTGTATCTGGCAACGCTTCTTTCATCTTCTCACATTACCTATTGAAAAAAAATTAAAAAGGCTTGCTACGCATCGAGCATCGCCACTTCCACAGACTTGTCGAAATCTAGCGGCATTGCAATTTCTTTCAATATTCTCAGGCCATTCTTCTTCGCGAACCTATACAAAAGATCTTTGCTTGTTGCAAAAACCACGAAGCTACTATTGCTCTTTGCGCCGCAATCGGCTATTGCCTTGCTTATGTTTGCGCTGCCGCAAACGAAAAGAAGCATTTCAATGCTTGTGCTGCTTGCCCTTGCCCTGCTGTCTTTTTTCCTTACCAATGCGTTAAGGTACGCAGGCAGAAGCCTGGCTATGTCTATGTGCTTGCTCATAAGAAGCAGAAAATCCTGCTTGCCAGGCTTGCCTGACATTTCTGCTGCTGCAGCAACCAGCTTATCAATCTTTTTCTTGCTGCTGCACAGCGCCGCAACCGGATTGCCTGCTAGCTTGGCTATATCCTGCATAATATTCATGAATCTTTGTTATGCAAATTAGAAATACCTTGCCCTTGCTCTTTTGCTTTGGCATTCTATGCAGTCTATACCTTTTATTAATGTTCTTCTACAAAAATTACTTGTGATGCTATGAGCCAGTTTGGCGTACAAATGCATGCTAAGTCAGACAGGAAAGCTGCAGGCAACGGCAAAAAGCTAGTTTCAAGCAGGGACAAGAAGCGCTACGAATTTGGCGGCTATTTCGCAGCAACAAGGGCTGGCGAAAAGACAGTGCTGGTTCACGAGCGCGGACGCGGAGGCTTGCTCAAGAACAAGCTCAAGCACATCGATGTTGCAAACGTGCTTACAAAAAATGGCTACAAGAAGGCAAAGATAACTGGCGTTCTTGAGTCAAAAGACAACAGGAACTTCGCAAGGCTTGCAATAATAACAAAAGGCTCAGTAATTCAGACCGAGCTCGGCAAGGCAATTGTTACGAACAGGCCTGGCAGAGAAGGCTGCGTGAACGCAAAGCTTGTTGAAGAGGTGAAAGCATAACCGCAAGAGTGTATGCTTTTGAGAGCGCTGACGAGGAGGCGCTCAAGAAGCTTCTTGCTTATGATCCATACCTTGACAAAAACCTCATACCTAGCATGCCTCCTGAGCTGAGCAACAAGGACTATTTGGAAGCGCATCCTGAGATGAAGGCCAAGGCGGAGGAGCTTTCAAGGCAGATAGACCAGGCGCTTGAAAAGCTAAGAAATGACAAGGAAGCCAACATAATATTTGCAAGGCAGGACTATGTCATAAAATCAGGAAGCGAGCTAGGGCTCGATCCTAATTTGCAGTATCTCTATTTGGACTTTCCTGATGAGCAGTGGGACCTTGCTGAGAAGAAGCTCAAAGACAACATAAAGAGCATAAAAAGGCTCGAGCAAGAAGAAGAAAGCAAGGCAATAAGTGCAATAGACCAGGAAAGGGAAAAATCAGACCAAGGTCTTGGGCTTATATTCGGCTGACTTAATGAACCTACTTGGCATAGACGACCTTTCCAAGGAGGACATGAATGAGATATTTGACATAGCCGACGATGTCAAAAACGGCAAGGCCGAAATATCGATAAAAGACGGCTCTGTGCTGGCGCTTCTTTTCAAGGAACCTTCTGTAAACACAAGGGTCTCCCTTGAAGTTGCGATGTCAAAGCTTGGGGGCAGGAGCATATACCTGAACGCAAGCGGCATAGAGATAAACGAGCAATCGATAGAAAACCTTGCCCAGATGCTTAGCGCATACGTCGACTTCATAGCCTTAAGGCTCATGAACCACGACGCCATTACAAGCTTTGCAAACAGCTCTGCAGTGCCAGTGATAAACGCATTGAGCGACCTGGAGCACCCTATAAACGCCCTGACCATGCTTTACACTATAAAGGACAAAATGGGCGCAATAAAGGGGCGCAGGCTCGGCATAATAGGCAACACAGAGCTCAGCACTGTAAATTCGCTGATGCTTGGAGCAGCAAAGCTAGGCGCAAAGGTGTCGCTGATAAGCCCGCAGCAGTTTGTGCCAAACCCGGTATACCTTGTCAAGGCCAGGGAATATGGGGTTGTAGATGCATTCTCTGATATCAACGAGGGCCTGGAAGGCGTGAATGTGGCATATGTGGACTACTTTGTTCCAAGCGACGACAAGGAGAAAAAAGAAGCGCTTTCCAAATTTGCTGTAAGCAAAGACATGCTCAACAATTTTGGCGTGTCTTTTGTTCTATATTCTAGCTCAATAACAAGCGCAGGCCAAGAAGAAGCAGAAACAGCAGGAGAAAAAGGGGCAACGTTTGAGCAGAACAGGAACAGACTAGCAATTACTCAGGCGCTAATACTGTTCCTGTCTGAAAAAAGTGTATAAAAAACAAAAATAAAACAGCAGCTACTGCCTGCTGAGCAAGAATCTTTTCACTGCTGAAGAAACGATGCCTTTTGCACTAGCATCGTTTGCCTTTTGATATGTTACCTTGTTTTGCGCTGCGGCCCTTACTTTGTTGTAGCAATCAACGCACATGAGCCTTCTCTTTACTACGCCGTTCCTGACATATGGGTCCCGCTCTATTATATAGCTTGGCGGGAGTATCTTCACTTCGCTTTTGTCCATCAGCTTGCCGCAGTACATGCACGTGTTTTCTATAAGGTATGTCAGGTCTTTTTTCTCGGCTTCGTCAACCGTTCTCTGCTTGCCGTCACATGCGGATATTTTTTTTGCAAATTCAGGAAATCCTATTAATCCCCCATCCTCTGCCTTTGCCTCCACCCTTCCACCTTGATTTATGTTATGCATTTTCTCATATTTATATTTTGTGTTTTAATGGCACTATACCATATATGCTACTTTGACCAATTTTTCGACGACAAAACAAAAATAATTAAACAAATTTCAAAAGAATGGAACCTATTGCTTGCTTATTTTTTGCTTGCTTCCTTAACAGTATTCATAACAAGGCTTATGTCGGCGTTTGTCTTTATGGCGTTTCTGCCGAATTGGGTAGCAGAGGCTTTCGCCTTGCCGTCCTTAAGAAGCAAGCTTATTACACTGCTCCTTGCTACTGAGCCCAAATGCAAGTATTCGCTTATCTTGTCTAGGCTGTAGAAGAAAGGGGTATCGTATTCATCGAGTATCCTGCTTAGCGTGCTAGTTATAGCTTTGTCAGTGCTTAGCTCGAGCATCTTGCCTATTACCTGCTTGTCGTACAGGCTGCCAAGCCACAGTGGGCCGAAGGGCACGGTTTTGCTTCCGCAGAACTTGCACACTTGCTCGGCGCACCCAATGCCCTTCGAATAATAGAACGCATGGCAGGTGCTGCAGCTTGAGGCGCTGCCTATGCTTTCTATGCTTTCCACTGCTGCGCGAGCACTTCTCTTAAGCCTTATGAAAAGCCGTATATAGTGAAGCTCTGCAAGGCTGAGCAGAGGCTCTATTCCAAAATCGAACTGCGCTGCTATTTTTGCCACAAATGCAAGCAGGATTCTTATGCTGGCCTCATGGCAAAGCTCGTTTCTTACGGGCTTTGCGGCATAAATTCGCAGGCATGCGTCGCCCTCAGCGCCGCAAAGCGTTGCTGTATCAGTAGCAGTAACCATGAGCAGCGTGCCGTCTTTTGCGAGCTTCATCAAATCGAAAACATAAGGTGCAGGGGTTCCAAAAGGATCAAGGTCTATAGCGTCAAATTTCTCTTTTGCGGAGTTAGCGAACGACTGTATACTTGCGTTTACAGTTTTTGCCTTGTCTTCTATTTTGTTTGCCTTGACGTTAGCAGACATTACCTTGTATGCTTCGCTGTTTATCTCCACAAGCACAATGTGGCCTGCATTTGCTTCTAGGGCATACCTTATGCCCCTTATTCCAGTGGCTGCAGTGCAGTCCAGCGCTGAGAAGCCTGGCTTTGCCGCAGCGTTGAGGAAGCAAACAGAAATGTCTCTTAGCCTCTTCATTTTCGGGTTGTAAAATGTGCCCGGCGTTACCTCTATGTTTGCCAAGCCTTCTGCCACTTGCATGATATCCTTATTTATTTGCTAGGGTAAATTATTTTAGGTGTTGCAATGGCTGAAGCAGATGAAGGGGCACCGTGGGACGACCAGACTGATTCTATAATAAATGACATAAACAAGACGGTAAGCAAAAAATACTACATAAACTTCAGGGACCTGCTGCTTAATCCTGGCAAGTATGTAACACAGGACAATTTTCCTGCCACGTTTCAGAGCATAAGGAAAGAAGTCACAGCTTATTTTGAAAACCTGCTGGAAGGCATGAAAGACGAGCAGGAAAGGCTTAGCGAGGAGCTAGACAGCTTGACATCACAGTATCAGCAGATAGACTCTGTGATTTCAAACAAGGCAAGCCTATCAAGAATACCTTACATAAAATCAGCAACAATAGAAAGGCCAGAAAACGAGGAAGCTATAACTATACAGAGTTATGAGCCTGGCATAGAGGCCTTGATAGGCAAGCTGATAAGCATATCAAATTATGTTGCAGACATATCTACTTCGTATGGCAAGAGCGTTTTCGGCTCGTGGCTTTTCTCAGGCCAAAAGAACTACACGCTTAGCCTGCAAGTACCAGACAACCGCGTGCTCTCAATACAGATAAGCAGGGATACCATCAATTCGATGCTTGACATGATAGGCACGCTTATATGACGCTGTGGTTATACGAAAAGGGTAATAGTGGTAACTGGAACTCCTGGAGTTGGCAAGACTAGGCTTGCAAAGCTTCTTGCAAAGAAATTTCCCGATTCAGAGCTTATAGAGGCAAACGAAATAGCTAAAAAAGAAAAATGCATAGAAGGCAGGGGCAAATTCGGGGCATATATTGTCAACATGGGCAAGCTCGAGAAAAAGCTCAACGGGCTTGTCGGAAAAAGCAGGCACAATGTCGTGATTCTTGAAGGCCACTTGCTTTGCGACATGAAAATAAGAAACGCAGTAGCCATAGTGCTCAGGGAGCATTTGAAAACCCTCGAAAAAAGGCTTGCAAAAAGAAATTATTCAAAGAAGAAGATAGAAGAGAATGTGACTGCCGAGGCTACTGACTATTGCGGCCAGCATGCCGAAATGAATTATCAAAGAGTCTATGAGCTGCTATCAAGCGATAGCAAAACGCTTGACAAGGCAATAAGCATAGTAATTGGAAAACCTCCAAAGAAGCAGAATATAGAGCTTTTGAGCGAGCTGCTTGCATTGCTGAAAAAGAAACAGAGAATAAGAAGAAGAGAAGAAGCTAGCTGAGCAGGTCTCGGTTTAGTGCCTTGATGACCTCTGCATAAAGCAAATCCACATATTGAGCAGGTATGCTGTTGATGTGTAGCTTGGCACCATAGAGCAGTATATCCTTGTGCCTCTTTCTCATTTTTCCCTGGCATACGCTTTCGAGAACGTCTTTTACTGTTGCAAACCTGTTGGTTTCCAAAGCGCCAAGATCGCTGCCTCTTATAAGCAAGCCTATGGCCTTCTTGTGCGAAGCCAGAAAAGCGGAAGAAGGACCGGCAAGGAACACACTGGGCCCCTTGACTATTCTCGCCCTGAGCTGCTGCTTCAGCGAAAAAACAAGCAGAAGGCCGTTGTTTTCTGCCACAATCGGTATTACGAAAGGAGCGCTGAATCCGAATGACTCTACATATGACTTTATCTGCTCAGAGACACGCCTTAGCTGAGGCCACAAAATGTCCTCGCTCTTGTCAGGCAGCCTTGTCTCTATAAGAAACATGTCCATGCCGGTAGATTCTGCAAGCTGCTTGAGGCCTTTCTTGGCCAAGCTGTGGGAAAAACTGTAGCCATAAAAGCTTCTCCTGCTTGGCTTTTCCAGAAACCGCCTTGAGAGAAGAACAAACTTTGAAAGTGTTTCGATAGATACAGCTGCCGCCACGTTCCTGTGCGGGTCAACAGGATCTATTACCACAAACTGCGAGTTGAAAATCTTGCTTATTGAAGCATCTGGCTCGTGCTTCCTTTCTTCTTTTGGATTTATGGTAATCGGCAAAGAGGCGTTTGCAAAGAATTTCAACACTTCAAGAAAAGAGCCGAAGGTATACACAAGGAGCTCGCACAAATAACCAGAGAAGCCACCAGTGAATACCTCAGCGCCGTAAAGGTCGTGGTTCTGCAAAAAGTATTTCAAAAGCCGCACGTCGTCCTTCTGCCTATCGCTTAGATGCTTAAGCACAAACTCTGTATGCATTGGCGACCTGTCTACTGCTGTGGCCATTTCTTCTATGTTTTCTATCTTGTACGCAGGAACTATGTCTGCCTCTATGTTCATAGAACCAAAATAGAGCCTTGCATACGGGTGCTCCGCATACTTTATCTCTATTGTATCGCCCTTGCCCACTATTTTCTTGGCGTAATCGAGGCCTTCCTGAGTTATCCTTTTCTTCGATTTCTTCTTGTCAAAAAGGAGGAAAACGTCTATGTCTGAAGTGCCCCTCAGGTTTGTGCCATGAGCCAAAGAGCCTACGAGCCTAAGTTCAACGCTGCTCGGCACAACCTGCCTCAGCCTGTTTATTATCTCATTGGCATGATCAGTAGCTATTGCTATTTCCTCGCTTGTGGGCTTTATCTCTTTCAAAATGCTTGAAAGCAAAGAATCGACATTCGCTGGCATACAAACATTAATAATAAATAAAATGCGAGATTTAAATAACTGCGTGGGCTCGTAGCGCAGCAGTAGTCGCGCCCCGTTCGCAGCGGGGAGGTCGCGGGTGCGAATCCCGCCGAGTCCACTAACTCTTTTGGAAAGAGGCACTTTCAAGAAAAGATGACAAGCTCAATTTTGCACAAAAATCACATAATTGTGGCAGCATCCTATCTTTAAACGACTTGAAATTTCCTGCGCATATTATTAATTCTTTATTTTAAAATTGATATTGATTTTATGGAAATAAAAGTTGGCTCAAAAATAAGAAACAAGAAGATAAAAGAGATCATATACTTATCAAATGGCTGGCTTTTGCTCAAGACAGAAAACGGCAAGTCTGCACAGGACTTTCGCGTTAGGCTGGTGACATCGACAAATCCTTTGCGGTCAATGGTGCCGAAGCATGCGCATTTTGCAATAGACCTTTATGGGAAGTTGTGCCAAGATAAAAGTGCGGGACTGACAGTACTAAATGCGATCTATGAGGTATGGAAAACTAAAGACGTTAAAGGCGTGCTACAAAAATATCAAAACGCTTCTGCAAATTTGCAGGGTTACCCATTAGAGTATATTCTTTATGCTTTGAAATGGATTTTAGAACAAGAGGACATAAACTTTACAAGTAGACCGGAGAAGAAACAAAATGAGCTAGACGCAATTTTGTCTTCGCTAGGCTATAGCGTTCCAGAAGGCAGACTAGGAAGCGAGCTAGCTATGTCTTTGCTATGCGACGTTGGAAGAGGAACACATCCTGTAGAAGCTCTGCTTAAAGCAAATCTGGATATAGTACCACGCAGGAAGTATTAATTAAATACATATAAATATGTATAAGTATTTATTAATGCGGGTTATATGCCGGCAAAAAAGAAAGTTACAATAACCGTAGATACCGAATTATTCGAAAGATTTAAGGAGGCTTGCACCAAC
>JBMFVN010000039.1:0-3236 GCA_049965975.1 Candidatus Micrarchaeia archaeon
TCATCGGCCACAAAAGCAAGGCCTATGTTGTAGCGTGTATTTGCCTTTGACTCTAAAAGAGCCTTTGCTGCAAACAGGCTCGAGATTATTCCCTGCCCGTTGTCAGACGAGCCTCTGCCATAAAGCTTGCCAGACTCAACATAAGCATCGAAAGGATCATGGTGCCAAAGCGACAAGTCGCCGGGCGAGACAGTATCCAGGTGGCTAAGAATCCATATCGTTGATTTGCTGTTGCCGTGCTTTGCCACAAGGTTGGAACGCACGGTGCCTGTTTCATCCTTATAGTCGAATCTGCGCACATGCAAGCCAAGTGCATCGAGCTTGCGCTCTACAAAATCAGCCCGCTTGCTTTCCCCTTTTCCTCCTGAAGAAGGCGCTATTGCAGGAATGGCTATTATATCGCTCATTGTTTTGATCATTTCAGCTTTGTAGCGGTTTACAAGCTCATCAATGTCTGGCATACTCTAATATTTATGAATAAGCATAAAAACCTGAGCGAAAAACAAAAACAAGCAATTGACTAACCGAGCAATAACAAATAAAAGCAAATGCTGCATTTGCTAATTCTATGCGGTCAAAAGAGAAAGGCACACTCAGTAGGATACACTGGCTTTTGTCCACAATAGCGTCTATGGGCGTATTTCTCGACGGATATGACCTTTCGGTAATATCATTCTCGGTCATACTCATCGCACAAACATTCAATTTCACAGAGCGGAGCAATCCTCTCATTTACGGCCTTGTACTGTCGAGCGCACTCATAGGCATGGCTCTTGGCGGCTTCAGCTTCGGCTACTTCTCTGACAAGCTAGGCAGAAAAGCAGTATTTGCGATAGACCTTTTATTTTTCATAGTGTTTGCAGGCTTGTCAAGCATAGCAACAAGCGTCTATTGGCTCATAGTGGCAAGGCTGCTGATGGGCGTAGGCATAGGCGCAGATTATCCAATAAGCTCAAGCCTGATATCAGAGCTTTCTCCAGCTAAAAAGAGGGGCATGCTGCTAATGTTTGGCATAATGTTCTACTGGCTTGGCACGATGCTTGCTGGAATAGTCAATTACTTTTCCCTAAGCCTTGGCGCCTCGCTCTCCTGGCGCGTTGCTCTTGCTGCTGGAGCCCTGATAGCAGTGCCTGTGGTAATAGCAAGAGGCTACATGCCTGAATCAGCAAGATGGCTTTATGCAAAGCACAAAAACGAAGAAGCTGAAAAGGTAGAGAAAAGGCTAAGCCTAAGAGTGGGCAAGCAGACCGAGTACGAAACTAGGGAGCTCTTCGGCAAATATGCAAGACAGTTTGCATTTGTAGCAATAGCATGGTTCTCGTTCGACATTGGGTCTTATGGGCTTGGCTTCTACACGTCTACGCTTTACAAAGCATATGGCATAAGCAATCTGCATGCAATTGCTTTGTTCACTGTGCTTACTGCACCTTTTCCAATACTCTCATATGTGCTGCTTATGAGACTGCTTGATAAAAAGGGAAGAAAAACACCAAGTATAGTGGGCTTTGCAATAATGGCTGTTGTACTTCTGCTTGTAGAGCCGTTGATAAAGCTTAACGTCTATCTGCTTCTGCCCCTTTTCATAATTTTTGCCTTCTTTGAGCAGTGGCCCGGAGGCATACTGAGCTTTGCCTATTCGGTCGAGCTTTTTCCAACGTCTATAAGGGGCTTCTCGCAGGGCCTAGCAACTTCGATAAGCAGGATAGGCGCGCTGCTTGGCGTGCTCCTGTTCCCTGTACTCGCTGTTCTGGGCTTATTCTATGCCACTTGCTTTTTTGCCGCGTTCGTCTTGCTCGCTCTTGTAGTCACAGTACTCCTTGCCCCTGAGACAAAATCAAAGACCCTTGAAGAGCTGTCAAGCTAGTCTTTTCTTCTCAGTGCCTCAAGACCTTCCTCGTTGCCAGATTTCAAGAAGCTTTCCCTGGTCTCGTGCATTTCGTAGTAAAAAATAACCCAGGTATTTGAGCTGCACTCTAGAGCGTACGCATCAGGCTTATCCTTTACCAGATTCTTGTCCTTGTATATAAGCACAGCAGTTACCAGCTCGACTTTAGATTCTTTCAAAATGGCTGCCTTCACCTTTGACAGCGTGTTGCCAGTGTCAAAAATGTCGTCGACAAGCAGGTATGTCTTGCCTGCCGTCAATTTTGGAACGCTTTTCAGCTCAAGCTCGCTCTGCTCGCCAATATCCTTGTAGGATCTTGCATCAACAGCATAAAGCTTTCGAATATCCAAGGAATCGCTAAGAAGCCTGGCAAGTGTCATGCCTCCTCTTTGAATATACACAATACCTTCTATTTGCTTGTTGAGCCCTTTGATTTTTTCTGCAAGCTCCTCTGCATGTTTGTTGTATTGTTCGCAGTCTATCTTCAGATAACGCTTAAATGTCTCTGATCCCATATATGCTTGTAATTGAAAAAGCTTTAAATTATTTCGTAAGCTAATAAGTAATTGGCATTGGGGAGCCAATGGGTAAAATTCAAAAGACCCACTTGTACTTGGAAGACGGAACCGAAATAGAGGGCATAGGTTTTGGTGCCAACAAAATTGCAAAAGGCGAGATAGTTTTCTCGACAGCAATGAACGGCTACCCAGAGGCGCTTACCGATCCTTCATATAAAGGTCAGATACTTATACTCACGCAGCCTCACATCGGCAACTACGGCGTTCCTAAGCAGCAGTGGGAAGAGGGCATTCTCTCGAATTTTGAATCAGAGCACATAATGGTAGAAGGCCTTGTGATAAGTAAGCTCACTGAAGGCGACAAGTGGAATTCCGAGATGACACTTGATGCATGGCTTAAAAAGGAAGGCGTTCCTGGAATCTACGACGTTGATACCAGAATGCTTGTCAAAAGGATAAGGGAAAAGGGCAGCATGAACGCAATACTTGGCAACGCCTCGCAGGCTGAGCGCAGGTTCGAGGATTACACAAAGATAAACTTCATAGACAAGGTAAGCACAAAGAAGCCGATAGTATACGACAATACGGGCAAAAACATAGTAGTGGTCGACATGGGAGTAAAGCATGGCATACTACAAGAGCTTTACGGCTTAGGCTACACGCTAACAAGGGTCCCTTATTCATTCAATGCAGACAAAATAATGAGCTATGATCCTTCTGGAATTGTGTTTAGCAACGGGCCAGGCAATCCTCTGCTGCTGGATGAGCAGACAAAAACTTAGTCCAAATCACACTCAGGATCTGGATTTTCAAGGTTTATAGTTGGTGGTATT
>JBMFVN010000039.1:3246-6970 GCA_049965975.1 Candidatus Micrarchaeia archaeon
CTGGATGAGCAGACAAAAACTTTCTCCGACTTGCTTGAATACAAAATTCCCATATTAGGCATCTGCCTTGGGCATCAGATAGCAATGCGCGCGCTCGGCTACAAAATAAGCAAGATGAAATTTGGCCACAGGGCGATAAACAAGGCAGTAGTAGATATGCACACAGGCAAGGCCTACATAACTACGCATAACCACGGCTATGCGGTAAACGCGGCGGACATGCCCAAAAAAGAGATTTGGTTCATAGACCCTGATGACAAGACTGTAGAGGGCACATACTATGCCAGCAAGAAGCTCATAACAACACAGTTCCATCCAGAGGCGAGGCCTGGCACAGGCGATGCGAAATTCATATTCAACTTGTTCCAGAAGCTGGTTGGTTGACAATCAAAAAGCCAAAAAAGATCCTTTTGCTAGGCTCAGGCGCCATAAAAATAGCAGAAGCCGCAGAGTTTGACTACAGTGGCAGTCAGGCCTTGAAGGCGTTCAAAGAAGAAGGGATACAGACTGTGCTTGTCAATCCGAACATAGCAACGGTGCAGACAAGCTATCTAAATGCTGACAAGGTTTACCTGCTTCCAATTAACAAGGAATTCGTAGAAAAGGTAATAGAGCAGGAAAGGCCAGATGCAATAGCGCTCGGATTTGGCGGACAGAGTGCACTCACCACAGGAGTAGAGCTTTACAAGAGCGGGGTGCTCAAAAAATACAATATAAGAGTAATAGGCACAAGCATAAAGGCCATCGAGAGCGCGCTCAGCAGGGAGAAATTCAGGCAGACAATGCTAAAGGCAAGAATACCCATACCAAGAAGCCTATCGGCAAAGACCGAAAAAGAGGCTATTGAAGCTGCTGAAAAGCTCGGGTTCCCGCTAATGCTTAGAGTAAGCTTCAACCTTGGCGGCAGGGGCTCTGCAGTGGTAAGAAGCCTGGGCGAACTGAAGGACTGGCTTAAGAACGCTTTTGCGCAAACAAGCATACACGAAATATTGCTTGAAGAATACTTGGAAGGCTGGAAGGAGATAGAATACGAAGTCGTGAGAGACTCGCAGGACAATGTTGCAGTTGTGGCATGCTTGGAAAAGCTCGACCCAATGGGCGTGCATACAGGGGAAGGAACAGTTGTAACGCCGGCCCAAACCCTTGACAACTATGAATATCAAAGAATGAGAACAACGGCAATACAGATAGCAAGGGCTGTCGGCATAGTCGGGGAGTGCAACGTGCAATTTGCACTAGATACCAAAAGCCACGCCTTTTATGCCATAGAAACAAACCCTAGAATGTCAAGATCAAGCGCGCTTGCAAGCAAGGCCACAGGTTACCCGCTTGCATACGTTAGCGCAAAACTTGCCTTGGGCTACAGGCTTTACGAAATACAAAACAGCGTTTCTAAGGCCACTACTGCATTTTTCGAGCCCAGCCTTGATTACATAGTTGTAAAAATACCAAGGTGGGATTTCAGCAAGTTCGAAAACATAAGGCAGACAATAAGCACAGAAATGAGAAGCATAGGAGAAGTGATGGGAATAGGAAGAAGCTTCGAGGAAGCGCTACAAAAAACTATAAGGATGCTTGACATAGGCGAGCCGGGCCTTGTTAACGGCTCAGTATACAACAGCAGCATGCCAAGAAAGGAGCTTGTAAACGCCCTTTTGGAAAGGCGGCCCTATTGGTTCCTCTACGCTGCAAAGGCCTTTAAGGAAGGCTATTCTGTAGAATACATAAACAAGCTCACTCATGTCGATCCTTATTTCCTTAACAAAATAAAGCAAATAGTTGAGCTGTATGAGAGCAGTAAAAGGAAGAACTTCAGCAACTATGCAGAACTCAAGAAATACGGATTTAGCGACGAAGAACTTGGCATAAGGCCAAGGAAAAAGCTTCTGCCAAGCATAAAGCAGATAGATACACTTGCTGGAGAATGGCCTGCGCATGCCAACTACATTTACACTACATACAACGGCAGCGAAGACGACATAGTGTTCGACAAGACAAAAAGAAAGCTTCTCGTGCTCGGCGCTGGCGGCTTCAGGATAGGGGTAAGCGTAGAGTTTGACTGGAGCGCGGTTTCACTTGTAAACGCAGCAAGAAAGTACTTCGACGAAGTAGCCATACTCAACTACAACCCCGAAACAGTTTCGACAGACTGGGACATTTCTGAAAAGCTGTACTTCGACGAGGTAACTCCAGAAACGATAACAGCAATAGCAAAAAAGGAAGGCATAGACAAGGTGGTTGTTTTTGGAGCTGGGCAGATAGGCAACAATATTGCAGTCGCGCTCAAGAAGGCAGGCATGCGGCTTGTGGGCACAGATGCAAAGTCGATAGACATAGCCGAGGAGCGCAGCAAGTTCTCAGACCTGCTGGGCAGGCTTGGCATAAAGCAGCCTGAATGGGTCGTTGCAAAAACAGAGCATGAGATAGAGGAATTTATAGACCAGATTGGCTTTCCGGTATTGATAAGGCCGAGCTACGTGCTAAGCGGCACAAAAATGAAAATCGCCAACAACTGGGAAGAACTTGAAAAGTATCTGCATGACATAAAGTACAACACAAACCAGAAGCACTCGATCGTAATAACAAAGTTCATAAAAAATGGCGTAGAAGCCGAGCTAGACTGTGCAAGCGACGGCAAAAACGTTATAGGAGTAACGATGAGGCATATAGAAGAGGCAGGTGTGCATAGCGGTGACGCTACAATAGTGACGCCTTTCGAAGGCAAGCCTGCCGAGAAAATGCACGACATAGCTCTCGGGCTTGCAAACGCGCTTAACATAAAAGGCGCTTTCAACCTTCAGTTCGTAATACAGAACGAAGAGCCTTATGTCATAGAGCTCAATCTAAGGGCAAGCAGGTCGATGCCTTTCTCAAGCAAGTCTGTAGGCATAAACTTAATAGACTACGCGCTGCAAGGCATATTTGGAAAATTCAAATGGCACGGCTTTTACGAGCCGCAGCATAGAAGCTATGCTGTGAAATCGCCTCAGTTCTCGTGGTCGCAGCTTAGGGGAGCGTATCCATATCTTAGCCCAGAGATGAAAAGCACAGGCGAAGTGGCGGCGTTCGGCAAAGATCTGTACGACGCTCTTGCAAAAAGCTGGCTTGCAGCTACGCCAAATAGAATGCCGAGCAAAGGTGCGCTAGTATACGGCTTATCAAACATAGAAAGCCTTGACATAGCTGCTAAAAACCTTAAGAGGTATGTCGATGTTTACACCCTAGACTTCGCTCAAACCTATAATACAGAGGAGCTTACGAAGGAGCAGGCCCTTGACATGCTTAAGAATGGAAAGATAGACTTCGTTGTCACAGACAACTACATGATAAAGCAGGATTATGAAATACGAAGGCTGGCAACAGACCTCAATCTGCCGATAATCCTGAACGGAAGGCTTGGAAAAGAGATTTCAAAGTCCTTTGACCTGCTTGAAAGTGGCTCTTTGACTTACGATGAAATGAAAAACTACTGGTAGCAGCAAACAACAAACAAAAAAGTGAAAGTAATAAAATAGGATCCTGACATTTACATATTATCACTCTCGTCAAGCTCAAATAACCATATTGCGTATTTTTATTAGGTTAATTATTCTGTCTTGTTGTCCATCTTATGTATATCAAAAGATAACGTTGTATATCGTATGCAGAATTAGTTTTCATCGTAAAGTTCGGTGGGAGCAAAACTAATATTGGTTATTTCTAAGTTCTTCTCTTAATGTATCAA
>JBMFVN010000040.1:0-6542 GCA_049965975.1 Candidatus Micrarchaeia archaeon
ACAAGAACGCGGTCTCCTTTCTTTACGGCATCTGTATGCACTTGCAGCGTTTCTTCGCCGTATTCGAGCTTGTAAGTCTCGCTTATCGTTTCGAAGGGAAGCTTGCCCTTCTTCCTTACAGGTATGAAGCCTGCGCCCATCGCCTTTGCAACAGCCGCTCCTATTATGAAGCCCCTTGCCTCTATTCCTGCAACATAATCTACTTTGCCCCTGTATTCTTTTGCTATTGCCTCTATGCACAGGTTAAAAGTCTCGTAATCCCTTAGCAGTGGGGTTATATCCCTGAAGATTATCCCCTTTTTCGGATAGTCTGGAATGCTCCTTATCTTTTCCTTTATTCTTCTTTCAAGCTCTCCCTCAGCCATAGACAATTTATTAGCATGCCTGATTTAAATAGTTTTTTGCGTTTGAATCTGTGCCTTTTGCTGAAGTATCTTATCTGCTGAGAAGTCAAGTCAATCTTTATAAATCCTCTCTAGCTTAATATTACAAAAGTGACAAGGTGACACAATGAGCGAAGCAAACGTAAACGAACAAGCAAACAAAGAGGAGAAGCAGGAAGGCATACCAGAGAATGTGGTGTATGTGGGCAAGAAGCCAGCAATGAGCTATGTTCTTGCAGTAGTCACTCAGTTCAACAACGGGGCAAAGAACGTGAAGATAAAAGCCAGGGGCAACACAATATCAAGGGCTGTCGACGTTGCGGAAATATCAAGGAACAGGTTCCTGCAGGACGTGCATGTGGACAACATAGCAATAAACTCTGAAGAGCTCCAGAACGAGGACGGAACCAAGTCGAAGGTAAGCACGATAGAAATAACCCTTGCCAAATAATTTCTTTTTTCTTTTCTGTTTTTATCCTTGTTTTATTTTTCCTTGTGGTACTTTGCTATTTCAGTAGCAGAGACTATGCCTGTGCAGTGAAGAGTAACGTTGTCTTTTACAACAGGTATCCTTGCAATCGAGTTTTCAACCATAAGCCTGGCAGCCTTGTCTATGCTGTCGTCCTCGGTAACATATACGAGCCTTAACTTCATGGCTCCGAGCCTTTCGGCTTGGGGCTCCACTTCAAGCTCGCTCCTTGTTACGATTCCTACGAGCCTGGAGCCGCTCAGCACGGGTAATACAGATACCCTGGCAGTATCCATGAGCTTTTTGGCTGTGCCGGTGCTTGCGTTCACGTTTACAGCAACGACTGGCCTTAGCATTATCTCCTTCACGCTAGCCATTTGCTCTATTTTACTAATATGTATATGTTTTAATTCTTTTGCCTGCAATAGAAAATCATGCCTAGCATAGATGTAGATATTGTCAAAATAGAAAAGAAGCAGGACACGCAGCTCATTTTGGGCCATGCAGGCTTCATAAAAACAGCAGAGGACCTTTACGAGGCAATGGTAAACTCTGTGCCAAGCGTGAAGTTCGGCCTGGCGTTTGCCGAGGCAAGCGGCCCTTGCCTTGTTAGGAGCGAGGGCAATGACGAGCAGCTGACAAGGCAGGCAGAGCAAAACATGCTGAGAATAGGCGCAGGCCATTCATTCATAATCCTCTTCGAAGGGGCTTACCCTATAAACGTGCTCAACAGCATAAAGCACGTGAACGAGGTTACAAGGGTCTACTGTGCAACATCAAACCCTGTAGAGGTGCTTGTTGCAAAAACAGGCCTAGGAAGAAGCATTATAGGCGTTGTAGACGGGAGCGCGTCTAAGGGCATAGAAAAAAGCGAAGACAAGGCAAGCAGAAGGAAGCTGCTTAGAAGTATAGGCTACAAGCTCGGGTGACCCAATGTTCAAGGCGCTAGACCACGAGACTGCAAAGCGCGTAGTGGAGATACTTGAGCAAGAGTATAAAGAGGCAAAGTACTACTTGAACTTTTCAACGCCCATAGACCTTCTCGTCGCTGCGATACTTTCGGCGCAGACAAAGGACTCTGTTGTCAACGCTGTTACGCCCGCGCTCTTTGCAAAGTACAAGACAGCACGCGACTACGCAAATGCCAACGCCGAAGACATTCTGAAGCTGGTCAGGCCGGTCAGCTTTGCAGGCAACAAGGTGAAGAACATAATAAACGCCTGCAAGATAATAGAAAAGCAGTATAACGGCAAGGTTCCGGACAAAATGGAGCAGCTTCTTGAGCTGCCAGGGGTCGGCAGGAAGACGGCAAATACCATACTTATAAACGCATACGGCATTGTCGAAGGAATACCAGTAGATACTTGGGTGATAAAGCTTGCTTACAGGATAGGCCTAAGCGGCAACAAGGATCCAGAGAAGATAGAGCAGGACCTTATGCAAGTGGTAGACAAGAAGTACTGGCACAATTTTGCATACGTACTGAAATATCATGGCAAGGCAATATGCCAGTCGCTTGTTCCTTTGTGCAGCAAATGCATTCTTGGCCCAAGCGGCCACAACCTCTGCCCGAGAAACGGCGTGTTGAAAAGCAAATGACGGCGCGCTTATGGAATTCATTGCTGATTTGCACATTCATTCAAAGTATGCAAGGGCGACTAGCGAAAGGATGGAGCTCGCTAATATAGACACAGTTTGCTCTGAAAAAGGCATAAGCATAGTCTCCACAGGGGACTTCACGCATCCCGCATGGTTCAAAAGTCTCAAGGAAAACCTGGAAGAAGCAGAGGAAGGCCTTTATGTACTGCGCGGCTCGCGGGCCAAGACAAGATTTGTGTTTGGGGTAGAAATAGCCACTATAGCAGAGGCGCCTAGCTCGAGCAAGAGAAAAGGAATAAGAAAGGTGCACAACTGCGTGCTTGCACCAAATGCAGAAACCGCAGAGCAGATAAACGATGCGCTTGCCAAGCACGCTGATCTTTCTATTGATGGCAGGCCTTCCCTTGGCATGTCGCCTGCCGAGCTTGTCGAGATAGTAAAAGGCATAAGCAGCGATGCAATTGTGTTTCCTGCTCATGCATGGACTCCTTGGTTTGGTGTTTTCGGGTCCGTATCCGGCTACGACTCTATGAAAGAAGCATATGAAGACCAGGAGCAGCACATAAACGCTCTTGAAACAGGCTTGTCTTCTGATCCTGCCATGAATTGGCGCGTTTCTGCACTCGACAAGTATGCTCTAGTATCTACCAGCGACGCCCATTCTTTGCAAAAGATAGGCAGGGAAGCCACAGTTTTCGAAATGCAAGCTGACAAGCTTTCATTTTCGGCGATCGCACGGGCAATAAATGAGAAGAGGATAAAATACACTATAGAGTTTTATCCTGAAGAGGGCAAGTACCACTATGATGGCCACAGGAAGTGCGGCATTTCGATGTCGCCCGAAGAATCAAAGAAATATAACAACATATGCCCTGTATGCGGCAAGCCCCTTACCCTTGGAGTTCTTCACAGGGTCGACGACCTTGCAGACAGGCCGATGGGCTATGTACCCAAAGGCGCTGCACCATTTGTGCACGCGGTTCCTCTTGTTGAGATACTTGCAGAAGTGCTCGGCAAGCCCGAGCAGTCGGAAGCAGTAGTTCGCGCATATTCTTTGCTTGTTTCAAAGTTTGGAAGCGAAATGAATGTTCTGCTCAAAGCAGATGCAAGCGAGATAGAAAAGATAGACAAGGCCGTTGCTGCAGCAATAGCAAACGTCAGAAGTAACAAGGTTTATGTCAAGCCGGGCTACGATGGTGTGTTTGGCATTGTAGATGTTTCAGGGTCTAAAAAGCCAAGCGAAGAGGCCGGGCAAAAGAGAAGCCAAAAGACCATATCAGAATTTTGAAAGCGTAAAAATCAAATGCTATTTATATTTTATCTGAAAAATATATCTTGATTGAATGAAGCCTTATTTTGTGCTGTTGCTTGGCATAGCAATTTTGTCATTTTCAGTGGGCGTGTCTTTTGCATTTGTAACTTCGATTCACGCGCCGGCAGTAATAAGCAACGAGAGCATAGGCACTCTTACCTTGATCTCTCTAAATGTCACAAGGGGCATTGGCTCTGTAACAATTTCTGGACCTTCTTCTGTAGGCCTTAGCACGATTGATTCTGCAAAAGAGGCAGTTTCATTTGCCTGCTCATATCTTGGCGTAAACCAGTCTCTATACAATTTTTCGTTCGTAATACACGACAAGAATGTGAGCGTATCTGGGCCAAGCGCGGGCCTTGCCTTTACCCTGCTAAGCATATCTGGTCTGGAGCATGCTCAGCTTGCCAGCAATTTCACGGTATCAGGAGAAATTCTAAGCAACGGGTCGATAGGCCTTATAGGCGGAGTTTACGATAAAGCCGAGGCAGCTTCGCGCAACCACATGCGGTTCTTCATATTGCCTAACTCCACTGCCGGTGGCATTTTGGAGGAGCTGATCTATTATATTTCGCAGAGCGTATTCGATATACCGATAGTCCAAGTGACGAATGTATCGCAGGTCCTGCCATACGCCTTCGGCACCTCTCCTTCTATTCCCGAATTCAATTTCAACATAACACAGCACTATCACTTAAGCGAAATTCCAAGGCTGAATCTCACATGCAGCGACTGCAACACCAGCGCATTTGAGCAGCTTGTCAACCTAACCTTAAACTTCACCGATTCAGAAATACAGGCAATACCAAGCTCATTCGATTCTGCAAAGCAGCAGATGCTTGCAAACGAGCAGCGCTACAAGGAAATAGCAAGCAAGGGTTATGCCTATTCCGCAGCAGACTTTGCTTTCCTGCAGTTTCTCCAAGCTTTTACGCTTGCAAACAAGGCCAATTACACGCATGCAGGAGCTTCGTCTGTTCTTTCAAACATAAGCGCGTATTGCTCTTCGCTTGTTCCTCCCATGCTTACTAATAACAACTACGAGTATGTGATAGGCGGCGAGCTTAGGCAGGAGCTTGCGAACCTCACGCTTGAGCAAGCCCAGGCTTTGCTGAATTCGAGCACATTAACAAGCGATACATACATAGAAAGCCTTTACTACGGCTCGGAAGCCCTAGGCTGGTGCAAGGCTGCGCAGGAGCTTTACAACATATCAAGCAGCATTGGTGGCAATTACATAACATTCTCGCCGGCGCTAAAGTCAGAAGTAGCAAGCGAGATAGACAAGGCGGAGCAGTTCGGCTACAATCTGTACTTGGAGTCTGCAATAAAAAGCTACGACTCAGGCAACTATGCAGCAGCGCTTTACTCTGCAGTCTATGCCGACGCGCTCGAGAATCCTGATTTGACAAAGGGCATGTCTGCCGCGCAAATTGAAAATGCCACATATGCCAACATAGCAAACGGCACAGTCGGCATTTGGCCTTACGAGTTTGCCGCACAAGCAATGTTCTACCTCAATGAGTACAAGCTTGGCAACATCTCTGATCTTAATGTAGCTTATTCAACATCTGTTCTTGCAAGCGCGCTCGAATCTGCTGACAAGGAGCTTGAGAATGCCTTTGTCGTGTCGAGCTCTGCAATGGTTACGCCCGCGCTCATGCAGCAGATAAATCAGATCAATGCGAATATTCAGCAGCTGTTCGCGCTTTTGCTTTTGGTGCTTATCCTGCTTTTTGCAGTTCTTGTAATATTGCTGGTAATGCTTGTTGGTAAGAAACAGCAGCCAGCTGTCAGCGAGCAAGCTCAGCTCAAGCAAAAAAGGCGCAGCAGAAGAACGAGCTGACTTAGAAAGTCAGAATGTAAAGCCTGGCAGTGCTGCGCCAGCTAGCACGGCTATGAGCGCTATCGCCATTGCAAGGAGGCTTATGTTTCTTGCCTTTCCATAGAATTGTTCTGTGTTGTCAAAAACATAGCCTATGCTTGTGTAAATCAGAAGCATGTCTGTCACAGCTACCAGCACTATATAAGGCGCATTAAGAGCGAAAGGCTTCACCGCAACAGCTATATATGCGCTTATTCCTATTGCCGCCAAATAAAGAAACAAAGCAAGAAGCGCCGAGCCCTTTATTCCAATCGCTTTTGGCAATGTATGCGCATTTCTTACAGCAGTGTCGCCAGAGTAATCGCGTATCGTGCCATGGATTTCGCGCGCAAGCCCTGCAAGGAATATCATTACCGATATTATCGCGACATTGTAGTTTACGCTTGTGCTTACTACAAAATCGCCATAAATGAACGGTATTACCATTGCAAAGGCTACGTAAGCGTTGCCCCAGAAAAGAAGCTCCTTCAATTTGTAGGCATATGCCAATGACAGCAGCGCAAACGTAATTGCAATCAAAAACGCATAAAGGTTTATCGGCAGGCTTGCTACCACGCCTATGATCATAGTAAGTGCCGTTACATAGAGCGCTTGTTTCGGCGTTATTGTGCCAATTACAAGCGGCCTGTCTTTTTTGTTCGCCTTGTCTACTTCTATGTCATAATAGTCGTTTATCGCAAAGGCGCCCATGCTTACGAACACCGGAGTTACAAGGCTGAGCAAGAGCAGCAGCAGGCTGGGAAGCCCTCTTGACATTAGTTCAGCTGCCAGCACAGCTACCACAAGCATAAGGCTGTGCTCAGGCCGCACAAGCCTGATGAGCTCCTTGGTGTTCTTGAAATTCATAAGAAGATTTTAACTGCTCACTTATTAATTTTTTAGTTTTGTAGGCTT
>JBMFVN010000041.1:0-6444 GCA_049965975.1 Candidatus Micrarchaeia archaeon
AAGAAACGCTGCAAGTGCATACAGATGCCGTAAAGAAAGGAGACCGCGTTCTTGTCGTAGACGACTTGATAGCAACGGGAGGAACGGCAAAAGCTGCTTGCAACTTGATAGAGAGGCTTGGCGGCAGCGTAGTAGGTGCTGCCTTCTTAATCGAGCTGGCCGATATGCAAGGAAGGGAAAAGCTGGAAGGCAAACGAGTGCTCAGTCTTGCAAAGTACTGATTCGGGCATGACGGGATTTGGACCCGCAACCACCCGGTCCGAAGCCGGGCGCGCTATCCAAGTTGCGCCACATGCCCACTAACTTCTTGTCTTTTGCAATTAATAAACCTTTACAGAATTCAGAATTGCAAAACAAGAATCAGAGCTCCTCAGTCTTTGTTATGGGCTCCAATCCATCTGCGAACTCCTGCTTGAGCTTTGGAAGAAGAGAGTGGTAAAGCTTGCGCTCAGCAGGGCTGAGCGGCGATTCCATTAGAAGCATTGAAAAAGCGTGCTCGTCTATGGGCTCTGTTATTACCTCGCGCATTTCGTCCTCGTTGAGGTCCTTCCAGCTTTCGTTAATCGCAGTTTTTACCTCATCAGCTATCGCTTCTTTGTTGAGAGTGTCGCCGTGTATAAATCGATAAACGTGCCAGCAGTGGCTTGAAGATAGGAGAGCAAAAAGCCTTGCACGATTTACTGTATCGAAGTCCTCTTTGCTTAGCTCTTTTTTCTTCCTAAGCTTCTGCACAGCCGAAACAAATAGGGCGTATTTGTTCAATACGGACCTATTAGGCATTAAAACCCCGCACTAATAATATTGCAATGCAATATTTAAATAGGTATATAGCTCCTTTTGAGAAAAGCGCAGCTTCCTGTTGTGCTTGTTGTTATTGAAACTTGGAAAAACAAAAATAGATATAAAAACCTTATCGGAATAATATTCATGTGGTTTTATGATAACCGGACTAACAGTAAGCAGCGTATCCGCAAACAGACCGACAAACGAAGCCATAACCAACATGAAGTTCAACATAAACTTCGACGATGTGAAAGTTGAAAACGGCAACGTGGAAGTGTCTTATACTTTCACAACTGACTATCAGGGAAGCAACAACAAGAGTGTTGGCGACCTGAAAATAATAGGCAAGGTAATGGCCAAAGAGGATAAGAAGGTAGCAGACGAGATAAGCAAGACATGGCAGGAGAAGAAAACAATACCAATAGACTTTGCCGAAGATGTGATAAACCTGCTAAACTTCGAGTGCGGATCAAGGGGAACCCTTCTTGCATGGAGCATAGGCTTGGTCGCCCCGTTGCCTTTGTCAAGGGCAAAGCTCGAGCAGCAGCCTCAGGGTCAAGCCAACAGCTGAAACCTTATTAGCGTTAACTGATAAGTTATAAGCATGAATGTGAAAGGAATAGTAGTAGACATAGACACGCCAACCGAGGAAAACGCTTCTGTAATAAGGCTTACCGTAAAGGATGCCGAAGGCATAAAGACTCTTTTCGACTATTCCTTTCAGCCGTATCTTTACCTTATTCCAAGGAACAGCCAGCTTGACGAGGAAGAGCTAAAGAACATAAGAATACCAAGCGGCGATTCCTATGCAGAGATAAGCAGCATAGAAAGAAAGAGCATGAATCTTCTCGGCAAGCAGGTGGAGGTTTTCAAGATTTATACTAAGAACGCAAAAGACGTGCCTGTGCTCAAGGAATACCTTGAAGAGTTTGGAACCTGCTACGAATACGACATTCCCTTCTGGAAGCGCTACCTCATAGACAAGGACATATCGCCGATTTACGGCATAAGTGCAGAAGTAGAGGAGCGCGATGGCAGGCTAATCGTCAAAAGCATAGAGAGCAGCGAGGTAACAGGAATCGGCCTTACGCACATATGCTTCGACATAGAAACATACAACCCTAAGTCAACCCCGAGAATGGACATAGACCCCATAATCATGATAAGCTTTGCCAACAGCGAGACAAGGCATGTCATAACTACAAAGCACGTAGGCAGGGATTTCGTAATACAAGCAGAAAGTGAGAAGGACATGCTGGAGAAATTCGCAGAGCAGATAAGAAAAGGCGACTACGACATAATCTCAGGCTATAACTCATCCAATTTCGACATACCGTATTTGCTCAAAAGGGCAGAGAAGCTAAAAGCTAATTTCAAAATAGCAAGATACGATGAAATGCCATATGAGCAGCACCACGGGCTCCTCAACATAGTAAAAATACCTGGAAGAATAAACATAGATATTTACAACACGGCAAAGTTCGTTGCCACTGTGGGCACTGCTGAATATCTTATCAAGGTGAACAGGTTCACCCTGGGCGAAATCTACAAAGAAATAACCGGCAAGGTCAAGAAGACCGTGGACAAGCCAAAAATATACAAGATGTACGACTCTGAGGGCGAGGAGCTAAACGAGCTTGCAGACTACTCGCTCGACGACTCGGTATCGCTTGATGAGCTTTACAATTTCTTCATGCCACTCGAGCTTGAAATAGCTAAGCTCGTTGGCACGACTCTCGCAGAGACAGCAGTTTCGACAACCGGCCAGCTTGTCGAGTACCTGCTAATGAGATATGCGCACAGGAATAACCAGATAATACCAAACAAGCCAGAAGGCGAAGAAATAAACGAGAGGCTTGCAAACACTTTCGAAGGGGCTTATGTCAAAACGCCAAATGCTGGCATATACAACAACCTTGCTGTTCTTGACTTCAGGGGCCTGTACCCTTCAATAATAATAGCGCACAACATAGACCCCTCAACTGTGCTGAGCGATGAAGAGAGCAATGGTGTAGACTATTTCGAGTCGCCTACAGGAACTAGGTTCAGGAAGGAGCCAAAAGGCATTATACCTACTGTGCTGAAGCTTCTGATAAGCGAGAGAGAAGGCGTCAAAAAGGAGTACAAGAAAAACCCAGACAACAAGGCGCTGGGCGCCAGGTCGCAGGCTCTCAAGATAATAGCCAATTCCTTCTACGGCTATCTTGGCTATGCAAGGTCAAGGTGGTATTCGCGCGCATGCGGGTCGAGCGTAACAGCATATGGCAGGGACTACATAAAGAAGACAATAGAGATGAGCGAGCAGGCTGGCTTTCCTGTAATCTATTCTGACACCGATAGCGTTGTGCTGCTTCTTGGCAACAAGACAAAGGAAGACGTGCTTGCTTTCTTGAAGAAAGTGAACGATTCCTTGCCAGAATCAATGGAGCTAGAGCTCGAGGACTTTTACGAGCGCGGAGTTTTCGTAGGCAAGAAGAGCGGAGACATAGGCGCGAAGAAGAAATACGCTTTGCTGTCGCAGAGCGGCAGGATAAAGATAAGAGGCTTCGAACTCATAAGGCGCGATTGGTCGAACATTGCAAGGGAAACCCAGAAGAAGGTTCTTGAGGAAATACTCAAAGAAGGCAGCAAGGAAAAGGCAGTGGCAATAGTCAAAGACGTGATCAAGAGGCTTCAGGAAGGTAGCGTAGACCTGAAGGATCTGGTAATATACACGCAGCTAAGGAAAAGCATAGGAGCCTATGACGCCACTTCGCCTGAGCTCGCTGCAGCGCAGAAGGCCATAAAGCGTGGCAAGCCGGCTGATGAGGTCGAGGGCGTTACAATAGGCTACATAGTTACAAAGCACGGCAGCACCATAAGCGAAAAGGCTGAGCTAGAGGAATATGCAACTGATTACGATGCTGATTATTACATAAACCACCAGGTAATACCTGCCACGCTAAAGATACTCAAGGAGCTTGGCGTGAGCGAAGAGGAGCTCAAGGGCAACGGCATGCAGAAGAGGCTTGGCTAAGTTTACAAAACAACAAAATATTATGTATAATTTGAAATAAAAACAACAATATATAAATCTGGAAAACTATATTATTAGCGTATAAAAGGGCACAAAAGTTCCCACCACCCACCACCGCTTTTGTGCCTTCTAATTTTGCAAGAAACGTGAATGAATATAAAACAAGAAAACAAAAGAATGTTATGCAAATTAAAAACTCAGAATCAACTGAGAAGGTATTCGAAAAGGTATTTGGGCAGATTTCTGCAGAGTTGGGACTAGAAAGAAAAGACGTAGCAGGCGTATACAACCCGAAACACTTGCCTGAGTCTGAGCTGGCTTTTGCTATTGCCAACGAACTGTTTTTACTTGCTTTGGCAAAGCGCATGGGAAAATATGCAAAAGAGAACGGAATAAAAGAAGGCGAGCTGTCAGACGGCTTTAAACGCATTGCAAATGCAACAGCAACAGTAATAGCAACTTTCGAATACAATGAAAGGTACATTAGAAAAGCTACTTTTCCTAATGAGCAGACGCGCGTTGAAATAGATTTGCTTTATTGGCTTAAAAAAGAAATAGATGAAAAGGCAAAGAAGCTTAACGAGCTAAACAATGCAGGAATAACGCAGCAGTTAAAGAGCTTGATCAGAAATCGCAAGACAAATAAGGAAATTGAAAACCAAATAGCAGAATTCTTTTTCAATAAAATAATACCTGTATACATAATGACAAATATCTTGGAGAAAGAAAATGAGTTCACACTCACGAAAACACTGGAAAGAACAGAAAAGCTGGCAGAACTCGACTTAGTCGGCACTCTTGATTCTTATCTTGAAAAAGAAGGTCTTAAAGAGATTCTTTATACCAGAAATCCTATAGGGGTAGCTCTTCAAATAGGTGCAGAGGTAACTTTTTCTCTCGCTGATAAAGCAAAGCAGCTCGAAAATACAAGCGAAAAATACGGGCCGCCTGAATACAGTTAGCCAGTTTTGGAATTAGAAACTGCTAGCTTGTTCTTTTGCTAGAAACAAAAACAAAAACTAAAAAGAAGTAAAAAGCTTAGCTTGCAAAATCTAAATTGGCAATATCATGAGATACGAATATAATTATGACGATTGGCGCGCTGCTGGCGCCTTATCATTCAAGGCGATAAATTATGCAAAAGGGCTTGCAAAGCCCGGCGCAAGGCTTGTAGACATTGCAGAAGCTACAGAGAAGCTTGTCTATGAAAACGGTCAGAAAACGGCTTTTCCTGTAAACCTGTCGATAAACGAGGCAGCTGCGCACTATACTCCTAAGTTCGGCGACCAGTCAGTTCTTAGTGAACAAAGCGTGCTCAAGATAGACTTTGGAAGCAGGAAGAACAAGGGTGCTGGCGATTGCGCTCTTACAGTAGATCTTACCGGACAATACGGCAAGCTAGTAGAGGCGAGCGAGCTCGCTCTTCAGAATGCGCTCAGCAAGGTAAAGGCGGGAGCACAGGTAAAAGAGATAGGAAAGGAGATAGAAAAGACAATAAAGGGCGTTTCTGAAAAGTTCAATCCGATAAGAAATCTTGGCGGTCACGGGATAACCGAAACGGATCTGCACGCAGATATTTTCATACCCAATTTCGACAACGGCGACACAACAGAACTGCAGGAAGGCCAAATAGCAGCTATAGAGCCTTTTGTGACTACTGGCGAGGGCTACGTCGATGACAGCGAAACAATAGAAATATTCCAGAAAATAGGCGACGCGCAGCCAAGGTCTGCAGCGGCAAGGGAAGTAGCAAGCTACATAGACTCTGAGTTTGGAACCTATCCGTTCGCAATGCGCTGGATTGTAAAGCATGTCGGCTCCGAGTTCGAAGCCAGAAGGGCGATAAGCGAGCTTAATGGCCTGGGCGTTCTTGACGCATTTCCTGTTCTTGTTGAAAGAAGCAAAGGAATAGTTGCGCAGACAGAAGTCTCGTTCATAGTGCAAAAGGATTCTTGTGAAGTGCTTACAAAGTAGAATCTACTTCTTTTCGTTTTTCATCTTTGCGAGCATGAGAATGCGCTTATATGTCGGTGGATGCGTCATGAACAACGACCCGAAGAACGACAAAGGATCGCTCTCCTGCTCTACCGACTTTCTGAATTCGGCAAGATTAAGCTCTGGAAACGCCTTCTTTATCTCGCTCATGTACTGCTCTATGCCCTTTAGGTCCTTGCTTGCAGTAAGGTTGTCTGCTATGTAGAAAGACCTTGCCACAGAGCTGTTGCTAGGCTTTGTGCCCGAAAGAGAATATGTGATCTTTGCAAGCGCGCTTGCCAAGTGTTCGGGCTTGCCTGTCGCCTGTGCTGAATAGGCATCGGCATAGGCTTCCCTGGTCCTTGACAGGCCGTACATGAGCAGCTCAGAGACAAAATATATTACGAAAGAGAATATGCCGACAAGAGCGGCATAGCCTCCTGAATTCCTTCCCCTGCTAGAAAATCCGCTAAAAAGGAAGGAAATTGCAAGATAGTATGCAATTACTGGCACGAAAGATGCAAATGTCATTACCACAACGTCGTTGTGCTTCAAATGGCCTATTTCGTGGGCAAGCACAGCGTAAAGCTCGCTTTCGTTGGCAATGTTGAGCAGGCCTTTGTGCACTACAAGCGTGGCGCTTTTGCGCGTTCTCCCGAATACGAATGCAT
>JBMFVN010000042.1:0-6214 GCA_049965975.1 Candidatus Micrarchaeia archaeon
TATGATAGCAATAAATCTTTTCCTGATATATTACCAATTAGGCAAGGAAAAGGCATTTTCATGAAAAGAACTGCGAAAGCAGCAGCGAGGAGGCGAAGCAAGCTTTTGCCAGCTGCCAAGGCAGCTATATCGCATTCGCAAAAGCCTAAGCTAAAGAAGCAAATTTCGGAAACAGAAGGCGAAAACGAAGCAAGCAAAAGCATAGAGTTGCTGCTTATCAAGCGAATTGCAAGCAGCGAGCATGATTCGTGTAGGCCGATGAATCTTCAAGACCTGGTATATAATTTTACTCCAGAAACAAAGAGATATGCCTACAAGTCAGGATTTGCAACAGGAGAGCTTGCTGCGATCCACTTTCCAGGAGCGCTTACGCTAGAACGCATTCTTGCTGCCGCAGGATTAGGGAAAGTAATATACTATCCTTTTCCGGATGCAGTTAAGATAACATCAGCAAGGAAAATGCTCTCTTTTTCTTTCGGCACTAACTCGCACATGTTTGAATCTGGGCTTATTGCAGGATTCTTATCCAAGGAAACAGGCAGGCGTGTTGAAGCTATAGAAACACATTGCATGCTCAACAATTCAAGCTTCTGCCAGTTCGAGGCGTCTCGGCGCATAGACCCATATTTGGGCTTGACCTATATCGGCAGATTCGACAAGCTTTCAGAGCTTCTAGCCGAAGGCATAGACGCCGAGCCTTGCAGTTTCAACAGCGATTACTATCTGATTTCGCTCCTTCCCCTGTTACAAAAACCTTTATTAAATTCAGTTTCCAAGCTTATGTACATACTTGGCAAGCGCCTCGGCGAAGAAAGGCCGGAAGCCAAGTCTGAGATTCCAAAAATACTCAGATACCTTCACATCCCTGGAAATGTTTCAGAAAACATGCATGCCATAAATTTGCAGTACCCTCACGAACTATCGATGTCTGGCTTTGTGCTCTTGAGCACATTCCTGCTCAGGGGCTATATCGCTACGGCCATGAAATTAAGGAGCAGTTTGTTGCAGCGCGTTTCAAAAGGCGCTTACATAGTTAGCATAAAAACAGAATAAAAATAAAATAAAATAAAAATAGAAGGATGAAAAAACATGACAGACCTACATTCGCTTGATCCGATTCTCAAATTTGTGCCAGTAATAAAAAGGCCCAGTGTGCCATTGTCTTTCAGGGAGAAGATGGTGTGGACAGGAATCATAATGGGCATATTCTTTGTAATGTTCAGCACTCCCGCTCTTGGAGTAAGCATATCTTCCATAAATCAGCCCCTTTTGCAGCTGATTAGTGTTGTATTCGCATCGAGAATAGGCTACTTGACAACTGTTGGCATAGGGCCAATAGTGATTGCAAGCATAGTGCTTCAGCTTATAATAGGCTCAGGGGTAATAAACGTAGACCTTAACGATAACGAGGTCAAGGGAAGGTTCCAGAGCCTTCAGAAGCTTTCTGCAATGGTCATAGCAGTAATAGAAGCGATAGTGTTTGTTAATGCAGGCTATGCTCCGCTTGCAACGCCTTCTGCTTACGGGCTTGTTGTGGCACAGCTTGCCATAAGTGCGATAATAATAGTCTACCTTGACGAGGCGATGACAAAATACGGGATAACCTCTGGCATTAACTTGTTCATAGCAGGCGGCGTGGCATATGCAATAGTTGCCGGCACTCTTACCGTGCTGCTTAGCGAGGCGGGCCAGGCGATTGCAGCAGGCGGCGCTTCCGCTTTGTCTAACGCTCTGCTCGCCTTCGGGCCTCTTTTTGCTGCAATAGTTGTGTTCATAATAAGCGTCTACGTGTTCAACATAAAGGTCGAATTGCCAATGGTGTTCTCGCAGTTCAGAGGCGTAGGAGGCAGATTGCCTATTCCTCTGCTTTATGTTAGTGTGCTGCCGGTAATACTTACCTACTCTCTCACAGCTTCTCTCACGTTCTGGTTTGCTCTTCTGATCCATGTTACAGGGCCATTTGCAAACCTTGCCCACTTCTTCGCCTACTATCAGATAATTCCAACTGCTACTGGTGCCGCTTCGCCTGACCTTGTTGGCGGCCTTGTATACCTGATTTCTCCAAACTTTCCTCTGCCATATTCTACTCAATACGGCGGCGTCGGAGGCTACGGGGCGTATTTCACCTATCTTGCCTCGCACACAAGCGAGCTCATACTGCCCAATGGAGCCGTGCTTCTTGTTCCTGAATATGTGCATGTCATAGTGTTCACTATTGTCTTTGTTCTGCTGTCTATATTGTTTGGAAAATTCTGGATAGAGATGACCGGGCAGAGCCCCAAGGCTGTTGCGGAGCAGCTTCAGGATTACGGCTGGCAAATACCAGGGTTTAGGAGGGATCCAAGAGTAGTCGAAAACCTGCTTAACAAGTACATACCTACGATAACAGTACTCGGCAGTGTAATAGTCGCGTTGCTAGCGGTGTTCGCAACCCTGCTCGGTGCAGTAGGCACAGGAGTAGGAATTCTGCTTACAGTAGGCATAATGTACATGATATACCAGCAGATGGAGCAGGAGCACGCGCTTGACGCGTATCCGAAGATAAACAAGCTTCTTTCATAAATCCTTTTTTCTTTTCTTTTAATTTCTACTTATGCAAATTGCTATCTAGCCCTGCCGGATTTTTTGTTGTTCAACGCTTCGTATGCTGAGTATCGCTTTGCTATCACAAGCGCCTTTATCCTGTCAGGGTCTGCCCCTTTCTTGCTCGCAAGCTTATCTACTTGCTTGAGCTTGTTGGCGTATGCGTTATATGCAAGCTTTGCCGCAGCTAGCGCATCGCGCTCATGCAGATTATCTGTCTTGCCAGCAAGCATTGCCTTCTTTTCTGTGCTGATATCCGTATCTGGTGAAAAAAGCACAGCACCAAAAATCGCAGCAAGCTTCTTTGCTATATCATCTGGCTTTTCCTTGTCGCTCGCTATTATTACCGGCTCGCCAGTCTCGTTTATCTTGTTGACGAACCAGCTCGTGCTCACGAACCTGCCTGTAAAAAGCTTTAGCACTTTCGCATTCAGGTCTATGCACGCTATTGCAGCCGTCTTGCCTCCATCAATGCCAACAATTATATGCATTAGTTCACTTGCACAAAGTAGAGTTTGCAAAGCAGATTGCCTGCTCTGCCGTTTGAGGTATTGACATGTATTCGCAGTCTACTATTACCGCAGGCGTTGTCGTTATGTTGTAGAACTGCGCAAGCAGCGCCTGGCTGTTTATCACTTGTTGAGACGTGTTTATGCAAGATGCCAGTGCAGTGTAATTAAGCCCGGATTCGTTAGCTATGTTGTTCAATGCCAGTGCGCCCATGAAAGAACCTGTGTAGGCAGCATTTAGATTCCTTACAAAGTTTTCAAATCCTGCTTGAGAAGACGCGCAGAAAATGTATTTGCCAAGCAGCTCTGCATTTACCAAGCCGTACTGCTTAGCAACAGACATAGTGGCTTGGGTATTGAAAATTTTTATCTGAATGCTTATGTTGTTGCCAAACCGTGATTCGAGCTGCGTTGCGTTCATTAGGCTCTTTACTGAGCCCTGCTCATATGGATCTATGAACCAGTACACCTGCAAAGGCTTTTCTACGTTGCACGCGTATTTGTCAGAGAGCTTTATTACCCCCTGGTATACCTCGCTGTTGTTCAAAATCTTGCTTGGCGCTGCTGCCTGTATAAGCGGCAGTATCTTTGAAGTGTTGCTGTCGTTAACCAGGAAGCCCATTTCAAAAGTGGTGTTTGTTGCAGGGTTTACTGCAGGAATTTCTGCCAGCCACTGCCTACTGCTAGGCAAATATGCTACGCTTGCGTTCTGGATTTCAGTAACATATGGCAGCACAGAAAGCGAGCTGTTGACATAAGCATAGCTTGCCAGAAATCTTTGCAGCGAAGCTAGCACCTGTGTGCTGTTGTGGATGGGCTTTGCAGTCGTGTTTGCAACTACCTTTATTGCGGGCTTCTGGTAAGAAACCACCAGAAGAAGCGCGATGAGAAGAGCCACTACTATTATCAAGGCAACGTGTATGCTGTCTAGGCCGCCAAACCTTCCTATTGGCTTTACCAATATCTTCGGTTCATTCGAATCTGCTTTAACGCTTTTCGCCTTTTTGATTTTGTTTTCCATTTAATCGCCGCGGGCCCGGTGGGATTGTCATAAGCTGTTGCTTATTTTGAACCCACGACCTTCGCCTTAGGACGGCGCCGCTCTATCCAAACTGAGCTACGGGCCCACATTAAATATCTGGTTTAACAATTAAAAGAATTACCTTGATCTCATTGGAGACAGTATCCTGCACTTTTACCGCTTGCTCGGTAACTTTTCACGCTGCATGGCAAGCGAACGATTGAAATACGGCTTGCGCCGTGCTGTGCAAAATTCTAAAGCGACTTGCGAAAATGGTCTGTTGCCATTATGCCTATTTCAGTTATGCTAATGATATATAAAATGCTAATGATATATAAACACAAACTTCGCTTTTTAGGCGATCTTGTGCACGCCGGCACCAAAGTTTATTTTTACCTGCTCTTTAGCTCGCTTTTTTACGGGCTTGGGGCGGTAACCGAATTCATTGTCATAAGGCACGCGCCTTTCGGAGCCAGCCTCTTTTTGTTTGCTATTGGCGGCTTCCTGTTCCTGCCCCTGTTTCTTAAATTGTCAAATGCCAAGGTAAAGCCTCCAAAACCGATCTACTGGATTTTCAGCGGGATAGCGTCTCTTGTTGTTTCGGTATTTTTGGTAATCCTGTATCTGGGGTATGCGCGCTTTACCCTTGCAAGCATGTATCCCCTTATAGGCGTGGCGGGGCTTGTCTTCTTGCTCATCGACACAGTCATATATCACAAAAGGATAAGGTCTGAAAAGCTTCTTTTGTTGTCGTTCGGCGTTTTCCTGGTAACTATCGGTGTATATTTTGCCGAAATCAAGGACGCGAAGTTCCAAATTCAGACGTTGCCGTTTGTATTGGGCATAGCTGCGCTTTCGGGAGTGGGCTATTACTTGCAATACTACAAAATTCACAAGTACACGGCCGGATCCAAAGTTTTGCTAGAGCCCGTCTTTCTGCTCTTGTTTGCCCTGCTGTTCTCAATACCTGTTGCAAATGTAGGCCTCTTTTACGCGTTCCTTGGAGTTTTCAGCGGCGCAATGACGCTTGGCGGCTCCGCCTTCGAACTTGCGGCGGTCAACACGGAAAAGGCCAAGACGACGGAGCAATACGTAATAAAAAAGAATTTCATTATCAATTTTGAAAATAGCGACATACTGATAGTGCTTGCAGGCAGCATACTCGTTGGTAGCTATTATCCGATAGAAATATTCGGCGGCATGCTCATAGTCGTCGGGCTTGTGCTCATAGACGCGCTAAAGTAGCGGTTACCTGAGTGCCTCTTCTGCGCCTATCCTTCTGTCTATCTCCACAACAGCAAGCAGCGTGGCTAGCGCCGTGCTTTGCAAATCAGCGTTTTGTGGATAGGCGCTCTTTGCGATCTCTTGCAGTTGCTCATACTGCTCTCGGTACATTGTCTTTTAATTCGTCTATACTCAACTTTGTGGGGAAAAAGATATGCCACAAATCGTGATCCAAAAGCAAGAGTCTATACTGGCCGCGGTTATTTCTTTTGAAAGCATGAGCGCGAATTCCAGCATGTTTTGCCATTGAACGATTCTGCAAGAACTGCGACTACGTATGCGGGTATTACTTCCTCAAAAAGCTCTGCTATCGCTTGCCGTGCGTTTTCAGAATTGCCGATGCCACTCGCAAGCCCGTAAGTAAGGTCGCTCATGAGATCTTCGGTCTCTGTTTTTATAGAATTGAACAGGTCGCCGCGCTTGTCCGGATTCGGACCGCTTTCCGATTCTGCAAACTTGTCCAACGCGTAAGATATCGTTCACGTATGCAGCGCCGTTTTCCACGCGCACCATGTCCATGCGATCCACTGCGCCAAGGTTCTTATAGCCGCTTGCGTTTTTAGAAAACGCTATGCGGAATAAGACATCTGCGATAAATAGCATAAGCTTGGTATACTTGTTGATAAAAGTTTGGTATAAAGAGCGTTTTAGACTGAAAATCGTAATACGGCCCGACGAGTTTATCATAATCTTCTGCTTGGAGCCGCTGAGCCTCTTCCTGCGACACTACTTCTACAATTAGCACGTCTTTTTCGTCAAGACCCAAACTAGGAGCCAGTTCGGCAAAAATATCGTTAAACCGGTCGTTGACCTCTAT
>JBMFVN010000043.1:0-6032 GCA_049965975.1 Candidatus Micrarchaeia archaeon
TAGTTCTTTTCTCGTCTCTTGCTTAGTGATACTCTCACCCATAAACGGCGTGGGATTCCTAAGCGGACAAAGGTATGCTGTGATTTGTTCCGAATGGAAAAAAACAGGGCGCTAAGGCCACTGACCAGTTAAGCAAATGCCCACCAATTTCCACAGTTCGCTCTCAGCACACCTCTAAAGAGCGTGGGATTTCCCGCTCACATTTTTAATGAAATAGCACACCTGCGGCACTTGTAGCGAAGCCAATAAGTGGTGAAGGATAAATGCCAAATAGAAGGGTAATTGCCAGGCAAGTAGCCACAACCGCAAAGGTTGCATAGCCCATGCTCATCTTTTTCGCTTCGTACTTGTTAGTAAATATAGCAGTTATCGCCTTTGCATAGTAGAAGATCGAGATTACGCTGTTTATTATTCCAAGAATTGCAAGCCACACAAGGCCAGAAAGCGTGGCGTTCAGGAAAAGCAGAAACTTGCCAATAAAGCCAGTGGTAAAAGGCAGGCCGATCATAGATAGCATAAACAAGGTCATGCTTATTGCAGCAATTTTATTCTCATTGTTTAGCCCTATAAGGCTGTCTAGGTCTTCCCTGCCCTTGCTTTCTAGCCATGCTATAACTGCTAGAACGCCTATGAACAAGAACATATGGGCGAAGATCTGGACAAGGCTCGCAGCCAGGCCACCAACAGTGGCTGTTGCTATTCCTATCATTATGTAGCCTGCCTGGGAAATGCTCGAATATGCAAAAAGCCTCTTGAGGTTCTTCTGCATTAAAGCAGATATGTTGCCATAGAACATAGTAAGCGTGGCGAGAATTGCTGCGATTATGAAAGCGCTTCGGAAACTTACGAAAACCAGAATAATCACTTGAATCAGGGCGGCAAAGCCGAGCTTCTTGTTCACACCACCAAGCATGGCGGTAGCATAGGCGCCCGAACCCTGGTAAATGTCAGGAAGCAGCACGCCGAATGGAAACTGGGCAGAGTCGAAGCCCAGAGAAGCGAAAAAGAAGATAAGAGCGAGCAAAGAAAACACTGATTTGCCCGCGCTTGAAAGTGCAAGCGAATTTGAAGAGCCGAACAAAAGCACAAGCGCAAAGGCAAGAAACGCAATCACGAATGCAGACATTATGAGATATTTCGTAGCGGCTTCCAGCGAATTCCTCCTTGAAAGAAGGACTATGAACACCGAAGGCAGGCTTGCCAGCTCAAGACCGACAAGTATCATAAGCAGAGAAGAAGCAAAAGAAACAGCAAGCATGCCAAGCAAGGCAAAGCTAGCAAGAATTGAAAATTCAAGGTAATCCTTCGAATATGAATAAGCGAGAACGCTTACCAGAAGCATGCCAGCTGAAAACAGCATTGCAAAGAAAGCAGAAAACGAGCTTACAGATACAAGGTTATAGTAACTTGCTGAAATACCTGAAATGTATATTTCGACAGAAGTGCCTGCGAGCATAAGCAAAAATACAACATTTAATGCAAGCGCAGCACGCCTATTTGATAAGAACCAGGCCAATATGTCAAATGCCGGAAGCATTAAGCCCAGAGCAAATACAAAGAACATGAGCAGCATCATGCAAACACCACAATCAATAGTAGCAAAGCGAAGCCTGCAATGAACAAGCCTACGTAAACATTAAGTTCTCCGGTTGCAAGTCTTCTTGTGTAATTTCCAAAAGCATTTACCAAAGCACCCATGTAATCGAACAAGCTATTGAGATAAAGCTCCATATAGTAAATGCCATCGGCAAAAGCGTAGAAGAATCCTGCAAAAAGCGCGTAGACAACATTGAACAGATTAGATGTCTGAATCAAGTCTGCCTTTTTTCCGAAAACACGCTTTGAGTTGTAAGCTGCGCGCCTGTATGTGCGCAATGCAAGAATAGATCCTATTCCTGCTGCTGCCAGCTCAACGCTAATGTCTAAAGGATTAAGCACAAGAGGCTTGCCTGTAAGTGCATATGGCACTCTGCCAAAAAGGTTCTTTGCAAAAAAGAACAGCGCACTGGCAAGCAAGGCCAGCACGGCAAGCGCAAAACCTGAATAAAGCATGCTTCTTGGAAGTGACTCGTAAAGCACCTTTTCCCTTTCCTCTTCTGCCGGCCTCGAGCAGAGTATGAGCCATCTGAATATGTAGAAGCTTGTAAGCATGCTTATCAACGAAATAAGCGCGTACATCGCAAGGTTGCCTGTAAACGCCGAGCTTATTCCTATGCTTGCAAAGAAGCCGTCAAACGGGATAAAGCCCGCAAGGGCCAAGACCCCGAAGGCTGTGCTTACAAAGAGAAGCCTATTTGATGTCATGCCGCTGACTTCGTGCAAATGCTCTTTGTTTGTCGCAGTCATTACGGACCCGGCGCTGAAGAACAGAAGCGCCTTGTAGAAGCTTTGAGCTACGAAGAAGTATACTGCTGCAAGAAATGCGTGCGCGCCGAGAGCAACAAGCATAAGAGAGAGCTCCTGAACAGTTGAATAAGCAAGCACCTTCTTTATGTGCTGCTCCCTCATTGCGTCCAGAGTTGCAATGAATGCAGTAAGAATGCCTACTCCAATAAGCACGCTGCTCATATGCGCAAACAAAATCAAGGGGAACAAGACCATTACAGCAAATACGCCTGCCTTCACCATCGTGGTTGAGTGAAGCATTGCCGAAACCGGCGTGGGGCCCTCCATGGCGTCGGCAAGCCACTCATGGAAGGGGAACTGGGCAGACTTTGTAAATACTGCAACAAGAAGCAGCAGGACAGCAAGCTCGGATAGCACGCTGCTTTTTGCCGCTGAATTTATAATAACAGAGAAGTTCAGAGTACCGTAAGCGCCAAGGAAAAGAGCCATCGAACCAAGAAGCGAGAAGTCGCCGATCATTATTATGCTTATTACTTTTCTTGCCGCCCTTACCGCTCTTTCTCTATCATACCAGAATCCTATCAGCAAATAGCTTGTCATGCTAAGGAATTCCCAGGCAATAAAAAGAGTAACGAAGCTGCCGCTCATGGCAAACAAGAGCATTGCAGTTTCGAACGCAAGCATCTCAGAATAGTATCTCTTTTGCTCGCTTGGCAAAGACATGTAGCCGTAAGAGTAGAAAAAGATGAACGGTGCAATGAATGCAACAAGAGAGATAAGCAGTAGGTTGAGTGCTCCTGTGCTTATTACCAAGTCCAAGGATCCTGCGCCTACGCCAAGCCAGGAAATAGTGCCCGAAGATGTGCAAAAAGGAACAAGCAGCAGAGTTGCTATGCTTGCGGCAAGAGCTACATGCTTTACGCGCTTAGGCTCTGCAAATGCAGAAATGGCGATGCCAAGCAGAAGCGGGATTATGAGCAAGAGCGCAAGCATGTTACCACTTCAACTCTTTAAGCTTCGAAACGTCGAAATCGAAGCCAAAGTGTTTCATGAACACGTAAAATGTAATTAGGACAATGGTTTCTGCAGCTGCTATGGCCCATATTGCGAACAGAAGCATCAAGCCTTCACCACTTAGCGAGCTTGAAAAAGCGAAGAAAGAAACCAAAAGAACAATACTTGCTATGAATATTAGCTCTACCGAAAGAAACAAAAGCACAAAGTGCCTGCTTGTCAGCAGGCCTGCTATGGCTGCTGCCACAACGAGCAGGCTTGTAAAAAGAATGAATTGAAATGGCATCATTCTATCACCGGCACGCGCCTAATAAACCTTTTCACAGCAAGAATGCTGCTTATTGTTACCGCAAAAAGCATAAGCAAAAGCAAGTACAAGAACAAGTAATATTTGTCAAATGTGGATGAAACATAAGCAAGCAGATCTGCTTGCTGGCTTGCCGAACCGTAAGTTGCTCCTACAAAAATGAAAACAAGCAGCGCAGAAAGCAGCACGAACGAACCCAAGAATGCAACAAGCCTTATCTTCTCAGTCTTTGCGCTCTGTCTTTTAAGCTCCAGCTCGGAGCCAAAAGCAACAACCATGTAAGTTGATATGCCTCCTACAAAAATAAGAATTTGCAAAATCGCTATGATTTCTTCGCCTATTACTGCAAGCAGGGCCGCACTTCCTATTGCTGCAAGCGCGAGCAGAATAACTGACCTGAGGAGCTTCCTAGAAAGGAATATGCCTAGAGAAAACAGCACCAAAAGCAAGCAAGAAGCAAGCAGCAATATCGGCATGTTTGTCAACCTTCGAGCTCCTCGGGCCTTTTGACGAACTTCCTCTTGTCATAAGACTCGAAGTCGTAGCCTTTGGTAAGCGTAAGGCATTTTGTAGGACAAACTTCCTCGCAGAGCCCACAGAAGAGGCAGCGCTCTATATCCACTTGCGGCATCTTTTTAATGCTGTTTTTTGTTGGCGTGTCTACCATTGTTATTGTCTTGTTGGGGCATATTCTCTCGCATGCGCCGCAGCTTATGCAAGTGGGCATGTCAAGCCGTAGCATATACCTTTCGTTGTCGCTCAGCTGCTCCCTCTCGCTCGGGAACTCTAGCGTGAACCTCTTGTCCTTTATGCTTCTTGCAGTTTTTGCTATTGGATTAAGTATCACACAAGCGCCTCATACGAATAATACGAAAGTAAGTAATAAATTAATCACGGCAAGCGGAAGAAGCAAAAGCCAGCCAAAGCGGAGAAGCCTGTCAAGCCTCATGCGAACGGCTGTAGCTCTTATTACCATTATGAAAACAGCAATGAGCACAATCTTTATCAGCAGCCACAATATAGGCGGCAGCACAGGGCCGCTCCATCCTCCAAAGAACAGAATTGCAATAAGAGCGCCTCCTAGAAAAAGCTTGGTATAATCAAGAAACAGGGCAAGGCTGTAATACGGCGCACTTACATCAGTAAGCCAGCCAGAAATGAGCTCAGAGTCTGCTTCCCTCAAATCAAAAGGCGATCTCTCTAGCTCTGCAAGCATGGCCACAAAAAACACAAAGAAGCCTATGGGCATTAGCAATACATACCACACCTTAGACTGCGCACTCACAATTCCAGATATGCTGAACGAGCCTGCCAGAAGACTCGCAGAGGCAACAATTAGAAACATCGGTATTTCATAGCTAAGCAGCATTATCACAGATCTCTGCGCGCTTATCTCCCCGAACTTGTTGCCACTTGAAACCCCAGTCACAAATATTAGCAGGGGCATAAAAGCGAACAAGACAAAGATAAGCAGCAGGTTGTTTGCAAAAGAGCCTATGCCTGTGCTTGGCAAAAGAGGCAGAAGCATTACAAGGAATATTGAAAGCGCTAGCATAACAGGCAAAGCAACTGCAAATACAAGCCTGTCTGCGCGCTTTGGCCAGTAGTCGGCTTTTGCAAGAAGCTTTGTAAGGTCGGCAAGATTTTGCAAGATGCCATATTTCCCTACAAAAGTAGGGCCGTGCCTTCCTTGCACTTTTGCTATGAACTTTCTCTCGAACCAGCTGACGAAATAAACAAACAGCATGACTAGCACCGCCACGCCCACGGCATAGACGAACAGACCCGCAGCCTGGTCGAGCAGGCTGCTTGAGCTAAGCAGAGAAACAAGCCATGAAAGTGAAAGTAGGCTAGCGATCGACATCCGGTATCACCAAATCAAGGCTTCCCAATATTGCGAAAAGGTCTGCAAGATGCATGCCTTTTGCAAGCTTGTTTATTACTGCAAGGTTTATGAAAGAAGGGGTGCGCATGGCAAGCCTGTACGGCCTTTGAGGGTCTGCAACCATGTAAAGAAACAGCTCGCCCCTTGGCGTCTCCCTGCTTACTGTCACTATTCTGTTCTTTGCGCTAGGCAGCACAAGCTTTATTGGCATGCCGAGCGCGTCGCCCTCTGGCATTTTCTTGAATGCCTCGCGAATGAGCCTTATGCTTTCTTTCATTTCAAGCATCCTGACTTTATATCTTGCAAAACAGTCGCCGCCGGTAAGCACCTGCGGCTTTATGCCGAGCTCTGCGTACTTGTAATAAGGCCTGTTTTTCCTAATGTCAAAGTTGACACCAGAGGCCCTTAGCACTGGCCCGGTCACCCCGTATTCTATCGCATCTTGCGTAGAAAGCACGCCAATTCCTTTTGTCCTTTCTA
>JBMFVN010000044.1:0-5988 GCA_049965975.1 Candidatus Micrarchaeia archaeon
GTAGTGGCTTTGTGCCTTACTTGCTTAATTAAAGCAGCAGGTATACTTAAATAATTAGGCAATTCTCCTGCAACAGAAACACGTTTACTAGCTTTGCGTATTTCTTCTACAATATTTGGTAATCCGCTGACAACGGGTTCTTTGTTCATATTTTCAACCTGATTATAATGTGGTTCAGGTAGTATATAAAATTTTGTGTACAAAAGAAAAGCTTACCTAGCGTATGCGCTCCTATTGCTGGCTTGAAGAAAAGTATGCCATGATATGCTTGGAGTTCCTGTATAGGGATCTGATAGATTTAGAAGACCGAAGTCGTCTCTTAAAGAGCCATCTGAAAGGCCCCAGAGATCGTACCAATAGACCCTTTTTATGTAGCTGAACCTGTTGAAAAGGGAAAGACCTTCGACAAGGAACTGGTTTTGCATTTTCTGGCTATAGCCAGGCATTGCTGAGCTTGAAGGCATACCGAATTCGGTAATGTAGATGGGCTTGCCAGTCAGGGCTTCATAAGCTTCTATGCCGCTTGACCAGCTCTTAGTAAAATTCTCGTAAGGCAGCAAAGGACCAAGCAAATAAGCATGCAAAGAAATGGCGTTGCAATATTCAGCAGCACCATAGTGCCATACTTGCGCATACCAATCGAATACTTGCTCATTGTCTATTGGGGCGCCTCCAAAGCAAACTACAGTAGCATTGGGCTCCCTGCTCCTTATTATCTTTGCTGCACTTTTTAGCAATAGAAAATAATTGTAGGCGCTGCCGTTTACAAAGCCCGTTTGGAATATGCCAACATAAGGCTCATTCCAAATCTCCCACGTGTTTATCCAAGGATAGGCTTGAATCGCATTGGCGACGCTCTCATTCCACTCTGTAAGATTCCAGTTCTTGTTGGAAAATCCTCCAGGCAGTGTGTCGTAGTCCAAAATTCCCAGATAACTGGCATCAAATGTTGAGTGCTCGTAAGCAAGCCAACTCTCCTGGCTTTTGCCCAAGCTTATGTCTGTTCTGAAATATCTTATTCCAGAATCCAAGGCTTTTAGCTCTGACGACACGTTGCCATGCGTGCAAACTCCAAGCTTGTAATAAATTTGCTTAGGCAAAGCAGGCAAAGCACGATAAAGCGAAAAATAAAAATAAACAACAGCCAACAAAGCAAGCAACACAAAAGCAACAAGAGCAGTTCTTGTGCGTTTGAAAGCCATTCAAAAGCCTTATTCTTCAGCAAGAAGCGTACCTGAAGCGAAAATTCTAGGCTTTGAGTCCCTTACAAGCAAGAACTTGTCTCCAGAATCTATCGCCATAGGCTTTTCAAGAGAAATCGAGAATGTTTCCTGTTGTTTCTGGGTTAGCATTGCAATAGACTCTGAAAAGTTATGAACCAGCAGACAACGCACATTTTGGCTTTGGCCGGCGAACTTTGAAAACTCTATTTTTGCAGAAAATTCCTTTTTGTATTTTATCTGCCTGCTTGCCAAAATGTCACCTTTCTCAACTTCTTTGTAGCTTAGCCCTTTCAGAGCTAGGCCGACCCTGGCTCCCTGCTCTGCCTGCTCCACGTCTTCGTCCTGCATCTGTATGGAGCGCACAAGCGCCTGTTTGCCCGAACTGTGCACAAGTGTGGCATGCTTAGAAACAGAGCCCTTTGTCACTATACCAAGCACAACGTCTCCAACGCCGTTTACTGGAAACGCCCTGTCAAGGTCTATTCTAACCTCGCTGCTTTCTGCTTTTGGAGTACACGCAAGTATTTCTTCTTCGAGCTTTTCCTTTTCAACTATTTTGTAATCTAAAGGCAGCCCATTCAATATGCTGCTTGCATCTGAATCTGCTGTTATGAGAACCTTCTTGCCAAGCAGAGAGCTTGCGATGACCGACTCACCAAACAGCGCGTCAAGATTCTTTGAGCCCAGCACGACAACGTTTGCAAGAAGGATAGACTGTGCAACGGCGTAGAACTTTTCGGTCAAATTGCTTGGAAATAGGGTAGTAATAGCAATGCCATTTACCTTCTTATTGTAAAAAGAAATGCCGTTGGTAGTACCTTTCTTTCCAAGCTCCCTTGCCAAGCCTTCATCGTTAGGCAAAGAAACAACAACTCCTCGCATATGAACACTTTCAAAGTATATTCTGCTTCTTACTAATCAATGCATTCTTAATCAGATTTTCATCGAAGCCTGCAGGCAGCCCCATGCCCGTGGCATAGTCAAAAAGTATGAACTTGAAAATGTTGCTTGTTGTATATGCCACTATAGCTCCGAAAAGGACAAATAAGTAACCAAAAACATAAAGAACGTCGACTATTGCATCTGCTACTACTCCTATAAAGGCAGTTGAAATTCCCACTCCACAAAGTAAAATTACTGAGCCAAGGGCTATGAAAATAAGACCATAAGTGTCTGAGTAGGCTATGCCTCCTATAGTAGAGCCGAAATGCCGTACAAAAACTTCTGCACTCTTTTTCATAGCGGATATAGGACCAAGCTTTTGGTTGTATATAACAGGCATTATAAAAAGTAAGGATATACTTAGAGCAACGCTTGTCGCTACTCCTATAACTGCTCCGGTTATACCTCTTATCTGTGACTCTAAGGCGCGGAGGAATGTTATTACCAATGCGTAGAACAAAGACCATTCTGCCAAAGGCCTAATGTATTCCTTTACCCTTGCTAATGCCTCAAGCATGCCAATTTTATTTCCAGCAAGGCTGCTCTTGAAAGCGACATACATTGCAAGCAGGATATATGAGACTATGAAAATCAAAAGAAAGTAAACGACAAAAAGCAACACTATGGCAAGAAGCACCAAGTACACTATCGCGCCTGAAAAAGCCGGATTTGTTACAAAAACAAAAAACGTTCCAAAAATTACAAGCGACATCGCAAATGCAATAAGCATTGAAACAATTGGATATGTCATTAAAGACTTGTCCTTAAAAACCATTTTCCTTACTTCAGAAGCAAGACGCCAGCCGTTCGCAAGTCTTTCGAACATATAATCCAAATAGACTTTTTATTAAATCCTTAAATAAATAACGCAAGCAAAAAATTAAACAATCTTGCTTATAAGCTCCTCTACGCTTGCAAACACGACGCTCTGCTTTGAAAACCTTGGCAAGTATTTTGCTGCCTTGCCCGAGTTGGTGGCGGTGGTCTTGAAGCCTATGTCCTCTATAGGCGACACTACCATGCAAGTATCTGCTACCACGTGGCCTCCTGCCTGTTCTATTATTTTCAAATAGCCGAGCTGCTCCGCAAGGTCCTTAACCACCCGTGAGGTAGTTATCCAAAGCTCTTTGCCAGCCCTTATTTTCTTGCCTTTGAGCAGCAAGGCCACTTCCCGCACTTCGTTTATCGAAGCATGAGGGCAGCCTATTGCAACTAGATCTATATCTTGCTCATTTCCTGTATTCAGCTTTGCCTTTAGATCGTCAAGCTCCTTCCTGTCTATTTCAACCTTTTCTTCTATGCTGTCTAGTTTTATCATATTGTACCTTGCCTCCGGAGTAATGCCTGCAATGTGGAAAAGGTCTATTGAGCCAGAAGCAGCGCCTGCTGCGGCAAGCTCCTTAAGCTCCTCTATGCTTGGCACGCCACTAATTCCTGTTATGTAAGGTATTCTTCCGTTTGCGATTTCGCCAAGCTTGTAGCCGAGAAGACTGTAGTCCACTGCACCGTGCAGTTCTGTATTTACGTTTACCTCTACTCTTGGGTTTCTGTTCTCCTGCAGATGAAGCCCGTATCTTGGCCCATATCCTGCAATGGCATAAAGCAAAGTGCTTAATCCGGCTTCCCTGTTTGTCCTTACCGCAAGAAGCGAGTTTTCAAAAGCAACTACTGAAGATTCTGACAAGAAGGCATCTGTGAAAGGCAAAGGCGTGTTGCCTACAAGATAAGGCGTGCACGTTATAGTTGGCACTGCTCCCATCTTGACGTAAATGTCTATAATCTCTTTTTGCTTCTTTGCAAACTCCTCAGGTATGCCTTGCTCCTGCCACGACTCCATGTCCATACCTGCGGGGTTTATCGTCACGTTTTTTGCCCTGAACTTGTACTTGCTGCCAAAGTGGCGCCTAAGCTCAAGGCCTGTTTCTGTAATCGTCTTATAGGAAACCCCTGCAATTTGTACGTAATCGGCAGGTATGAACTCGTCTGTGCCAAGAAGCTCTCCTGCACGGGCAAGCAAGTCTGCTATCTCGGGCTCAATGCCCAAAGACTCGAGCTTGCTTATATTGACAGGCTTTTTCTGCTTACCTTTTATCTCAAGGTCTATCTTGCCAAGAATAGCTCCCCACATAGTTATTGGGTCTGCACGCTCAAGAATTATCTTCCTCGGCCCCTTGCCGTTCACTGCAAGGTTGACAAGCCTGTCGGCACCAACTGTAGAACCAGAAGCAGCAGGCATGTAAAGGTCTACACCTGCAATGCTTTTGCCATAGAGCTCGTGGTTTGGATTTATCACCACACCGTTGGCATCCAAGTCGTCGAGCCAAGAAATCTCTTGCTTTGTATGCAACTCCATTATTACACCTATTATATCTTATTCTATCTTGAAGCCTATGTCTGCCTTCTTCATTTTTAGAAGCTTCTCAGGCGGCACGTTTAGGGGCCTGGTTGCATCTATGCAGAGCTTGCTCCCTATGCCTTCTGGAGTACCCATCGGATCCAAGGACGAGCCTTTTATGTTGCTAAGAACCTTCTCCTTTCCCGCTTGCCAATACATTGTCACCGCGTAATTGACGTCGTTCGGATCTGTTACATCTATGTCGTCGTCAACTATTGTTATTTTCTTAAGGCTTCTGTGGCCTGCTATTGCCGCTTGTATTGCCTTTTCAGGGTCTTCCTCACTTCTTTTCCTTATTGCTATTACGGCATCAAGCCAGCCGCTGCCGCCTTCAGTTAAATACACATTTACTACATCTATGCCTGCGTCTTTCAATGCCTTATATATTGTCGGTGTCCTTGGAGCGCCCATCAGTATCTTGTGCTCGTTGCCACCAGGAAGAAGCGCCTGATAAATAGGATTCTTCTGCATGGCTATTTTGTCTATTGCAAACACAGGCTGCTCTCTTACCACGTCATAAGTGTTGGTCAGATCAACGAATGGACCCTCTTTTGCAGTTTCATCGTGCAGGATCTTGCCTTCGAGCACGATCTCGGAATCAATTGGGTAGCGTATTTCGCTAGTCTTTGCCTTTGTAACTGTAATTCCTGATTCAAGGGCAGATGCTATAGTAAGCTCGTAGAAACCCCTTGCTACTGTTGTCGCACCAGCAACCAAAACGCCTGTGCTATTGCCTATCGCTATTGACACATTGACATCCTCGCCGTGCTCCTTTGCATCAGTATACATTGTATGCAAATCCCTCTGCTCGACAAGCCTGCCTACAAGCCTGTCCTTGCCTATAACAGCCAGCCTGTGAAATGAAATGTTCCTTATGCCGTTTCTTTCTGCGAATACTACTCCAGAGGTTATGTATGCTCCAAGGTCTTTTGGATAGTGCTTAAGCACAGGCACAATGCTTAGATCGGGCTCAAAGTAATCGAAAGTGCTTGAAGCCGATTCTGTTATGCTGCCCGGGTTGTTTATTGCATTTTGCATGTGAGGTATCCAGTCCTCTTTGCCTATTCCAAGGCTTTCGCAAAGCAGGTCCATGCTGCTAAGCAGATTGCCTACAACTGGCATCTTTTCAGCATTGTCATTATCGTGCACTTTTTCAAAGATGACTGGCGTGCCATCGTATTTCTTTAGATACGCTGCAATTTCGTACTCTGTACTAACCGGCTTTGTTATGTGCAAAAGCTTCTTCTCGGAATCAAGCCTATTTATAAAATCCCTGAATTTCATGATGCTTTTTTGCCAACTTATTCTTTTATTGCTTTGCCCGAGCTTAGCAAATATGCGAAGTATGCAAGAAAATAAGCGAGAAATCGAAAATAATACAAAAGCTTAAATACTGCCAAAACAAATCTATTTTATAGGCAGCTTTGA
>JBMFVN010000045.1:0-5467 GCA_049965975.1 Candidatus Micrarchaeia archaeon
TTGCTTGTGACAGGATCATTCGGGGCAATGTACTACGTCGGCGGAATAAAATTCATAAACGGCGCTCTTAGCAATCCGACACTTGTATATGACTACTCTTTTAATTTCTGGACCCTTGCAATGGGAGTGACAAGCGCGTACTGGCTCAAGTTCATTATTGGGATAGGCTGGATTGCCTGGGACATTGCCATACTGGCATATGGCATAATAGTGTTCTCGAGGTATTTGTTTGCAATGGCGTTTGATAGGTTCTTGCCAGAGAAGCTGGCATATGTAAGCCCTAGGTTCGGCTCTCCGGTAAATGCGCATCTCCTTGACTTGGCAATCACTGTCGCACTTATAGCGCTGGCAACATTCATATACGGCCCATTCTCATCTCTTTACGGAGCGGTAGTGGCATCGATGATCTACTTCGCCTTCATAGGCATAGCTGCAGCTGCTTACGGGCTAAGATATGAAAAAGCCACAAGCAAAGGCACGCTAGTATTGTTCGGCGCATTGACTGCACTTGTATTTGCCTACATAACATACCAGTTCCTCGCGTATCCTGCTATTTGGGGAGGTAATGCCTTGGCATACAGCTATGTAGTGCTTTCATTCATAGCAGGCATAATCGTCTATTTCGTAGACAAGCGCAGAAACCTCAAGAAAGGCATAAACATAGACCTTGCCTTCAAGGAGATACCGCCAGAATGATTTGATTTTGCACCTTGCTTTGTTCGATTAAATCTTGTAAACAAATCTTTCCAAAATGCATTTTATGCTTTTTGCATAAGCAAAAGTATGGATATTTTCAAGGAGTATGACATAAGAGGCATTTATCCTGAGGAGCTCAACAGGGAAAAAGCTGAGAGAATAGCAAAGGCAATAGGAACAATAACGCAAGACGAAACAATATTCATAGGCCACGACAACAGGTTTGGCAGCCTTGAAATAAACGAGTATGTTAAGCAAGGCCTTGCGTCTACAGGCAAGATGGTTGTTGAACTAGGGCTTGTTCCGGTAATGCTTCCTGCTTTTGCTTCCTATATAAAGAAAGCATCTGCCATCAGCATAACAGCCTCGCACAATCCTGCAAAATACACTGGCATTTTGCTGTACAAAAACGGCGTGACAATAACCCCGGAGCGCATAAAGGAAGCGTATGATTCTGCACAATTTGCCCAGGGAAAAGGCGCGCATGGCAATGCTGATCTTGTGCCTGCATATTTGGAATACGTAACCAAGGGCATGCCAAAGCTCGACCTTAAGATAGGAGTAGACACGATGGGCGGTGCTACAACCCACATTGCAAGGCAACTTTTTGAAAAATTGGAAGCTGAGCCGGTTATGCTGCACGCAAACTTTGATAGTGAATTCTTCGGCAAAACGCCAGAGCCCAACAAGGAAAGCGCAAAGGAGCTAGGCAAGCTTGTGAGCGAAAGCGGGCTTGATTTCGGGGCACAGCTTGATGGAGACGGCGACAGAGTCGCATTTGTAGATGAGCATGGAAACTATGTCGACCCAATGAACATCGCAATGATCTTCATAAAATATCTCGGCTTCAAAAAGGTCCTCGCCACTGTTGCGTGCTCGCGCAAGCTAGAAAAGTTTGCAAGCATAACATATTCGCAGATAGGCAGGCCGTACATGGAAGCGCAAATGCTCAAAGGAGGTTTCGACATGGGCGTAGAAACTTCTCTGCATATCTATTTTGGAGCGTATTACCCGTTTTCAGACGGCCTACTTGCAACGGCATTGATGGCAAAGGTGCTGCAAAGCACAGGCAAAAGCCTAAGCAGGCTTGTAAGCGAATTCCCGAAAGTTTTCTTCGGCGAGTTTTCTATACAAATTGACAATGAAGAAGAGAAGCAGAGAATCATGACGCGCATAGAAGAAGCGGCACAAGCATATGGCAAAATAGACAAAACAGACGGCATAAAGATACTTTTGCAAGATGGCTTTTTGCTTTTCAGAAAATCAAAGACCGAGCCAAAAATAAGGGCGTATTACGAAGGGGCAGATGAGTCAAGCTTCAGAAGCCAAGAAAGGCTTGCGCACGAGATGCTTGAAAGAGCAAGCAGCGAAGTTTAGGAAATTATTTCAGGGGCAAGTATTAAAAAGCAAAAGGAAAATAAAAGATATGGAAACTTTTATGCTGCTTGCAAAACAGCAGCGCTTGCTTGTCCTAAGGCAGAAGGCATGCCAGTTCGGATGATAGAATGCTAGAGCGAATATTCTTCGTGAGCGATCTTCACGGTTCTACCGCCGCTTCGAACAAGGCAATAAACGCTGCAAAATTCTACAACGTGAAAACAATAATAATAGGAGGCGACCTGACGGGCAAGGCGCTGGTTCCTATATTAGAAACAGACTGCTGCTATGAGCTCGAATTCCAGGGCAAAAACATGAAAATAAAGAAAAGCGAGCCAGAGAAGCTTGAAGAGGCAAAAAAGCAGATAAGATCAACAGGAAGCTATTTCTCGGTTATGACAAATTCTGAATATGAGGAGCTTGCTGAAAACCAGAATAAAATGGAAGAAAAGTTCAAAGAGGTAATGAAGGAAGGGCTTGCTGAATTCCTTGACAAGGCAGAGGAAAAACTGAAAGAAGCCGGGGCAAAAATGTACTTAATACCGGGAAACGACGACTACGACGAGGTTGCAGAATTTGCCCAAAAACACGAGAGCGAGCACGTTATTTTCTTTGACAACAGAATAGTCAATTTGGGCGATTATCAGCTTCTCGGCTACGGCTACTCAAACCCAACTCCCTGGAGAACACCTAGAGAGAAAGCTGAAAAAGAAATATACAAAGATCTGAAAAAGCTTGTTGGGCAGATAGACAAAAATGGTATTTACGCAATACATGCGCCTCCATATGGCACTGCACTTGACAAAGCGCCAAAGCTAACTAGCGAGATGAAACAGATAGCTTACGAGACGCAGCATGTCGGAAGCACCTCTGTAAGGAGGATAATTGAAGAAAAGCCACCGGTGCTGGGACTTCACGGCCACATACACGAATCAAGCGGCATAGATTTTGTGAAAAGTGACAATGGCGCAAGCGTGCCGGTAATAAACCCAGGAAGCGAATACAGTTCTGGAGTTCTTAAAGGGGCAATAATCGAGCTAGACGGCGGAAGGCTTGTAAAATACATGTTTACAAAAGGATGAAATGCGAAAAAGCAAGGAGCTTCTAAAAAAGGCCATTGAAATAGTGGAAAAAGCAGAAGAAAAAGGGGTTTATGTAAGGCTTCTTGGCGGTCTTGCTTTTGACTACCTTGCTAGAAATGCAAAAAGCAAGGAGCTTAGGCGCGAGCACAACGACATAGACCTTGCGGCATTAAGAAACCAGGCAGGAAAGCTTAAGGAAGTGCTCTTGGAGCTCGGCCTAGAGCCTAACAATGTTTTCAACGCACTGCACGGCTACGAAAGGCTCCAATTCTTTTACGGCTCTGCAAAGGTTGACGTATTCTTGGACTATTTCAGGATGTGCCACCTAATAGACCTTAGAAGCAGATTGGTCAGCAGCAGAATTGTCTTGCCCCCTTCGGATTTGCTGCTAACAAAGCTTCAAATACACGAAATAAACGAAAAGGATATGAAAGACATTATTCTCCTGCTTGCGAATCTAAAGTTCGGAAATGCTGATTCTGCAAGCAGCATAGACGCAGGCTACATAGCAAGTTTGCTCGCCAGGGACTGGGGATTCTACAAAACGGCAACAGACAACATAGAGAAGACAAGAAGGTATCTTAATTCGATTTCTATCGACAACGCTACGAAAGACCGGGTGGCAAGCGAGCTGGCATACTTGTCAAACGCCATAGACCAGAAGCCCAAAACAGCAAGCTGGAAGCTCAGGGCGAAAATAGGAGAAAGGGTAAGATGGTATTTGCTTCCTGAGGAGGTGGAGGCTGAGCCCATGCAGCAACTAGGCCAGCAGCAGGCAAGCTACGAGCTTATGACTTTTAGCGAAATAGACGAGCTTGCAAGGCGCATAGCTAAGACAATAAGCGGCAGATATGGCAAGCCAACTGGAATAATATACATAGAAAGGGGCGGCATGGTCTTCGGCAATTTGCTGGCAAAGTATATGAAGGTAAGGAAGCTCGCGGGCGTTCAGGCGGTCGAGTACAAAGGCATTGGAGAAAGAGGCAAAGTAAGGCTTATGCCGAGCTACATAAACATAGAAAACAAAGGCTACGTCTTGCTTGCAGACGACATAACAGATACCGGAGAAACCATGAAAAAGGTAGTTGATTTGCTTAGCGACAAGTACAGCAGCATAGTCAAGGCGACCCTTGCGTATAAACCCAGGTCTAAAATCGTGCCTGATGTCTATGGCAGAAAGCTTGACAACGACACATGGCTCATATTCGACTATGAAGAGAACGAGGCAAAGAGAAGCCTAAGTAAATCGGGCAGCGACAAAGCCATTGCGCTAACCTCTGAAATTGAAAGAAAAGACAAAGCCTATGAGAAAGTTAAGAAAGCCTGCAGAAATGCCGCAGCAAGAATTTTGCACAAGGGCAAGCCTCAAAGCATAATTTATCTTGCTGATTCTACTGCTACTGAAGCAAGGCTCCTGAGCGACTACCTGAATGTCAAGAGGGTAATAGGCGTAGAGCTCAGCAAAGAGTTCGAGAGCGTTCTTGGCAAGCTCCTGGGAAGCAGTCACAAACAATTCGCTTTAATAGTGGCACCAAACAGCAAAAGCGCAAATGAAATCGAAAGAATGGTAAAGGCAAACACTCCTGAAATTGAAACTTCAAAGGCAATCGTGGTCAAAAAAGATAACACTAAAAACGTTTGCATTGAATTATAAATGTGGTAGCATGCCATTCATAGATCCGCTTGCTGTAATGCTGCTTGGAGTGGCCATGAGCGCTACTTTCATAGCGTATTATCTGATAGGAGCGGCAAAAGGAAAGAGGAACTTGGCAAATTTGGCAGGGCCGATTTTTGTCCTTGGCCTGTTTGACCTTCTGAGCGGTTTTTACATGAGCTTCTTCTGGCCTTTGCCAGGAGCGTATAACATGCTTTTCGGCGACCCGATGCTTGTGCTTGGCCTGATAATGCTATCTGGAGGCTTTGCACTTTATGAGAATCTAGATGTCAGGCCGATTTCGCTCTTGGGCTTCTTGCTAGGCATATACCTGTTTGTTGAAAGCTACGGCATGGTTGCTTACCATCTGGAGAAAGGCATTTACTTGCCTCCAGCATTGGGATTCTTCTTGCTTTCTGCGCTTTCTGGCTTTCTGTCTCCAATTGTCTACATGGCTCCGAAAGGCAAGGGCAAAATAGCATATTATTTCCTTGCCGCACTTGTAGTTCTAGTGGCAGTAGCGGCAATGTTCATAAGCCTCACTTCGATCAATGGCCACTTGATTTCTCCGCCATAACCTAACAAAAACAAAATAAGAAGATACTTCAGCGAATGTGGTTGCAATAAACGAGCAAAAACAGTTAGCAACAGGTGCAAA
>JBMFVN010000046.1:0-5434 GCA_049965975.1 Candidatus Micrarchaeia archaeon
GGCCGCATGAAGGGCTGTGGACCCTCAGGACCGGGTCCGACTCCCGGACAAGGCCTATATACTAACTTGCTGCTTAGACTACCTGCTTTTACGATAGCAAATTCATTTTTGCTCTTCACTGTTTTACAGTCTTTCCATCCTTTTTTCTTTCTTTTCTTTTATCAAAAAACGTGTAAAGCAACAAATCTAATAAGCTTTACAAGTATCTTGTACCAAGTGCTAGACTTCCTCTTGACATCCTTCACAAGGGGCTTGTACTGGACCTTTTCCTCAGGCGTGAGCTTTCCCTCCTTGACAACTTCAGTCTTCTTGCCGTCAACGATCTGCGTTTCTGTCTTGCTTATTATCTCTTTTCTCATCATTCCGTACCATTCATCAAGCGTGCTACCGTGCTCTTTTATCATTCTCAGGAAATCTTTCATCATTACCTTTCTTTTTCTTCCTGTTTTGTCCTCTTCGACCGCAGGAATTAGCGCTGCCTTGTCGCAAACATCTGCTATGTCTGCCTGAGAAAAGCCCATTGTTGCCCTGGCAAGCCTGCCGAAACTTATCCTGCCAAGAGGCATGTTCCTTGTGTTGTACTTGAACGCGGCTTTTCTTGCTTTGTAATTAGGCGGCGGGAAATATATGCGCTCTCCAAATCTTCCGCTTCTTTTGAGCGCAGGGTCCATGTCCCACGGTTGGTTTGTAGCTCCGATTACGAATATGCCTTCAGGGTTCTTTTCTACGCCGTCCATCTCTGTTAGGAAAGCGTTGACAGCCATTCTCATGTAGCTCATTTGCTCTCCGCCACTGTCCCTTTTCATTCCCAAAGCGTCTATCTCGTCGAAGAAAAGTATGCAAGGTGTGTGCTGCCTCGCCTGCTCGAAGACTGCATGCAAGTTCTTTTCAGTATTGCCAGCATACATGTCTACTATTTCATGTATCCTTACAACTATAACATTCGACTGCGTCTCGCCTGCTATTGCATTTACTATGAAAGTCTTGCCGTTTCCAGGCGGGCCATAGAAAAGAACGCCTAGGCCAAGCTTCTTGCCATAGGCCCTGAGCAGCTCAGGTTTTCTTATTGCAAGAATTATGTTCTCATAGATCAATTCCTTTTGCTTTTCCAAGCCCACTACATCTTTGAACGTTATGTTTGACTTGTACCACCTTACTTTCTTTATCTGGCCTTCTTCAACAACCGTCTCGTTCTCTTCTTCAGCCGGCTTTACGTTTGTAGGCTCACTGCCGCTAGTGACCTGCATCTGAGCTTGTGGCGCAGCGCTTGTGCTGTTTATCTTGCTGTTTAACTGCTCGAGCCTTACCTTTGCCTGTTGGTAATTCGGATTGAGCTTTAGAGATTTAGTATACCACTCCTTTGCCTCTTCGTAGTTGCCTTGGTATTCCTTTATTAAGCCCATTACGTAAGGCGCATCGTAGCTGTCTGGCTCCAGTTCCATTACCTTCTCTGCGTCGAGCTGTGCATTGTCGTACCTGTTTATAAGTGCGTAGGAAAGAGCTCTGTTGAAATACGCACTTGAATACACAGGGTCAAGCTTTATAGCTTGCGTGTAAAGGTCTATCGCCTCTTCGAATCTATTCTGCTCGAAGAGCTCTCCTGCCTTAGTATAAAGTTCCTTTGCCTGAGGATTTCTAGTGTCTGCCTTCTTGCTCTGGTCTTCATCAGCCATATGCTTTCATATTTTTCTTTTTTCTTTTTATTTATATTATTAACTATTCAGCACAGCATTCTGCAAAATGGCAAAAATAGCAAGAGGGATGTGGAAGGCAACCAAAACCAAAATGACACCAGGCCATCTGGTATAGTTAGCCTTCCACAAGACAACATGTATAGCAAACTTCTTAAATGCACTTTTCATCTTCTTTTACTTGGCTATTTCTTTTTTCATTTTTGCGAGCAATCCGTTTGCTATTGTCTTTGCCCTTTTATCTACCCTTATTGCCTCTATGCCTTTGCCTGGAAGCCCATAAACTACAAAACAACCCTTTGGGGCAAAATGAATGCAAGCAAGTGCAGCAAGGTCTTCTTCGCCAACTACCTGTATTGCTGCACGCTTAAGTTTCATGGATTCGCGTACAGCATTCCAAAGCTCATAGCCTATTACGCCTTGCTTGTTTTTTACTTTAGCTCTTTTAGGATAAGTGCGTTCGATCAGCCGCGATCTGTGCCTTGTCCTTTTTGTCTTGAAATCGAAAATTGCAAGCTTAGGCACTATGCCCTTGCGCAAAAGCGTAGATGTCACCATGTCGCCTACGCTTATTACCTTGTTTTGTTTTATCAGTTCAATGAGCCTTTGCTCATTTACTACAAGCCCATAATTTCTTGTAAGCTTGCTCCTAAGCCTGCCTGGCAGCACAAAAGATTCGTTAGGCGAAAGCTTCACTTTGTTTTTTCTGCCCATATGCCAAATTATTTTATACAGAGCGATTTATTATTTTGTGCTATATGTTTTTGATTACGCACTTTTTGACAATGCCTGCTTCTTCTATTTTCTTCTTTATTTCGTTAAGCTCTTCTATCTTCAAAGGCTGCATGCTTCTTTTGCTGCTGTCGAGTATGTTTTTGTTGTCGAACTGCTGCAGGGAGTAGAGCTTTGCGCCTTTAACCTGCTTGGCTATTTCTACAAAATCATCTGCTGTGAAGTTTGGCAAGGCTGTAGTCCTGAATTCGTAGTCTATGTTTGAATTCAGCAGTATCGATATGGATTTTTTGACGTTTTCAAGAAGTGCCTGTTCGCCGATTCCTATTGCTTCATAGTATTTTTCAAAAGGCGCCTTGACGTCCATCGCCACGTAGTCTACAAGGCCGCTGCTTATCATGCTCTCAAGCATGCCGGGATTTGTGCCGTTTGTGTCTAGCTTTACAAGAAGGCCAAGATCCTTTACGCCTTTTGCGAATTCTGGCAGATCCTTTTGCACAGTAGGCTCGCCGCCGGTTATCGCAACACCGTCTATTACGCTTTTAGCTTCCTCGATTTTTTTCATTATTTCATTTTGCGTATAGATGGCGAGCTTGTCGTAGTTCTTGAATACTAGGTCTGCATTCTGGCAGAACCAGCACCTGAAGTTGCAGCCTACTGTAAAGACTACCGATGCCACTTTGCCAGGATAATCTATTAAGCTTACTCTTTGGAAGCCGCCAATGTCCATGGTCATGCCTTGCTGCTTTGCTCCTGCTCTGTTGCTATTACCTTGTCGTAGGTCTTCCTGTCCTTGAATTCCTCCTGCTTGCCTGCATTCCACTGGCTTAGAGGCCTGAGATAGCCTACTATTCTAGAGTAGACTTCGCACCTAGTCTTTGTCCCTTCTTTCTCGCACTCCGGGCAGTATTCGTGGTTGCCGCTTATGTAGCCGTGCACAGGGCAGATGCTGAACGTTGGCGTTATAGTGTAGTAAGGCAGTCTATAGTTCTGGGCTATCTTCTTAACTAGCCCCTTCACGCTTTCTGGATCTGGTGCAGCTTCGCCAAGAAACACGTGCAATACTGTGCCGCCTGTATATTTTGTCTGGAGCTCGTCCTGCAGGTTCAATACCTCTATTACATCTTCGCTGTAGTCTACCGGCAGCAGCGATGAATTAGTGTAATACGGCTCTGCACCTTTTGCTACTGCTTGCGAGTTTGCCACTTTTATGTCCTTGAACTTTGCCATGTCTTTTCTTGCCAAGTCGTAAGCCGTGCTTTCGGCAGGAGTTGCTTCCAAGTTGTATATGTTGCCTGTTTCTAGCTGGTAGTCTGCAAGCTTCGAGCGCATGAAGTCTAGCACTTTTATTGCGAATTCCCTTCCTTCCTTGCTTCCCAAGTCCTTGCCCATGTAATTGAGCATGGCTTCGTTCATTGCTATCAGGCCTATTGTCGAGAAGTGGTTCTTCCAGTAGCCGCCAAAAGTGTCTTTTATGGTCTGCAGGTAAAACTTCGAATACGGGTACAGGCCCATGTCTGTGTACTTTTCAAGCACCTTCCTCTTTACCTCCAGGGCTTCCTTTGCTATATCCATAAGCTTTTCAAGCCTTTCGAAGAATTCGGTATCGTCTTTTGACAAGTAGCCTATTCTTGCCATGTTTATTGTTATTACTCCTATGCTGCCAGTGAGCGGGTTTGCTCCGAATAGACCTCCGCCGCGCTTCTTGAGCTCCCTTGTATCGAGCCTGAGCCTGCAGCACATGCTCCTGGCATCTTCAGGCTTCATGTCGCTGTTTACGAAGTTGGCAAAATAAGGAATGCCGTACTTAGCTGTCATTGCCCATATGGGGTCATAGGTGCTGTTTTCCCAGTCGAAATCCTTGGTTATGTTGTAAGTAGGTATAGGAAAAGTGAACACCCTGTTGCTAGCATCGCCTTCTGTCATTACCTCTGCAAAGGCCCTGTTTATAATGTCTGCTTCTTCCTGGTACTCTGCATAAGTATCATTTTGCAGCTCGCCCCCTATTATAACAGGCTCGTGCTCCATGTACCTTGGCATTTTGAGGTCTAGCGTTAGATTTGTGAAAGGCGTTTGGAAGCCTACCCTTGTAGGCACATTCATGTTGAAGATGAATTCCTGCATTGCTTGCTTCACATCTTCGTATGAAAGTTTGTCGTGCCTTACAAAAGGTGCAAGATAAGAGTCGAAGTTAGAAAATGCCTGTGCTCCTGCGCTCTCGCCTTGCAAGGTATAAAAGAAGTTGACCATCTGAAGCAATGCCGTTCTTAGATGCTTTGGCGGCTTGCTTTCTATCTTCCCTGGTGCTCCCCTGAAGCCGCGCATGAGAAGGTCTCTAAGATCCCAGCCAACGCAATATGGGCCTAGCACGCCCATCTGGTGTATGTGGAAGTCGCCGCTTACGTGAGCCCTCTTCGCTTCCTGCGGATATATCTTGTTGAGCCAGTATTTAGCTATTATCTTAGAGGTTATGTAAAAGTTAAGGCCCTGCAGGGAATAGCTCTCGTTAGAGTTCTCTTTTACGAACCAGTCCTTCTGGTAAAGGTAATTGTCTATCAGGTCGACCTCGTTGAACATCGCTATGCCTTCACGAAGGTCCTGGTGCTGCTTCCTGTAGAGAATGTATGCCTTTGCAAGCTCCGGGTAGTCGTTTTCTATTATCACTTTCTCAACAATATCCTGAATTTCCTCAACGCTAGGATATTCCTTGCTTTCGCGTGCCTCAAGCTTTTCGATTACCTGGTCTGTCATTTTAGCGGCAACGCCCTGCCTCTTGTCTTCGTCGAAATCTACTGCGAACATCGCTTTGAGTATTGCGTTCTCTATCCTGCTTCTGTCAAAATCTACTATTGTGCCATCCCTTTTAACAATTTTAGACAAAGCCATGCCATCACCCTTTGGTTACTGCCTTTCATTAAATTTTTAAATAGCTTTGCTCGCTTTTCGTAACAAAAAAATGGCATCGCAGTATGCCACTAAAAATTAGTTTACTTGCATGCTTGATTGTTTAC
>JBMFVN010000047.1:0-5164 GCA_049965975.1 Candidatus Micrarchaeia archaeon
CCGCAGGCCGGATTTGAACCAGCGACATCCCGGTCTTCAGCCGGGCGCTCTCCCTGGCTGAGCTACTGCGGCACAACGCATATATCTTTCGATAGCTTATTTTAAATTTCTTTTCATAATAGTTGCAGGTAATGGATTTGGATTATACTGAAGCTGGCACTAGCGGCTGGCAAGAGCTTGGTGCTTATGCTTCTTTGATGAATCTTGATGGCCTTGAATTCCGTAGCTACCAGTACAACATAATAAAGGCTATAATCGAGCACGGCAACACTCTGGTAGTGCTGCCAACCGGACTTGGCAAGACCCTGATAGGTGCTGCACTCGCAGCGCGTGCAGTTTTCAATAACGAGCGTGCGCTGTTCATGGCTCCGACTAAGCCACTTACAGAGCAGCATCATGCTGTTCTTTCGCAGCTGCTAAAGCTACCAAAAGAAGAGATCGCTTTGCTTACCGGCTCGATGAAGAAAACTGACAGGGAGAAGCTCGAGCAAAAGAGCAAGGTTCTTGTAGCTACTCCTCAAACTATAGCCAACGACCTTCGCTCAGGCTCTTTTTCCCTTGTCGGTTTTGGTGTAGGAATTTTCGACGAGTGTCACCATGCGGTCGGCAAGTATGCCTATACTTACATAGCGAACGAGCTTGCAGCAAGGGGCGTTCTAATAGTAGGCTTGACAGCTTCCCCAGGTAGCAAGCCCGAACGCATAATGTCGCTTGTTAATGCTCTGAACATAAGGCACATAGAGTCAAGAACTTCCAGCGATCCCGATGTTGTTGCGTACGTGATGCCAAAGTACATACACACAGTAGACGTAGAGCTTAGCGATACGATAAAAAGCATTGTTGCGCTTGTAAGGCCGGTTGCTGAAGAAAGCATGAAAAGCCTAAGGAGCATGGGCCTGCTGAACTTCAAGAGCTTTGAATCAATTCCAAAGGGCAAGCTCATAGCACTGGGAGACGAAATAGGAAAGATAAGTGCAACGGGCTATAAATTTGGAGCATTCTTCAGCTACATAAAGCTTCTTCATGCTTCACATATTTATGACCTTGTCACTACAGAAGGCCTTTATCCTTTTATCGAGTACATTGACGCTTTGAATTCAAGGGAGCACAAGAGCAGGGCTGTTGAGAGCTTTGTAAACAACGCAAACATAAGAGAGGCACGCAGGCTTGCCTGGGAAGCCATAAGCAACGGTGAAGAGCATCCAAAGGTAGGCATTCTGCTAAGCATAATGGGCAAGTACAAGAACAAGAGCGCCATCGTGTTTGCGCAGTACAGGACTACTGTCAAGATGCTTGTAGAGAAGCTGCAGCAGGCAGGCTTCACCGCACGCGCCTTTGTCGGCAAAAAAGAAGGCGTTACTCAGGAGCAGCAGAAGCAGGTAATACAGGATTTCCGCTCCGGCCTTTTCAACATTCTTGTGGCCAGCTCCATAGGCGAAGAAGGCCTGGACATACCAAGCGTAGACCTTGTTGTTTTTTATGAGCCTATTCCAAACGAAATACGCAACATACAGAGAAGAGGCAGGACTGGCAGGTTCAGGGCAGGAGACGTGTTTGTGCTTGTCACAAGGAACACAAAAGACGAAGTTTACTTGTTCGTTTCAAGATCCAGGGAACGCAAGATAGCCTCGCTGCTTGAGAGCATTAATCATAAGCTGAGCTCTCGCAAGGAGAGCCAGACTACGCTGGCATAAGGTGTAAGCATGATAAACGTCAACGTTCTTTTTGTGCTTCTTGCTGGAATAGTATTTCTGGGCTACATCCTCTCGGAGCTTTTCTATAAGCTTAAGATTGCAGGCGTATTGCCGCTTATGCTAATAGGCCTGCTTCTTGGGCCGGTGCTTCATGTAATAAACACATCTAGCAGCAGCACAGTTGTCAAGCTTGTGCCGTACATAACAGCTCTTGCAGTGGCATTCATACTTTTTGATGTGGGCATGCGCATAAGGATAAGTGATCTTGACCTCGTCTATGCATCAAAGTTCACCTTCATGCTTTCATTTGCCACCGGGCTCGTTCTAGGCTTTGCCATATTCATATCAACTCACATGAACGTGCTTCTTTCTTTTGCAGCAGGGTTCGGCCTTGCTGGGCCGAGCGTAGTGGTAATACCAGTAATACTCAGGTCGGCAAAGATAAACCAGAAGCTGAAAACAACGCTCAATTTCGAGAGCATAGTGGTAGATTCTGTAACGCTTATTGTTCCTATCATACTGATAGAATTCCTTGTGCTCAAAAATGTGAGCCTGCATTCTATCGCATCAATGATAGAGGGCTTTTTCATAGGCTCTACAATTCTCGGAATCGTGTTCGCATTCTTCTGGGTGTTCCTTCTTAAGACTTTCAAGGAGCACAGCAAGGATTACAGTTGGATGCTTACAATAAGCATGGTCATTGCAACTTATGGCGTTGCCCAGGCTGTTGGTGCAAACGGTGCCATGACCGTATTCATCTTTGGCCTGATGCTTGGCAACTTTCCTTATATGGGCAAATGGCTTGCCGAATATACCAAAGGTATTGAGGCCGTTTTCGAGCACGTGTCGCAGTATCAGAAAGAAATAACGTTCTTCGTAAGCACGTTCTTCTTTGTATACATAGGCCTTCTTTTCCGGATAAGCGTACAGGACTACCTGCTTCTGGCAGTTGCGTTGGGCTTGACCGTGCTAATCTACATTTTAAGGCTTCTCTTCCTGCCTTTGCTTGAAAAGCTGATAGAAGAAAAGGGCAAGGACAGCCCAGAGCGCATAGCAGCAAGGTATTCTGTTGCCCGTGGGCTTTCACCAATAATAGTTGCCACACTGCCAGCAGCCTTCGGCCTTTACACGCCTCCTGCGTTCATAGGAGTTCTGTTTTTGTCAGTACTTTTCACAAACATTGTGACTACTTTTGGCATGTATAAATTTGCTGGCGCAGTTTCAAAGTCAGCAAGCTCAAGCCAAAAAGAACCTGCTAAGAAATCAGATTAGTTTTTCTCTTTTGCGTTTCCAGCTTCTACATATTTGAGGGTATCTGTGCTGCCTGCTTTGTTGCTGCCGTATACTATTATGTACTTCTTTGCCCCTAAACTCTTTGCAATTTGCTCAACCCTTTCTAGCAACTCCTCGTGAGTCGTGTAATGAGTTATAGGCATGGCTTTAACTCCTTTGCAGATGCTGAGCCTTCTTAGCACAGACCTGCTTTCAGATAATGCTATTATCTCTGTATCCGGCCTTAGCATCGAAAGCCTTTTTGCAGTATTTCCGGTTCTTGTGGGTGCGAAGATGCCATCAAGTCCATATTTGTTGGCTATGTCTGTCGCTGCATATGCTATGTATTCCATCGTGCTCTTTATTTTTGGCAGAAACTCATTGTTTTTGATCTTTTCGGCATACCTTATTGTTTCTGCAAGTGTCATCGTTGCCTGCACCGGATATTTGCCTATCGCCGTTTCATCAGTAAGCAATATCGCGTCAGCACCCTCAGAAATGGCAGTCGCTATGTCATTGACCTCTGCCCTCGTAGGGATTTCGCTTTCCACCATGCTTGCTAATACCTGTGTTGCAACTATTGAAGGCTTGCCAAGCCGCCTTGCGGCTATGAGTATTCTTCTTTGCGCAAGAGGTATGCTTTCTAAGCTTACCTCAAAAGCAAGGTCGCCGCGCGCAGCCATAACAGCGTCTGCAGCATCTACTATTGCATCTATGTTGTCAAGCGCCTTTTTCCTCTCTATTTTTGCTATTATGGGCAAGTCGCCTGCATATTTCCTTAGCCTTTCAATGTTTTCAGGAGATTTTACAAAGGACTCTGCTACAAAGTCAAAGTCTGAATTTTTGCAGAATTTGGCAAAGCGAATGTCTTCTTTTGTAGGTGGTTCAGCGCTTATCTCTGACTCGTAGAAGTTTACCCCTTTTCTGCTGCTCAGATAGCCGTCGCTCAGCGCCTTGCAAACGAATGTGCCCTTGTATGCTTCCTTCACCTTGAATTTAAGCGCACCTTCGCCTATCGAGAATGTTTCGCCTTCCTTGAGTTCTTTTTCCAAATTCGCATAGTCTATTTTTATCGCATCGAGCTTGTCCCTTGGGCCTGAAAATTTTATCAGGTCGCCCTTCCTTACCTCTATGTCTGCCTTCAGTTCGCCAAGCCTTATTTTGGGCCCGGGAAGGTCGGCAAGTATACCTATTTCCTTGTCAGCGACTTTCGCCGCATGCCTTATCCTTTCAACAATTTCCTTTGCCTGCTGTATTGTCGTGTGCGAGAAGTTTATCCTTATCGCATCAGCATGTTTTGCTAGCTCGTCCAATATGCTCTCATTTTCAGTTGCAGGGCCGTATGTCACTATTATTTTAGTCTTGTTCATGCGCTCCGGTTTAATTTTCGAACACAACTTTTATTAGCTTGTCCTTTAGAAAAATTTCAGATTCAATGTCTGCACCGGCGAGCGTTGTCAAAGAAAATTCAAAAAGCGATCTGGCACGAGATCTGCAAAGTATGCTGACAAAAGAGCAGTCGTTGCTTTCTGATCTCAAAGAGTACGCAAAATTGCTGCAGAAGTATAATACGCTAAAATCTTTGTGGAAGCAGTTCATATATTCGGAATTTTCTGTTGCGCTTATAGAAGATTTCAACGATATTGTAGAGTATGATCCGTCATACGCGTTTGTAGGCCGTGTGCCTATTGAAAAGTTCGTATCAAATACGCTAAAAGCCATGTCGCAGCCCGAGTTTATGGATATATTCATAGAAAGTATGTCTGGTATATTCGATCAGGAACATGCAACATTCGTAAAAAAAGAGATCGAAATGCTGTCGCGCTTGCTTAGAAAGCAGCATCTTATCTATTCGGAAAATCCTGAAATTTTCGGATTTTTAGGCACGGTAGTAGATATTGCAGAGTCTTTAGTGCTAGAAGAAGCCACAGGCAAAAGAAACAGCAAGGCGCGTTCCATATTTTTCTTTGCGCTGAAATATTCGCTGAGGTCAAAGGACGTGCACTTCGGCGAAAAATTGCTTGAGCTTTATTCTCTTGAAACAGAGCTTGCAAGTGCAATAAAAGAAAGCAATAAAAATGCCGATGCGAGAATTGCCAGCACCAGCCGCATTTCCAATCTGCTGCTTGATGAGGAAGCAGTCAATGACTATACTGATAATGGGATAAATTCCTGGAGTGACGTACTGAGAGGCATAG
>JBMFVN010000048.1:0-5110 GCA_049965975.1 Candidatus Micrarchaeia archaeon
CAAGGCGTAGGCTACAGGTCTTTCGTTGCTTCTACGGCAAAGAAATACGGCATAAGGGGCTTCGTAAAGAACCTGCCAGACGGCAGCGTAGAAATCCTCGCCTATGCTCAGCGAGAAACACTTCTTGCGTTTGAAAAGGAGATAACACAGTATAGCGAAGGCATGGCTGAGATTACAGGCGTTGAAAAAACTTACGATGAAAAACAAAATTCAGACGAAGATGATTTTCCAGACTTTACCATAGAGCACTGATTGCGTGCATTGTTTTATGCCCTTTCTATTTTGCTGCTTGCAAAATGATTTTGATTAAGGTATAGTGAGCGATGAGCCTAGCGAAGGAATAGTGACGTGGTAAGAGCCTTTCAAAGCTTCTGCGAATTGGCCCATCTTTTCCCTTTCGCCATGTATTATTACTACTTCCTTAAGTCCGCCTATCTTGCTTATGAACTTCATAAGTGAAGGTCTGTCTGCGTGCGCTGAAAGCTTGTACTGCTCTATTTTCATCTTTATATCGAGCTTCTTGCTTCCTATGTTTATCTCGTTTGCGCCCTCAATGAGCTTCCTGCCCGGCGTGCCTACTGCCTGATAGCCAACTAGTATGAGCTTGTTGGCGCTGTTGCCTGCAAGCTTTTCCAAGTACTTGACTACAGGGCCGCCCTTCAGCATGCCACTTGTTGTAACTATTATGCCTGCTTCCTGCTTTTCAGCTATTTCGTTCCTTTCGCGCCTTCCTTTGACCTCATGGAAGAAAACGCTTTTGAAAGGATCCTCGTCGCTCATCAGTATCTGCTTTTGAACCTCGTCTCTGCAGAAAACTACATTGTGCCTATAAATCCTCATTGCCTTGTTTATCATGCCGTCTATGTATATTGTAGTTTTTGGCAGTATGCCAGAGCGCATGAAGTCGTTCAATATGAAAAGTACTTCTTGGGCCCTGCCTACCGCAAAGCTTGGTATTATCACTTTGTTTCCGCTGTTTATGGTTTCCTTTATGCTGCCTATGAAGCCGCCAAGCACAGCTTTCTCTGAAGGAAACGTGTCTTCGTCGCCTCCATAGGTGCTTTCTGTAAGCAGAACGTCTGCATGCAAATGCTCTGAATAAGCCGCTGGCAGAAGCCTAGTGCTTCTTGTGTTCATATCACCGGTATAAAGCAAGGTTTTGTTGCTTAGTTTGTCCTTTACCTCTATCATTGCGCTGCCGAGTATGTGGCCTGCCGGATACAGCTTAAGCTCGAAACTGCCTATGCTGAAAGTCTTGAAGTAGTCTACGTTCTTGTAGTGCTTGACCATGCTTGCTATTCCCTGCTTTGTCACATCGCTCGGCTTTGCTATCTTGAGGTAGTCGCTTACTATTACGTTTGTTAGCTCAAGCGTTGGCTTTGTTGCATAAATGTTGCTGTTGAAGCCCATTGAGAACATGTGAGGCAGATAGCCACAATGGTCAAGATGAGCGTGCGAAACAACAACTCCTGAGATGCCGCTAAGGATCTCTTTTGGAATTATAGGTAACTCTGTTTGCTGCTCTGTAAGCTTGACCCCTGCATCGAGCAGCAGCTTTGTATCTTGGTTTTCTACAAGTATGCAGCTTCTTCCTACTTCTTCAGCAGCTCCAAAAAAAGTCAGCTTCAAAAAAGCACCTTATGAACGGGCCTGCTCAGGCTTCTGCTCGTCGCCGTTCTGACCCTGCTTTTTCTTTGTCTTTATTACTGCAATATCAGCAAGATTTATCTTGAACGGTTCTGGATTTGAAGGAGCCTGCTGCTTGTGCTTTGGCTTCATGCTTGGTTTCGTAAACGCTGAAAGCTTCTCTTTTAGCTCGTCTATCTGCTTGTTAGCCTGCTCTATCGCAGCACTTGTCTCGTCTATGCTCTTTGAAATCTGGGCTATATCCTGCTCTACAAGCTCGGCCTTCTTCCTAAGCCTCTGCGATGTTATGGCTTCCTTGAACCTGGTTTCTACATCTCCAAGCTTCTTGAGGAGAGCCTTTTCCTCGTCTAATGTCCTTGCCTCCGTAGATATCTTGAACTCGAGGACTTCCTTGAGATGCTTAAGCCTGCCTATTTCCTTGTACTTGTCGTTCATTTCTACGAGTTTTGAAAGCGCCTCGCTCTCGTTCTTTTTGTAGGCAAGCCTGCCCTTGAGCCTGCTTATTTGAGCAATAAGCCTTCGCCTATTAGCAAAAGCATCTTCTAGCTGCTTTCTAAGCTCATCTTCTTGGCTTAACTGCTTTGACTTTTCGACAGAACCTGCTACCTGCTGCTGAGGCTTAGACTGCACACTCTCTGGTATTCCTGCCTGCTCGACTTGCTGAGTCCCTGACTTTGCAGGCTCATGTGAGTCTTTCTGCTTTTCATCACTTTGAACTTCGCTGGTCAGTAAACCGCCTTGTCAAGTGTATTCTTATAAACATTAATAAGCTCATCTGTTACTTGCTCTATAGAAAACATGCGCGCTGTGCGTATAGCGCCTTTTTTATATGCTTCACTCTTATTTAAAACCTTTTCTATTTTTCTTGCGCAGTCAAGCGAATCGTTCTTTTTGAAGCGTTCGCCATTGTAGCCAGGTTTTACGAACTCGTTTAGTACTGGCGTATCTGCCACAATCACAGGCTTGCCTACGCCCATGGCTTCAAGGCACACTATTCCCTGGGTCTCAAAAAGGGACGGCAAGCAAAAAGCATCAGCCGCAGCGTAAACACTTGGCAGCAAGTCCTTATTGACAAAGCCTATGAATTTCACACTGCTTAGAACACCAAGCCTCTTTGCCATGCGAACATATGTGCTTAACATGGGACCTGTCCCACCTACAACAAACTGCAGATCGCTGCGCTTTCTTGCAAGATATGCTGCGGCTTTAAGAAATACCTCTATTCTTTTTTCCTTGCTTATCCTGCCTATGTAAAGCACAATCTTTTTGTGCGGGTCAAGGTCGTAGCTTTCGATTGCAGGATCCGGAGAAGCATGAGAATTGAATACACCTGTATCTAAGCCATTTGGCACTACTGCTATGTCTGTTTGTACGCCGTGCTTTTTAAGCAGGCTCGCAATAGGCTTGCTTGGCACTATAACAGTGTTGCACCTCTTGTAGAAAAACTTGACGTATTTCCAAGCATATTTCATGTAAAAGCCGCGCATATTGCTTGGGTAGTATTCGGCCAAGGAGCTGTCGTTTATAAGGGTGTGGAATGAGCCTACGAGCGGGTATCTGCCAAGCTTTGCCGCAAGAAGGCCGCTGAAGCCCATTACAAAAGGCGTTTGAACGTGCACAAGGTCTATTTTCAGCTGGCTCAGCTTTATTATCGAATGATATGGAAATATTGCCGAGCTGTATTGGGGATATGGCCTGAACTTCAGGCCTGTATAAAGAAACACGTCCTTTGCCTCATATTTTTTCTTGTTTTGAATCGTGCTGGGCGCAAAAATGAAAACTTTGTGGCCCCTTTTTTCGAGCTCCTTTTTGAACTGTAGCATCGAAGTTACTACTCCGTCAACAGCAGGAAGGTATGTATCAGAATAAAAGGCAATACGCAAATATTCACCGGATCAAAGCCATGAAAGCATAGCATAGATTTGATTAAGCACCAAGCTTGGCCGGGCCTTGCTCCTGTTGCTTTGGCTCATTGCTCAAAACTATTGCCTTGCCTCCTATTTTATTTATTTTCTCAATTGCATTTTTTGAAAAGCCGCTGGCCTTTATGACTATAGGAAATGCCAAAGAACCGCTACCAAGGACCTTGTAGCCAGAAAGCTCTATCTCCTGCTTAGCGTTCTTTTCTTTCTTAAGCTTCTCTGCTATCTGCCCAAGGTTTATGCCCATTAAAACTTTGCTCTGCTTTTTGCTTCTGTAGAAGCCCCTTTTTCCTATTCTGTCACGCTCGTAAACAACAATGTGTGTCCATTTGTGGCCCCTGCCTGCCTTTCCAACTCCGCCTCTATCTCCTGCTCCTCTTTTGTTCTTTATGTTGCCGGCTCCCCAGGTCCTGTTGCCAAGGTATTTCCTTGATCTTTTCTTGATTCTTAATACCATCAAATCACAGCATTCTGCTTATAAGCTTGTCTATATCATTGCCCCTGTAGCCAAGAGCACCTCCATGGCCATACGGCCTTTTAATGCTCTCATAGCCGCGCCTAGGCGGATGCATGCGCAAAGGCAGCTTTATACCTAGTTCCTCGGGCTTCTTCTCGCCTTTTAGAACAAGTTCTACAGACTGCTTGTCAACATTTAAGCCTTTCTTTTCAAGCAGCTTGGCAAGCATGTCGGCAGAGATCTCACCGAAAGTTATGTAGTCTGAGCTTTTCTTAATCATTCCGATCGCTGGCTTTGTAGCCAAAACAAGCGACAGGTTGTTTACATGCTCAAGCTTCAGCCTTTTCAATGTTTCTGCTATGTCGTGCTTTACCCCAACAGTCCCTCTTACCCTTATAAGGGCAAGCAGAGAGTTTTCCTTCAATGCCATGAAAAACACTTGTCAATCTAGCCAATATAATTAGGCTTAAGTCTTTAATTTTGATATATATGTGCAGATATGCTTTATAAGCTTGATGTTTCTAAGAAGCAATTTCATCTCAAACAACGCAAATGACTACTCTGGCAACGGCAACAATGGCGTGCCAGGCAACGCCATGTTGCAGCGACTTACAGGCTACACGCCGCAGTAAGTATCACAGTTTAGATAGGTTTTAGCGTCTTAAGGCTTCTTACATCTATCGGCGTTATGCCGTCGTCATCCAAATATTCTAATCCCTTTTTATCCCTTACAAATAAGAGCTTCCTTTTTGCGTCAAACTTTTTCATACTGCTGATTATGCTAGCGATGTCGTTGCTGCTTAGTCTTTTTCCCCATTTTACTTCAAGCAGAACTTCTGGTTTGTTGAAGCGAAGAAGCAAGCCATCAATGTCATAATCGCTTGCTGCAAGTACGGACTCGGTCAAGCCAAACTTATAGGCGAGCTCTTCCCTTACAGTATCCTCTATGATCCTCGGCATTATTTCGTCTACAATTCTTATCGCCTCGGCTTCTGTAAAATCGCGCATAGATATTCCGTATTTTTCATCGGCGTAAAAGAACAGGCGCATAAGCGGCGAAGCTATTTTGTAAACGTTCTTGTTT
>JBMFVN010000049.1:0-4998 GCA_049965975.1 Candidatus Micrarchaeia archaeon
AAAGAAAAGAGTGTAATCAATTCAATTGGGCATGTGGTGTAACTTGGATAGCACGACAGCTTGCGGAGCTGTTGGTTGCGGGTTCAAATCCCGTCATGCCCGATCCTGGCTTATGATATTCCTGTCCCTCTCTCCTGTTGCAAAAAGTCAGAAGCTGCGCCAAGAAGCTTGCCTTCGAATTTCCATTTAGACATTGCAAACTTTGGTTTTCTGTTTATTAAGTAATTGTCAACTTTTTCCTCTATGGGCTTAAGGATAAGCTCCGGGTTGCTTTTTGCTATTATGCCTCCGAATATCACAATTTCAGGGTCGTACGCATTTATGGCATTTGCAACTCCTATTGCGTTAAGCGTGCCTATGTCATCTCTGACTATTCTCCGCGCAACCGCATCAGTTTTTGCAAGAGCAAACAGATCTTTTGCGCTTATCTTTTTTTGCTTCTTGAGAAAGGTGCTCTCTTTTGCATATTTTGTTCTTAGCAGGTAGCGCACATAATTCGGTATGCCATAGCCAGAGCAGTAGGCGTCCCAGTGACCATAGCTGCCACAGAAGCACCTAAGCTTGCCTTCGCTGCTTACTGCCATGTGGCCTACTTGATGGGCGTTGCCGTCTTTGCCCATAAGCAGCTGATTTCCTATTATGACTCCAGACCTTATGAGATTGCTTATCGAAATGTAAACTATGTCTTTGTATTTTGCCCCTATTCCAAAGAGTTTCTCCGCCAACACAGAAGCCACTCCAAGCTGGTAGAGCGAAACGGGTATTTTGTATTTTTCCTCAAGCACATCTACTATTTTGAGATTTCTTATTTCTAGCATCGAGCCATATTTTATTATTCCTTTGTTCTGGTCCAGAATCCCGGTAGAGGCTACGCCTATGCCAACAAGGTCTTTGAGCCTGTCAAGCGTGCTTGTTATATTTTTCATCACATACGCCTTTGTCATTTTCGCGTGCTCGTCAAACTCTATGTGCACGTCTTTCGTCTTGCTGTCTATGCTTGCAATTGTCAGTTCGTCTGTGCTTATCGATATGCTTGCTGCTTTCGGCATTTTACCACTCATAATTTACAATTTAGCACCACAATTTGAGCAGTACTTCGCGTTTATGTCATTGCGCGCTCCGCAAACCGGGCAGTAAATATATGCGCCAAACGCGCTTTCTTGGGTCTGCACTTGCGTCTGTGCTGTTTTTGTCTGCGACCTTGCCGCCATTATCCTATCTTCCAAGTACTCGAAAATTGCAAGGGCGTCTTTATACCTGAGCCCGTCTATTCTTTGCGTAGACTCTGCAGAGTACCTAGCCCATGTTGTAAGCACAATTGCGTTTGACACTATTCCATGCTCGAGCCTTACGTTGTATAAGTTGTCGAAAGATATGAATTCTGAGCTTATCTTTAGACCAAACTCTTCTAGCCTGCTTACGATTATTCGCTTGTCTGTAACGATGATAAGCTTCGGATCTAGGAGCGAGCCGCCGAAGCCTACTCTCTTCTGCATAGTAACAAACATTACCTTTTCATCTGGTGTTATGAGCTCTTTAAATCGTTTAGGTAACGCTTCGAAATCCATCCTTGCACCTTCCTGCCCGAAATGAATTGCAGGACCTGCCTATTAAATCATTATGCAGCTATGCTTAAAAATATAGGAGAAAGCGTTATTGCAATATTATAAACTTTTCCTGTGCAATAGTATTGTGGTGCAATGGACAAAAACAGGCTTGCTTATACAATAATAGGCATAATAATTCTCGGAATTCTTGCTTATTACGCAGCTTCTTATACAAGCCCGAGCTTGCATACGAGCACTAGCTCTCTGGCAGCAAGCTATCCTGTTCTTGTCGAACTAACTGATCCGCCGCAAGTGCCAAACGGAACGCAAAGCCTTAACATATTATATTCTGGAGTAAGGGTCTACTTCACTTCTAATTCTGGAATCAGCTTCATTGAGTCGCCCTCTTCCGGTACTATAGACCTTCTTTCAATACTGAACGTAAGCAAGACCATTGCAAACGTTTCATTGCCAGCCAACAGCGTAATAAACACGCTCCAGTTCAACATATCAAAGGCATCTATACAGATTAATGGCAACGTGTTTCCAGTTGCTCTGCCTAATAGCACCATTGCAGTGCACCTGGCTGGCGCAGTACGCTCGTCAAGCAGCATACTTGCAGACCTATCGCCAACAGTAATAACAATAATTACAAATACCTCTGCTCCTTTGTTCGTTATGGTGCCTTCGGTAAAGGCGGTCATAGTTCCTGGAATAAACGAAAGTGCAAAGGTAACTGGCTATGCTCCTTTGAACGCCACCTTGAAGCACGTCCTTTCCAGCTCAATTCCAAACATAAGCATAACCTCTGCATCGCTTAGCACCGTTGGCAACACCACTGTCATTTCAATAACTGTGAAGAACAACGCGAACGAAAGCGTAAGGCTGAGAAACGTGCTTGTCTTCGGAAACGAGTCAATGAACATATACTTCAACTTTACGCACGGCTTCAGCAACATTTCTCCAATGCTGCCTATACGCATTCCTGGCCCATCGCTAAACGGCTTTTCCACAAATTCGACTATGCCATCAAATGCATTTTTCACAACTAACGTAACGCCCACGGCATTAATAAACAACATAACTCCGGTATTCGTAGCAAATTCTGTGGCAAACGCTTTAGCAAAAGGCCTGCCAAGCATGCTCAACAGAGGCGGCTTCTTCATGAACAAGTCCGCGCTTGAGCAAATGGCCAGCGAGGCAGCACAGATGCACGGGCCAGTGAATGGCTCTCAGATACTCGGTATTTTAAGAAACATCACCGGCAACAGGTCACTGACAATACCTGCAATAGAGCACATGAACAGAACTGCAATAGCATCTTTGCTAAACAGAACTTTGATAAGCGAGAGGATTGAGAAGGAGCATATGCACTTCAGGGTAGTGAACTTCCTTATTGGTAGCAATGCCTCTTTGCTTTTGCCATTCAGCTCGCTTGGTGCAATGAACGACTACTATCATGGAGGCTACCTTCTAAGCCCAGGCAACACCATAACGCTTACCTACTCAGGTAAGATGACAATAGGCAACAGCAGAATAATACTCGGCTTTGTAAAGGGCGACACCTACAAGGTGGTTGTCGGAGGCGAGCAGGGCGCATCTGCCTTTACAAACGTAACAGCTAGCTGAGAAAAGATATTTATTTTTTGGCGCCAAAGTATGATAAAGTGGAGATCAGGGAAGGCCTTTCTTTCGACGACGTTCTTCTTGTTCCTAAGCGGAATACTTTCGGGTCTAGAAAGAGCATAGACATAAGCTCCCTTCTTACACGGCACATTTCATTGAAATTGCCAATTGCTAGCGCAAACATGGACACTGTTACAGAAGCAGATATGGCAATAGCAATGGCAAATGCCGGTGGTATAGGCATAATACACAGGTTCAACACGATAGAAGAGGAAGTGGAGCAGGTTAAAAAGGTAAAGAGAAAAAGCTCATACATAATAAAGGATCCTTATACTGTTTCTCCAGACACAACAGTAGAGGCTATAAGAAAGCTCAAAGAAGACAAGGGCGTATCTGGCTTTCCTGTCGTTGTTGGCAAGAAGCTTGTTGGCATTGTTACAAACAGGGACCTTAAGTTTGCAGAAGATACTGAAAGGGCAAAGGACATAATGACTGGCAAGAAGGATCTCATAGTGGCGTACGCAGGCAAAAAGCCAAGCTCGCAGGACTTAATAGACATGTTCAAGAAGTACAAGGTAGAAAAGATTCCAATAGTAGACAAAAATTTCAACCTTGTTGCGCTTGTAGCCGCCAAGGACATAGAGAGCCTGTCAAACAAGCAGATAAGCAAGAGCAAGGACGGCACGCTGCTCGTTGGCGCAGCAATAGGGATAAAGAGCGACGCGATGGAGCGGGCAAGCGAGCTGATAAAAGCAGGAGTTGATGTTTTGGTCATAGATGTGGCGCATGGCCACTCAGACTTGGTCATAGAGCTTCTCAAGAAGCTAAAGAAGGAATTTGAAATTGATGTAATAGCTGGCAACGTGGCCACAAAGGATGGCACAGAAGCGCTTATAGAAGCAGGCGCAGACGCTGTGAAAGTAGGCATAGGACCAGGGCATGTCTGCACGACAAGGCTTGTTGCAGGAGCAGGCGTTCCGCAGCTTACTGCAATAATCGATTCTTATTCAATCGCAAAGGAATACGGAGTTCCAATAATAGCCGATGGTGGCATAAACACCTCTGGCGATATAGTCAAGGCTCTTGCTGCTGGCGCTTCCACTGTAATGATAGGCAGCCTATTTGCGGGCACAGACGAAACTCCTGGCTATTTAATAATGAGGAACAACCAGAAGTTCAAGCTCTACCGGGGCATGTCCTCTGTCTCAGCAAACATAAAGAAAAACGAGCTTGACAACGCTGAATTCGACTCTGAGGAAATAGTTGGCGAAGGGATTGAGACTTTTGTGCCTTACAAAGGCTCTGTCAAAGACATTCTGGCTCAGCTTGCCGGTGGGATAAGGTCCGGCTTAAGCTATTCTGGTGCAAGGAACATAGATGAGCTTAGAAAAAATGCAGAGTTCATAAAGCTGGCTCCAGGAGCCAGGCGCGAAAGCTTCGAAAGACCTATTTAATCTACTCAATATGCATGTATCCTGCTGCTTTGTCGGCGTCTCTTGTTTGCTCTCAAAAGGTTTATAAGGGCGAAGCCCCTTATGTATTCAAAATAAGCAAGCCAGGGTGGCGGAACCTGGTAACGCGCTGGTCTTGAGCGCAGCTCAAGAGCTGATTTGTGATGCAAAAAGAAAACCAGTGCCCCTTCGTGGGCTTTAGGGTTCAAATCCCTACCCTGGCGCATACTGTAAAATAAAAAAGATTGCTTGTATAACATTTACTATTGCAATAAAGTAAATAGTAAAGTAAATAGCTCTATCATCTTGTCGTGCGGGCTTTGCACCTGTTGCTAACTGTTTTTGCTCGTTTATTGCAACCACATTCGCTGAAG
>JBMFVN010000050.1:0-4937 GCA_049965975.1 Candidatus Micrarchaeia archaeon
GGCTGGTTTATGTTGGTAAGCCTGTGCCCAAAAGGCTGCTGCTGAGTTATTACTGGCGCACTTGCCAATGAGCTTGGAGGTGTTATCAGGCTGCTTTTTATGTTGTAGCTGACAATCGGCGCAACATTTGTGGTTTTGTTGGCAAGGGCTGTTGTGCTGGTGCTGCTTGGCCTTGAAAGCAGCGCATATATCAAAACAATCAATGCTACAATGCCTATTGCCAATGCAGTGTATGCCATTAGCCTTGTTGATTCGACTTCATGCCCTTCGCGCTTTTCTTTTTCACTTTCCATAAAAATATAGTTTTGCAGAAATAAATATTAAAACCCAAATGCAGATTCCGAAAAAATCAACGACAATTTCAACTCACTATAGCCTTGCCATTGCAAACGCGACGAGAAAGCTGAATATCGCGCTTGCCAGCCAAATGGTTACTATCACATATGCTGGCTTCTTGCGCATGAGCCTTGCCTTATAGCTGTAGCCTGCGCCGTAGAGGCTTGCAGTAAACGTTTGAGTATTCGACAAGGGCACGCCGAAAAGCGTTGCTATCTCAACTTCCAAAGCTGAAACAAGTTGCGACATTATGGCGTTGAGGTATCTTACTGGCACTATTTCGTCGCCTACTCTTCTTATCTCTCCTTGGCTGAAGAACACGCTGCCTATTATTATCGCTGTAATAGCCAAAAGCAGCTTCAGCGCCTCTGCGCCATAAGGTAGCGATGCGTAAATAAGGCCTATCGTATTTGCACCTAGGGTAAAAGAGGTGAAGAAAGATACGATAACAAGCGATGCTTTTATTATGCGCACTTCTTTCCATATGTGGCCGCGCTCGGTGCGCCTTGTTAGGTAATCGAGAAGCGGATGCATGATGAAAAGCGAAACGAATGGCACAAGAACCCAGAATGCTACGATAAGCGCCAAGAAATACCAGTTCACTTGTGTGCTCAAACCCAGGCCCACACCCACAAGCATGCTTGTGAAAACTATGGTAAGCGACAGAGGAACGCGAAACCTGTCAGCAAGCAAGAACACTGCAATGGCGATTGAAAAAATCTCAACGAGAAGCAAAGGGCTGGCAACAGGCATTACCGCCTCTACCCCTTTTTTCAGCATAGGGCCCTCTAGCAAGAGCCCGAGTACAAAGCCCAGTATTGCAAGCAAAATCCCTGATTTTCTGCTTGTTATTCTGCTTGCAACTAGCGCGCCTGTGCATACTGACAGGTTGTTTCCAGAAACCAGGGCTATAAGGACGAATGCCAAAGCGAGCAAAAGCAAGGCAAACAACAAAACCACCAATCAGGTTATAAGCGAAGAGACAATTGTAAGGTAAATGTCAGAAGCGTCTTCGCAATTGTCTAGAACGTCATCAAGCAAATGTGCTATTTCGAAAGTGTGGTAGAAGGTCTTGAAGTCTATTCTCGAAGTGTATGCAAAGTCGAAAAGAGAGTCCTTTATCTCGTCGCCCTTCTCTTCAAGCTGCTCTATCTCTTTTCTCAGCTGCTTGACCTCTCCTATTCTGTCGCTGGCTTGCATTCGGTGCAAAAGTCCTATTGCAGCGCCTGCCAGAGCGTTCATTTTCTCGAACGACTTTTTGAGCCTGCTTGCAGCTTCTTTGTTGCTTGTCCTGTAGCGCACAAGCTCCCTTGCAAGGTTGTAAATAGAGTCAACTATGCTGTCTTCTGTGTTTATAAGCTGCAGAACGTCGTCTATTATGTTGGGCGCTATGCCGCCAGAGGTCACCAGGTTTGCTATGTTGAATACAACTTCGTCTGAGTTTTTTTCTATATCCCTTACTTTTGAAATGTCCAAAGTTTGTGGCACAAGCAGAACTTCCTTGTTCGCCTTTTGGGCCAAGTCTATTATAGTGTTGCATCTTTTCAATATTCCTTCTTCACCTCCTTCAAAAAAATCCTTGAGAAAGGCCATGCGAGCACCATTGCTATAATAAAGCATGTGCCTTTTTTATCTTATTTCTTTTCTGCGTGGTAGCTGCAGACATTGCTCAGCGGGCATTCGCTGCATGCAGGATTCTTTTTGCAGTACCGCTTTGCCAGTTCTACAAACTGAGCATGAAAGTCATTGAAAAGCCTTGCATCTTTTGGCAGCAAGCCCATTACAAGATTCTGCACTTCTTCATAGTGCATCTCCTCTAAGCTTATTCCGAAAACCCTGCCAAGTATGCGCTTTGTATATGCGTCTATGACAAAAATGGGAATGTTGCCTGCATAAAGCAGCATTGAATCGGCTGTCTCGTTGCCTATGCCCTCTATGCCCAGAAGCTCCTTCCTCGGCTCCTTGCTCTGCTTGAAAAAATTTCCTATTGAAGAGTAGTTTGCTACTATGTAGTTTGAAAATAGCTTGAGCCTCTTAGCCTTTTGCCTGTAGAAGCCGCTAGGCCTTATGCTGCTCTGTATAGAAGCTAGGCTTGAGCCTGCTATGGCTTTAAGGCTGAGCATGTTTTTCTGCCTAAGCCCTTCTATTGCTTTCTCAACGTTCTTCCAGCTTGTGTTCTGAGTCAGTATTGCACCTATTAGCATCTCGTCCTTGGTCTTTGCTGGCCACCAGTGCTGGAAGCCAAACCTCTTTCTGAGAAGCCAATAAGCCCGAAGCAGATTTTCCTTCGAAAGCTTTATGCAAAGCACCGCTCTGCTTGCATTATATCTGCATTATAGCTTAAGCTCTCCAGACTCTATCTTTTTCATGGCTTCCTTCGCGTCAAGGCCTTCTATCTTAACGTTCATGCTCTTGCAAGTGCCTATGATTTGCTTTATCCTTTCTTTCTCTGTAGCTCCGTAAAGCGCTGCCGACTTTGCTTTAGCTATCTTCTTTAATTGCTCGATTGTAAGGCTGCCGACAGTATCGTCTTTTGTCTTAGCTCCTTTCTCTGCTCCAAGTTCCTTAAGGATGAGAGCACTTGTCGGAGGCATGCCTACTTCTATCTTGTATTCCTTGGTATCTGAATTTACTATCACTTTTACAGGCACCTTTATGCCGGCAAACTCTGCTGTTTTCTCGTTTATCTCGGCTACTATCTTGCCTATGTTTACGCCTAGAGGGCCCAGAGCAGGGCCGAAAGGCGGGCCTGTGGTCGCCTTGCCTCCTGATATCAAGCCGTTTATTGTAACTTCTCCCATATCAACTACCTATCAACTACTATACTTATCAACTACCAGATTCCTGAGCCTTTTCAACTATCTTGGCAATGCTTGCTTTAGTATTAACTGGAATGGGCACGGCAACGTCCATGAGCTCTACAGTTATCTCGTCCTTGCCCTTCTCCGCCTTTATGACTTTTGCCTTGTAGCCCTTGAATGGCCCAGAGACGAACTCCACTATGTCTCCGCTGCCTATTTCCTGCAAGGTGCTCTTTATGGCAAGCATCTTGTCAAGCTCGCCTTCGTTAAGAGGATTTGGCAGGACGCCTTTCATGTGGGGCTCATCTGTAATAAGATCCTTTATGGCGTTCATGTCTTCAGCTTCTACTATAAGGTAGCCTCTCATGCCTTCAGTAACTATTATTGAGTATATTGGCAAGCCTGTCTTCTCGGCTTTGTTCTGCAGGATGTCTGCAGATATGCGCTCCTGGCTTGATGTCACCCTTACAACGAAGTACACAAGACCACTTTATTTTTATTTATGCTTTATTTATGCTTAATAATTTTTAATATGATTGCATGCTCGGAGTAAAAGCACCTAGAGAAAATGCCGAAAAGGTAAGGCGCTACCTTAAGCAGGCAAAAATGCTCGACATGGAGCACAAAATATTTGGAAAAGGCAAATTTATATACATTCCTGTAAAAGCCCTGAGCGAAAAAGCAAAAAGAGGCGTTGAAAAATTCAAGGCAGAAATCGCAGAAGCCAAGTTCGAAAGGCAGAAAGGCATGCAAGCAGAAGGCAAGGGCATGCTTGCAGCAAATTCAGAGGCAAAGGCCTATGATGTTCTTGGCAGCATAGCGATAATAAACCAGGTAAGCCATGCGAAGGAGCTTGCAAAGGCAATAATGCAGGCAAACAAGCGCGTAAAGACTGTGGTAATGAAAAAAGGCGCAGTAAAGGGCAAATACAGGACCAGGAGCTATTCGCATGTACTTGGTGCAAGGAACTTCATAGTGACTTACAAGGAGAACGGCTGCGTTTTCAGGTTCGACATAAGAAAGGCTTTCTTCTCTGCAAGGCTGGCATACGAGCGGCTTAGAATAGCAAGCCAAGTAAAAGACAATGAGCACGTAATAGTGATGTTTGCAGGCGTCGGCCCTTTTGCAATAGAGATAGCCAAGCAGCACAAAAACGCCAAGGTCGTTGCGATAGAGCTGAACAAATACGCCTACAAGAGCATGCTTGAAAACATAAGGCTGAACAAAGTAGAAGTAGAAGCTGTGCAAGGTGATGTAAAGGACAAAGCAGCAAAATACAAAAACTGGGCAGACAGGATAGTTATGCCCTTGCCAAAGAGCTCGTCAAGCTTTCTTGACTCAGCGTTGCTTGCAGCAAGAAACGGCTGCATAGTGCACTACTATGCCTTTGGCAAAGCTGGCGAAGCTATACAGGCAAACGAGGAAAAAATAAGAGAGTTCCTAGAAGCGCACAACTCAAAGCCGGTATTTTTGTTTTCAAGAACAGTAAGACCCTATTCGCCAAGCGAGATAGAAGTTGTGATAGACTTCAAGATAATGAAAGGCAAAAGCAAAGGAAAAGGAAAAAGAATGCAAATCAAGGCAGGCAATACTAATAAAAACTAATAAAAGGCATATATTGGTATAGAGAAGAGAGAATGGGAATGCGGGCTCAATCTGCGCTTGAGTTTCTTACTACATATGGCTGGTCTTTCATAATCATAGCATTATTCATAAGCGTGGTCTTCGTGCTCGTGTCGTCAAAAGGCGTAAGCACATACGCGCCTTCATCTTGCTACATTTCCCCAAGCTTGCCGTGCA
>JBMFVN010000051.1:0-4862 GCA_049965975.1 Candidatus Micrarchaeia archaeon
TGAACTGGTCTGGCACGACCAACTCGCCTGGCTTCATATCCATATTTAGACTTCCTACCGCAGAAACGCCAATAAGCCTTTTAACGCCCAATTGTTGCATAGCCCATATGTTGGCTCTGTAGTTGACTTTGTGTGGGGGTATCCTGTGGCCTCGACCGTGCCTTGAAAGAAAGGCCACGCTTCTGCCAAACATTTTGCCAAGAATAAGGTTGTCGCTCGGTGCTCCGTATGGCGTATATGCTTTTATTTCCCTTTGGTCTTCAAGAAAAGAGGGATCATAGAGCCCTGAGCCGCCTATTATGCCTATATCAGCTTTCTCTTTCTGTTCAAGCATGATTTGATTTACAATAGAAAATTTAAATTGCTATCTAGAGCTGAGTTTTATCAACATTAAAATTTTCTGATAGTTTCTGCAAAGCGCTCACTAAAGTTCTTCTTTCTCGCTATTTCTTTTAAATAGCCAGCATACCCGGGCCCATTTAAGTTTTCTATCACATTCATATTTGCGATCGTCTCTAGGGAGATAAGTTTTTTCCAATCCAAGTCTTCGGAAAACAGGTAAGAAAGGAATACGACCTGTGCTTTTTTAGGAATTTGGTTAAAGAATTCTTTAAAGTGCGTATCATAACAAATGTCGTTTTTAAGCTGTTTATTAATCTCGTTTTGGATTTCTTCTGCCCGTTTGGGATGTTTGCTCAATAAATCATCGAGCAGATTCCTTACATCAGGCTCTAGGTTCAATTTGGTCAAACTAAAAAGCACATCCTCAGATTCGGATTTAATCTTGGGCATTATGACACCCAAAAATAATTAATTTTAGGTGTTATTTAAACATTGACTTTTAGCCGCTCAGTTCAATTTCTCAACTTCCGAGAGCTCTGTTATTTTTTGAGTTTCGTGGTTCAAGCCATAGCGCTTTGCTTTCTCTATGTCGACGTGGCTCTTCTTTGCAAAGCTTTCTATAAGCTTGAGAACTAGCAAGCCGCCGAGCGTTATCGTGCTTGTTACTCCTATCCTTGCTATAGGATTGTTCCTCTTGCTTTCTGTTTTTGCATCGCGAAGCGCCATCTTTGCCAGGTGCCTGTAGCTCGCATAATATACTGCAAGCTGCGCCTGGGTCAACTGCAGGTTTGAAAAGCCCCTGCTCTTTATCATGCCCATAGGCACGTTCTGCATAGGGGTAATAGTGAATTCGAAAGGCCTGCCGTCGACATACGAATTGCTGAGCTGGTTTATCAAAGCGACTGTATCCCAATTGTCGTCGTCTGTTTCTTCCGACTGGCCAACTTGCACAGTGTATGCAGGGCGCCACCAATACTTGTTGAAGTTCTTTGTGCCGAGCCAGACTATGTCCTTCCATGTGCCATCAGGGCCTATCCTAAGAGGCAGTGTCTTGTTGGGCATGTGCCTCAAAGCCAGCCTGTCGCTTCCTGTTTCAACGCCCACTTGCACGCCTATCCAATTGTCAGGGCCTGCCTTTAGTATCTTAGACAGCTTTTCAATAAGCTCTGGGTATGCCGCAGGTATCGATACGCGAGCGTGAGTCGGATTTGCCCTTGTAACCCCTGGCGTCGACATTACTCCCTGGAAAAGCTCAGTCAGCGCCTCTTCGTTCGGCTCGAACTTCGCGTTGAGCTTCTTGTATCCGAAGATCTCGTCGCTGTGGAGCCATGCGTTTGTTATGCCTCCTGCAACGTTTACCGATATCTCCCTTTGCACCTTGTCAACAGGGTAGTACCTTAGCGGTCTAAGCGTAACTTCACAGAAATCACAGCCTATTCCGCAGCCCCTCATTACTTCGGTAAGGCCCATTATAGAAGGCCTGACAATGTCAGGAATCTCTTCTATTGGCGGGGCCGTCCTGTAGATCTGCTTCCTAACCAGGAACCTGCTATGAGGCACAAATGTCCTCCTGAAGTTGTCATCTATGAACAAATAGCCGTTGAAGAATTCGTCGCTGTTGAAGTTGCCTGTTGCAACCTGCTCGAACAGGTCAGCGGCTATGTCGTCGGCTTCGCCTTGGAATGCATAGTCTATGCCCTCCCTTTCCAGCTCTTCTGGCCTCACTGTGAAATCCCATACTCCTGGTCCGCCTACAAGAAGCTTTGCCTTCTTGCCTTTTCTAGCTGCGTTTATCCTTTTTATCAGCTTCTCCCATTCTATGTAGACCCACGGCTTGCCCTTGAGCCCCAAGAGCACAGTATAAGACATGGTAAGCGGCCCAAGGCCCAAAGGATCCATTGTCGAAACACCTATTACTTCAGTATCGTCGGTAATGAACTTTTCTATGTAATCCTGGTGCGCTACAACCACGTCGTTTCTGCTAAACCTTTTCAGCAAAGCAGCCTCAAGCTTCCTTACGGCATATGGCGCGTATTTTGCCTCGCCGTTTGGAAGCGCTGGGTAGGTCTTTCCTTTCAAGAAGTAGTATATTGGACTTGGCACTGCGTCTGGCGCGCTTGGAAGAAACTGCAGCAACGGAAAGTTCCTGAACGGCGCCGTAAGAGAGGTATCTGAAATTAGCACGAATTTGGCCATTAACCCACTGAGCGACTTTACGAAGTTAGCCTATCAAGCAAGATTATAACTGAGTGTTAAAAAATATTAAGTACAAAAATATTTAAATACTATTCACTGGGCTTTTTCTTTTTCTTGTTTATTGGCATTTGCCTTTGTGACGCTCGCCTTGGGCTTTGCCTCCTTCTTTTCGCCTTTTGCGTTTGCCTCGCCTTCGCCACTTTTTGCGGTCTCGTGCTGCTTATACACGTCAACTATTGTCTTTCCTTCCTTGCTCTCTATGCTCAGCCTCAGCTTCTTAGGGTTCTTTACAAAGTGCATGAGCAGGTGCTTGTTGAGCGTGCTTGTCAGCTTGACCTGGTCTTCGCTTATCTTGAGCCTTTTTGCAACCTCACGCTTTACTATCTTGCTTACGCGGATTCTCCTGTTTTGCAAATGCACTGGTCTAAGCTTCTTAGTCGTGTCTATCGTTAGCAAAGTTGCCAAAAAATCACCTGGTAGCTATCTTAAGCTTCTTGTGCCGCCAATCTCGCTGGAACTTGTTGCTCAGTATGTGCCTGTGAGTTCTTAGCAGGGCAAGCACAGGTATTCTCCTATTTCTCTTTAGCTGCTTGCCTAGCATCAGCTTTTTCTTTAAGCTTTTTTTGCTCATATGATCACTTATGCTTTATTTGAATAGAAGGCTCAGGCCTTGCTGTAAGCTGTACCAGAAGCTGCTTAAGCTGCGAGTCGCTGACTTTTCCCCTTATCTTGTTGCTTTGGACAAGGCCTATTAGCAAGTCGAGCAGCTGGCTGTAAAGCTCTGGATTTGCTATCCGCACGTTCATCAGCCTCTCATACGCATTTGGCTCTAGCACCTGCCTGAGTATTTTCTTCTTCTGCTCCTCTATCTGCAGCGCCCTGTAGCGCTTCTCCAGCTCCTTCCTTGCTGTCGCATCCTCGTCTTCCTGGCCGTTTTCCTCAGGCTCTTCCTCCGCTATAGGATCACCTGCCGGAAAGTTCGTTAGCTGCTTTGTCGAGCAGGGACTTGCCCTTTGCTGTGATCACGCGGCCCTTCTTGGTCTTTGCCACATAGCCCAGCTTTTCGAGCGATGCAAGCGAATCTGATATTATGCTGCCGCTAGCTTTGTAGTGGTGGTGCCTTACTATGCTCCTATGCCTCTTCCTGTTGCCGAAATAAGTCCTGAGCCTCGAAACACCCACCGGGCCATGCAGGTAAAGCTGCCTTAGAATCGCAGCTGAGCGCACGAACCAGAAATTTTCCTGCTCAGGTACTCTCTCCTTTCCTGCCCCGCTCTTCACAAAGTCAACATACCTTGGCTTCTGGAGATTCTGCTGCTGCAGCTTCTCTGCCACAAGCTCTACAAGCTTCTGTGAACCAACCTCGTTTACGCTAGACATTTTTGCACCTAAAAGCAACAATTATAAGCATATTATTGAAAAGAATATTTATATAAGCATTTTTTCAACACTGTAGTTGTAGTTGAAAAGCAAACGTGGTAAAATGCCAATAAGCATAATAGAGGATACGCCTAAAAGCCTTGTCATAGAATTCCAAGGAATAGACCGCGGAGTCGCTGAAGCAATAGCAGACAAGCTGCAAAACGCTGAAGGAATAGACTTTGCAGGAGTGGAGAAAGAGCACCCTGAAATAGGCAACCCTAGGCTTGTGGTAAAAGCAAGCAAGAATCCAAAGGCGCTCGTATCAAAAGCAATAGACGAGCTACTCGAAGAGGTAGAGCAGCTCAAGGTGCAAATGCCGAAGAAGTGAAAAGCAGATGAAGCAGGGCGTGCGCATACTTGCGCTTGATGATTCAGGTTTTTCAAAAGAAGACAAGACCGCACGCGTCTTTGGGCTAATTGCAAGAAATGAAGAAATAGAGGGCGCTGTTTCCTTTTTAGTCAGCGTAGACGGAAAAGACGCTACAGAAAAGATAATAAAGGCGGTGAATGGATCGAGGTTCAAGAGCCAGATAAAGATAATAGCGCTTCACAGCATTCTCTTCGCAGGGCTCAACATAATAGACGTGCTTAGAATAAGGAAGGAGCTTGGAGTAGAAGTTATTGCTATTACAAGGAAGAAGCCGCACAAAGGCGCGCTGCTCAGGGCTTTTGAAGCCGCAAAAGTGGCAGATATGGAATGGCGCAAAAAGGTGCTCAAGCAGATTGAAGATCAAACAGCTTCGTGCAGGACAATGGGCTTCTATGCTGTGTGCACAAAGGGCATTTCAAAAGTCGAGGCAAAAAGCGTAGCGCAAAGGGCTTTGCCGCTGTTAAGGCTGGCGCACATAATAGCCAGCGCCGTAAGCTCTGGCGAGTCAAGGGGCAGGCTTTGACTGCAAAGC
>JBMFVN010000052.1:0-4599 GCA_049965975.1 Candidatus Micrarchaeia archaeon
TAAGGCCCGCTGTTGGCTTCCAAGTTGAGGGCGTTGTCCCACGAGAACACAATCTCCTTCTCTGGAGAGACCTTTAGATATTCGAACTTTATCGCAGCGAGCGCGACAAGCTTTGCAGTTTCTTCGACTTCTTTGCCTTCGAGCTTCTTGCTCTGACTTGTCTTATCAATTGTCTTCTTTATCGCCTCTTCAAGCAGGTCGTCGGCGGTGTAGTTGCGGTCCTCGCCAAGCCAGCCTCCCTGCCTGCCGCTCAGCGTGCCGCCCGCAAGCTTTACCACTCCGTAGGCCACGTGCACCAGCTCATTGTTTGAGCTTGGATTTGTAAGCTTTATCAGGGCCTTGACAGTCGCCTGCTCGTGGTTTTGGCTCATGTCTATTATGTTCACCACCTTTTTCGCGTTTCCAAAAGCCATGTGCATGCCTTCTCTTGCGCTTGTATAAAGTGCTTTGCCGTTTGGCTGCTTGTCCATAAAAACTGAGAACTTGAATCCAGGATCTAGCATGCCGAATTTCCACATATGAAATGCAAAATCCTTCATGGCGTATGTTGCGACGCCATTGCTTCTGACGAGCACCTTGTATTTTTCCTTGGGATTCTCGAATTCCTTTGCCATGCCCTTTGCCTTTTCAAGGTCGAGCACTATGCAGCCATCGTAATCGCCGCCCTCTATTTTTTCTATAATCTTTTTTTCCTGCGCTTGCTTGAGGGCCATTTCAAGTAGCCTGCTTTGCACTATGTCACTTTCCCACATCAGCACGTCGTGGAATATTGAGTATGCAAATGCTGTCTCGTATTGAGCCTTTACGCACTTCTCAGAAAGCTCCCTTGAGAGCCTTGCTTCTTCAGTGTTTCCGGCTTCCATCTTTTGCAGTATGCCCTTTATCTCGTCTTGCACTCCTTGCTCTTCAAGCCTCTTGTTCACCTCTACGTACTGCTCGCCGAGGAACTGGTCGAATTTCTTGCCTTTTGGATCAGTGCCTATGTGCCTGTAACCCCACAGCGTTTCTGCAACCTGCAAGCCCAAATCATCTATATAGTTTTCGCGCTCCACCTTGTATCCGCAAAACTCCAGCGTGTTTGCTATTGCATCGCCTAGCAGCGCATTTCTCAAATGCCCCACGTGCCAGGGCTTTGTCGGATTCACGCTCGGATATTCCACAAGCACCTTTTCGTCTTTGCCAATGTTGCTTGAGCCGTAGAACTCCGCTTCTTCGATTACGGTTTCAAGCACAAGCTTTGCGTATGCGCGTTCGTCGAGCAAGGCGTTTACGTATCCGCTGGCTTCTGAAAACGACTTTACAAGCCTGCCTGGCAAAGCAGTAGCGGCTATTTTCGACGCTATCTCGCTCGGGCTTTTTTTGAGCGATTTTGCCAGCTTGTACGCTACCGGCGTGCTGACGTCGCCGAACGAGGAATCAGGAACGACAACGCTTTCTGAAATCTCCTCTTTTGTTATTGTAATGCTGTATGCGCTTTTAATCGCTGCACTCACGATTTCTGCAAATTCATTTTTTGCAATGGCAAGAGGGCTGGTCATTGCGACACCTTGTCATATGCCTTTACTACACCGGGTATGCGCTCTACGATGTCGCTTGCAAGTATGTGCGTGCCTTTTTCAAGCGCAAGCGCATCGCCTGCTTTGGCATGCAAATAGGCTCCTGCTGCGCACGCCTTGAACATTTCAGTGCCAGTAGCAGCATAACCCGCTATTATGCCTGATAGTACGTCGCCAGTGCCCATTGTGGCAAGTGCAGATGTGTCTGCTGTGTTGAGCTTTAGCAGCTTGCCGTCGGTTATTATGCTTGTATGCCCTTTTAGGATTACGTTTGCATTAAGCCTTTTTGCAAGCTCTATAGCTTCCTTTGCCCTGCTGCTAAGCTCGTTTTCAGGCTCAGGCTTCTTGCCGTAAAGCTCCTCGAATTCCTTTTCTTGCGGAGTCACTGCTGCGTTTGCATTGAGAAGCCCTGCGCCGTGAAGAGCGTAAAGGGCATCTGCATCGATGACTATCTTTTTGTTTAGTGTAAGTGCGTGCTTTATGAGCTGCTGCGCCATTCTAAGCGCACTTGGCTCTCTACCTATGCCCATGCCTATCGCTATTGCATCGCTCTTTTCTATTTCCTGCTTTGCAACATCTAAATCGCCTTCGCCTATTGTTTCTTTTCCAAAGCTTCTTGCAATAAGGTTGGGCGAGGCCTTTCGCACAATGTCTATTATTTCAGAAGGCGCAAGCACGACAGCATAGCCCGCACCTATTCTAAGCGAGCTTAGCGCGTTGTATGCAGAGTTTGCAGCAAGTGAAGGAGCTCCGTGGAAATATTTGCTGCCACCTATTATAAGCACTCTGCCGTTTGAGTACTTGTTGCTCTGCAGCATTCTTGGCCTGGCTGCCGCTTCTAGGTCTCCGGGACCAGTGCTCAATTCGGCCTCAATTGGTATGCCTATGTCAGCTACTATTACCATGCCAGCCTTCTTTGAGCCGAGCAGGCCTGTTTTCATCTTGTGGAATGTGATGGTGTATGTTGCTTCAAACGCGTTTACTTCTTTTCCTGTGCTTGCATCTAATCCAGAGGGCACATCTACAGCTATTACTGGCACATGCCTCAATGCCGTTTTCCTTGCAATTTCTTCGACCTGCTTTGGCAGGTTGCCATGGAATCCAGTGCCAAAGACTGCATCGATCACAATGTCACAATTTTTAAGCAAGGATTCTATTTTTTCAGAAGCATTTTCTTCAAGCCTTATGCAGTGGCTTCTTTCTATTGCGTGAAGGTTTGCGAGCGCAGGCATTGCCTTTACATCCTGCTTGCTGCCGAGCAGCGCCACTACTACGTTGTGCGTTTTTTCGAGGTGCCTTGCAGCGACAAGGCCGTCGCCACCGTTGTTGCCGTTGCCGCATATTACAAGCACGTTCTTTGACCTTGCAAACTTCCTTTCAACGAACTGTGCAACTGCAGAGCCAGCGTTCTCCATGAGTTGTGCCGGGCTTATGCCAAGCGCTTCGCTGTTCAGCTCTATTGCCTTCATGTCGCTTGCATCAAGGCTTTTTTTAGTGTAATTTGCAAACCATTTTAAGTCTTGCATGCGATATTCCTTTGCAATAATACGCAGGTTAAATTTTATAAAGTGGTGTTTGGCACGGTGAAGGTGTTCAAGAAGGATAACAAGTATCTGATTTACATACCATATGAGGTTGTAGACCAACTGCACATAAACCAGGATGATGAAGTTGATTTCTTCAAGTTCAGCAACACTGCTTTCCTGTTTGCAAAGAAGGCAGATGTTGCCTCGCTGCTGACAGGCAGCGCCCAGGCAAAGAAGCAGTCAGAGATAAAGCTTAGCCCTGACGAGCTCGCAGTGCTGAAGCACCTGGATACTGTAAGGTATCCAAACAGGACTGAAAGCGAAGTTGAGAAGATGCTGAACGAAGATGAGAAGAAGGTTCTTGCAAGGCTTATAGACAGGAAGCTCGTTGTCCTCTACAACGATGAAAAAAGGAAGGAAAAGCTTTACAGCATATCAAAATATGTTTATGACAATTTCTTGCTTCGCAAGAAGCAGCAAGCGCAAGGCTCGCAGCAAAAGAAGTCAGAAGAAATAGACCAAGCAAGGGCGTGGGGCGTTGTGGAGGAATTGCCAGTAAAGCCAGGCGTTGAGAACAAAGACGTAGAAACCTTGGAGAAGAATGGGTTTGTAGTTTTGGCCACGGAGGCCGAGGCTGCTGCGCTCTCTCTGGCTGTTGCCGAAAGCATAAGGCAGGGTCAGGTTCTTGGAGTAAGAGCGTTCAACAAAAAGTACTATATACTTCTCAGAAGCTTCTTCGAAAAGAACAGCCCGAAAGTTGTCAAGGAGCTCAAAGAAGGGCCAAAAAGCGTGCAAGATCTTTCAGCAAAGCTTTCTATGGATCCGGATGCGCTGAGAGGCATGCTTTATCTTATGGCCGAACAAGGTGACGTGACAGAAAACAGGAAAGATGTATTTGCCCTAGTCTCCTGAACTTTACAATGCTGCAATTCTGTCAAGTATTATTATTAGAATTACAAATACTAGCACAATTATGAGCAAAGTGTTTACGCTTATCTTCGGCCCCTTTTCGGGCGCATCGTAGAAGCTTATTATTCCAGCCTGCTGTGCAGGCGAAGAAATTTCTGCCATGCTATTTTTTAGTAACTAATGCTTAAAAGAATTTCCCCAACATCATACCTGCTCGTTGGCGTGTCCGGCAGTTCTATCATGTGCTGCAAAAATTCCTTTCTGTGCAAGTTGAATGTTGCGAGATCCCTTTGTCCGCACATCATTACGGTGTGTATTTTATCGGCAGGCTTTGCATGGTTATTGTAGTGTGCCATATTATCTTCTTCTCAAGAAGCTTGTAATATGCATACAAAGTTGCGCTCTTGTCAAGGCCCAGCGCCTTGTCTTTTTCTGCAAAGCTGCCTGACAAGTTTTGTTTAACGCCCCAGGCACCAGCGTTTTCTGAGTAAGAATGCATTACCCGATATTTGCCAAGAGCACGTTCTTGTGCTGTTTACTATATTTCCGGCGCCTGCACGAAAGCCTTATAAATACAAAGGTTTTAGGGGTATACGGTGAAAAAATGG
>JBMFVN010000053.1:0-3565 GCA_049965975.1 Candidatus Micrarchaeia archaeon
CCTAAGCATAAGCCCCCGCCGGGGATTGGACCCGGGACCTCTCGCTTACCATGCGAACGCTCTTTAGTGGGCTAGCTGGCTCAGCCAGTGTGCCAACCACTGAGCTACAGGGGCTTCAAAGCAGCTTGTATACCTTGTCGCCTTCCCTTACCTGCTGGTCTACCTTCAGCCCTATTTCATCTCCGCTTCCTGCTTCGTCTACATTCACGTGCTCTATCTGCATGCTTTGCACTTTCTGCTCGAAGTTTGTTGTTTTGCCCTTTATGCTTATCCTGTCGCCTACTTTTATGCTGCTGGTAACCTTTACTATTGCTACCCCTATTTTGTCGAAGTAGTGCGTTATTTCGCCTACTTCCTTTTCCTCTTCTTCCATGTTTTTATCATTGAGCAAAAAGATTTACAATACTTTTGTTTCGCACATATTTGCTGTGTTTGCAGGGGGTGAGATTTGGACTCACGAAGGCGCAAGGCCACAGGATCTTAAGTCCTGCGCATTTTTCTGTGGCTTTCGCCAGACCAGACTCTGCCACCCCTGCTTTTAGCTTGTTTTTGTTTTGTTACACATACGTGGGTGGTTCTACAGCTTCTGCCGCCTTGTTGTAGTGCTCATGCGTTTCCTTTGCTTTCTTAAGTATCTCCCTTACCTTAGATTCCACTTCTTTGGTTTCCTTCTCCAGCTCTGAAAGGTCTATTTGCGTGTTCATAAGCTTGTTCAGCGCATTTATTGCTATTTCAGCGTATTTCGGATCCATTATCTCTGGGTTTACCTCTACAAGAATATCGATCATTGGTATGTTGAGCTGGCTCGCTCCAGTAAGCAGCACTGCGCTAACTCCTGCAATTACGCCTTCTTCTATGGGCTTTAGTCCGAGTTTTACTGCTCTGTCGAAAAGATCCTTCTGAGAAGCGATGACGAAGGCATTGTTGCTTAATTGCTGCGAAGGCATGCCGCCTATTGAGATTATTTTGGCTATGCCGTATTTCCTAACAAAAGACAGCAGCTCAAGGCCCAGGTCGTGCACTGCATTTGTAGGTATTGTGAACTCTGAGAGAACTACTGCCAATTTGTTCTTATCGTCTTCATAGATTCTTGCAGTGAACATAGGCACGCCGTCGTGCACAGCAGTTATCGGCGGAAACAGATCGCTGTCTATGTAGCCTATGTACTTCATGTTCAGCTTTTCTATTATGTAGCTTGCAGCCATTGGCCCGACAAGGCCGGCGCCCGGAAAGCCCTCTATCAGCGTGTATCCCTTCAGGTTTTTTTCTTCGAAAAGCTTTATTTGCATCATACAATCAAGAATAATTGCGCATGCATATTTAAAAAACAGATGTCGGGCTTGCGCCGTGCCCTTTACTTTTCTCTCGTCATTTCGACGATATATATTTAAATTATTCCATCGATGAAGTATTGGTGAAAAAATGGGAGAACGCATTAGCAAAGAAAAGATTGAAAGGGAAGACGGCTACCTTTACTACCTCGGAAAGGATGGCTACGTTTGGCGCACGCCAATGAAGGCCAACACGAGAGGCAGAAAGGCCAAGGTTGGCACTGAAAAGATACCAAGGGAAGAAGGCTACCTGTATTACATAGACAAGGCAGGATATGTAGCAAGGGCAAAGATGAACAGGAGAGGCAAGAGGTAACCTCTCAGTTTGTTTTGTTTTCTTTTTGTATTTAATTTTATTGCTACTTGCTTTTCCTTTTCCGCTTCTGCATAAATAATAAATAGGCTTGTCTACAAAATATTTATGATTCTATGAAGATTGTTTACTCTGACAAGAAAACCGGAAAAACCGCGCAGGCCGAAGTGCCTCAGGAGCGCGAATCCTTGCTTATCGGCAACGCGATAGGCGATGTAATAGACGGCACTGTTATAGGCTTAGACGCCTACAAGTTGCAGATAACCGGGCTTAGTGACAAGGCAGGCATACCATCAAGCAAGAGCATAGATGCCAGCAGGAAAGTATACGCCTTTATATCGAAAGGGAAGAAAGGCATTAGGGCTAGAAGGCTTCTTAGAGGCAGGGTAATTTCGCAAGACACTGAGCAGATAAACACGGTAATAGTGGAATACGGTACTAAGCCTGTTGAGGAGCTGTTCAAGAAAAAGGCTGCTGAGCAGGAAAGCGAGGCTGACAAGAAATGAGCCCTGAAAACCAGTTCAAGCAGAGCCAGCTCAACATAGGCACGCTAGGCCATGTCGACCACGGAAAGACCACCCTTACAAGCGCGATAACGCATGTTTGGACCGATACCCACAGCGAGAGCATAAAAAGGAGCATGACAATAAAGCTCGGCTTTGCCGATTCAATAATCTATTTGTGCGGCAATCCAGAGGACATGAGCTCATATACTACAGAGCCGAAGTGCCAGCAGGGCGAGCCTAAAGCAATACGCAGAATATCGCTGTTGGACGCCCCAGGCCACGAAATGCTCATGGCTACTGCAATAGCAGGCTCTAACATAATCGATGCAGCGTTGTTCGTCATTGCTGCGAACGAGCCCTGCCCAATGCCCCAGACAAAGGAGCATCTTATGATAATAAATGCCCTTGGGATAAAGAACGTCATCATTGCGCAGACAAAGATAGACCTCGTGGGCAAAGAGAAGGCTAAGCAGCATTACGATCAGATAAGGCAGTTCATAAAGGGCACAGTAATAGAGAACGCGCCAGTAATCCCTGTAATGGCAAACAAAGGGATAAACGTAGACGCTCTGCTAAAGGAAGTAGCCCAGATCCCTCTGCCGCAGCGTGATACCTCTTCTGAGCCTATAATGTACATAGCCAGGTCGTTCGACGTCAACAGGCCCGGAACACCCATAAGCGATCTTCTCGGCGGCGTAGTGGGCGGTTCTATAATAAAAGGCAAGTTCAAAGTCGGAGACGAAATAGAGATACGACCAGGCGTCAATGTATCGCAGAAGAAAGAAGCTTACGAGCCTATAATAACAAAGATAGAGAGCATATCTTCAGGCAAGGACATGCTTGAAGAGGCCACGGCAGGCGGGCTTATAGCCCTTGGCACAGACCTCGATCCAAGCTACACCAAGGCAGATTCGCTCGTTGGACAGTTAGTGGGCCATGTGGGCAAGCTGCCAGATGTGCTGAGCGATATCCGCATAAACTACGTTTCTCTAGACCGTGCGGACCTGCCAAAGCAGGCGTTCAAGGCAAACGAGGCACTGCTTCTTGGAATAGGTACTGGCACTTTCATAGGCTATGTAAAAAGCGCCAAGAAAAGCACGCTTGAGGTATCGCTCAAGCATCCTGCATGCATAGATTCTAACGCTAAAATATCAATTTTGAGGAATTTCGGCCAGAGATGGCGCCTTTCAGGCTATGCAACACTAGCATAAGCTTTTTCTGATTTTCTTTTCAAGCATCTTCAGGAATAGCATTCTTCCAGATTCGCTGCTTAGCCTGTATTTGCCGCTTATAGGAAATCCAGCAGCATGCGGATGCCCGCCGCCATGCATTGCAACGGCAAGGCCAGAAATGTCGCGCTTTTTGCTTCTTATGCTTGCTTTGCCCTTGTCGACGTTTACTGCTATTACCACTTC
>JBMFVN010000054.1:0-3215 GCA_049965975.1 Candidatus Micrarchaeia archaeon
ACAAAATCTCTCAAGTATCTGGAATCCAAAAGCTGCTACAGAACAAAAGATTTATATTTTACCAAAGTTATAATAAAATATAACCTTAGTGAAAATATGAATTTGCCGATATCAGTGAGGCTTAGCAGGAAGGAATTCGTAGACGTAGCTTATCTGCAGGACCTTTTTGTAGACTCGTTATATGCCTTTGACAAAAGGGCTGTGCTTCACGGCGGCACCGCAATATGGCGTTGCTATTCAGGCAACAGGCTCTCTTACGACCTCCACTTTTACCTCACCTCCAAAGACGAAGCCGCACTAATAGGCAAAAACCTAACATGGGAGCTGTCAAAGCGGGGAGCAAGCCTTGACAAAATGAGCCTGAGTGATCATTCTCTATATGCCCTTGTATCAAGCCAAGCTGCGAAGCTCAAGGCAGAAATGAAATACGAAACTAAAAGGTTAAGACCAATAGTAAAAGAGTATGAAAGAGCAGACGGAACCCTGCTGAGCGTACTTACGCTTACTCCGGAGCAGCTCATACTAGAAAAAATAGCGGCATATGAAAGCAGGAGATACATAAGGGACCTTTATGACATTTACTTCCTGCTTAATTACGTGACAAAGCCAAGAGAGGTCAAGCCCAAGCTTAGAAATTTCATAAAAAGCATGGAAGCACCGGTAGATGGGAAAAGCCTAAGCGGCATTATTTTAGCTGGCGTTGCGCCAACGTACAAAGACCTGAAGGAAGGAATAGAGGCAAAGTCATGAAATACATTGATACAATTAGGAGAAGGTTTGACAACCCAAAAGTGCCCGTATTCAGGCTCGGCGAGCTGAAGCTGATAAAAGGCATCAGCGCAGCATACCTTAAGCTTCTAGTCCACAACATGCTAAAAAAAGGGGAAATAAAGAGGATAACAAAAGGCGCATACACCTTTCACGACAATGCAGATGTTGTGTGCTTTGCTTTCATGCCCGCTTACTACGGTCTAGAGGACGCACTGTCAATCAGAGGAATATCGGAGCAGGGCACAAACCCGATTGTTATAACAATAAGGAATGTAAGGCGCGGCGAAAGGAATTTCGAAGGGAAAAGGTACATTGTATACCGCATTGCCAAAAGGCTGTTTTTCGGCTACGACATGATAGAGAAAGGTGGAATGTGGCTTCCTGTCTCTGATGTTGAGAAGACGCTTATAGACTTGATTCATTTTCGTGTAAGCATAAGGGAAGAGCTTTGGCCAAGCATCTTGCAAAGCATAGACAAAATCAAACTGGAAGGCTACTTGGCAAGATGCGACAATAGGACAAGGAAAAAGGTTGAGGAGGAGCTGGCCAAGCATGGTTTCTATGAAAAGGCGGCTTGACTTATTGCTTATTGCAACCAGTCAATTTTGGGCACAAGCTATGCAAATAGACACGCCAGGACTGGGATTTTCACAGCCGAAGCTGATTTGAACCCAGAAGGCTCGGAGGAGCCATACGCTACCTGGCTCGCCTCCAGGCGTACGCGTTACCGGATTCCGCCATCCTGGCGCACAAGAATAATTTCGCTTATTTAAATTTAATAACGTTAGCATACAAACAATATGGTCGCTATGGTTGCTAAGGACAATATTAAAAATTTAAGGGTTGAGATTTACAAGGTGATAACTTGGCGGCAAAGCAGGAAAACGATTTTACATATATTTTGATATACCTGCTGCTGTGGCTCACTGGCATTGTGTTCTTTGTCATAAGCGGCAACGACAAGCGGAAAAAGATGCACTCGATACAAGCAATAGTGCTTGGCGTAATCGCAAACGTGCTTGCAATTATTCCGTGGCTAGGTCTGATAGGCCTGCTTATTTGGCTTTATGGCCTTTACATAGGCTATGCGGCTTCTGTGAACAGAGAACAAAGCATACCTTATATAACAGACTTTGCAAAAAAATACGTATGAGTAAGCAAAGATCCTTCTAATCAAGCAAAGCGCAAGTCAGTCAGGCTTTGGCTTTTCCGGAGTGGCGCCTGGATAGATTTCCCCATTTTCGCGTCTTTCGGTTCCGCCGACTTTTTCCCCGGGATTAATAACAGTATTTGATATGTCTGCAGCTCCGCAAACTTCCGCGCCGCTGACCATGCTGTCAAAAACCTGAGCACTTTCGTATATTTTCGAACCTTCGACAGAAGAATTCTGCACCTGAGCATCTCCGTATATTTTCGAACCTTTGACAGAAGAATTCTGCACTTCCGTTTTACCCTCCACCTGTGAGTTTGTTATTTCAGAATTTCTTATCGCAGCCCCTCCAAACACAAAAGAGGATCTTATGCTCGAATTGCCGCTTATTATTGGACTTCCGAATACGGTAGAGTTTTCTATTAACAGCATCCGGCTTTCAGAGTTTTCTCCTTTTGCCATGCTAAAAATTTGTGCACTGCCAAAAATGACCGAACGCCCACAAACCTCTGCCCCGTCAACAGACGCATTGCCGAACACTATTGCCGTATCTTCTACCCTTGAATATTTTACCACTGCATTTTCAGCCACAATGGCGGTTGGCCCTACATATGATGCATCTACTTTTGCAGTACTTTCTACAAAGCCACCTATGCTGCCATCGCTGTTTTTGTATCTCGAAAAGAGTCTGACTTTGCCTTTGTCGTTGAGCTGCACAGTCATTATGTCCTTGCCAACGCATAGCAACTCTGAAAAAGACGAGACTACCGTGGCAGCTCCAACGTTCTTTTCAGTGGCAGCCATTTTGTCCACCATATTATTTTTCTTTTCCCTGCTTATAAGCATTGCCTGTTGAAGTCGGCAAGTTTACTTAGCGGGCAATCTGTAGTAAAGTTTTATAATGCTGAATAGAGCATTTTAGAATGTGCTTAACATGGCAGAACAGTCGAGAATCGAAAAACTGGAGAAACTCAGGGCTCTTGGCATAAACCCATACCCTTATTCGTATGAGCAGACACACCATGCTGCCGAAATAAAGGAGAACTTTTCGCAGCTTGACGGCAAAGAAGCAAGCGTTGCAGGAAGAATAGTAGGCGAAAGGGAGATGGGCAAGATACACTTCTACGACCTTCTAGACTCAAGCGACAAGATACAAATAATGGTAAGGGTAGGCGTTGCAAGCGAGCAGTCAATAAGCCTGCTAAAGCTCATTGACGTCGGGGACATAATAGGGGCCAAGGGCAAGGTGACAAAGACAAAGAAAGGCGAGATAAGCATAGATGCAGAGGAGCTT
>JBMFVN010000055.1:0-3200 GCA_049965975.1 Candidatus Micrarchaeia archaeon
AGTCTCTATTGTTGTCGGGCAATGGTCGAGTTGTTCAAATATAATCAGATACCTGTTGTAGTCGTCAATACATACGACAAACCAGTATCTCTTGCCCTGTTTTCGTCGCTGCAATTTTTGCATGCATACTTTGCAATTGTTACCCGCATGCCGAGTTTACTTGCGACTGATGCCGCTTCGTCGTTTTTGCTGTCAGCCACTACCACAACATCGTAATTCGCATACTTCTGAGTTTTTATGCTATTCAGATTGCTTTGGAGCCCGAGGTCGGTGCCTCGCACCGGGACTATTATCGGCGTTTTCGAAGCAAATGCGTTTGATGTTGTGCTGATCAGGTTTTACCCCTTTGGCAATAACACCCTGAAGTTAATAGTCAACATTGATGCGAATACTAAAAATACGAAAGCATATGCTGCAGCGAGAAGCATCACGCAAACACTTTTCCGCCATTGCCGGCTTCATTTAGCCTCCTAGCAGAGATCTGAGAATAAGAGAGGCATGGCCTTGCTCGCGCATGCGCCTATAAGCATAAGCTATCCATTTGCTTCCAAAAGGCACGTATATCGAAACTTGCTCGCCGGAGTCAGCTATGGCTTTTGCATAATTTGAGCGTATGCCGTTTAGAAAAGCGAAAGTGACACGCCTTTGGTATGACCTGTTCAGCACCCTCGCTTCTTCTACAAGCTTGTCATCGTGCGTGGCAATTGTGAATTGCTCGGCGTTCTTGAAAAGGTAGCGCATAAGCTTTTCGTAGTTCTCGCTTATTTCCTGCCTTGTCTGAAAAGCCGTGCTAGCTGGTTCCTTGTAGGCGCCTTTTACAAGCCTTATCACTGCCCCTTTCTTAACAAGCTTTTTCATGTCGCTCTCTGTTCTTTTCAGGTAAGCCTGCAGGCAAATTCCGACGCCACCAAGCCTGAGCTCAGAACCATAGGCCTTTATTGTAGCTTCGAGCGTGTCGCTCGATTCCATGTCTAGCCAGACAAAAATGCCTGCACGCCTTGCCGCGCTTGCTATTGCATGGTAGTTTTTCAAAGCAGTGGCATAGCTTATCCTAAGCCCTAGCTGCGTTATTTTCAAAGATATGTCTGCATGCACACGCTTGCTTTTTATCCTTGCAACAAGATCCTTGTAGTGGCTTAACGCATCTGCCACTTGCTGCATGTCTGTAAACTCTTCTCCGAGATAGTTTACTATTGCACCTTCGCCAAGCTCGTTAAGCTTGGCTGCCCTTGCTATGGCGTCTTCTACTTTAGGCCCAGCGATCCACTTGCCAGCTATGATCTTCTCGATTATAGACATGAAATTACTCGTAAATCGTATTCCACATCTTCTTTGCAAGCCTGCCCGCATACATGAACTGCTCTATATGCTTGCCAGCATTCGCCTTCCTCTCGTTGTGCTTCCTAAGGAATTCTACAAGCTTGTCTGCTGCAATTTCCTTCAGCTCGCCAGTAAGAAGCCTGCCAGACTTGTACTCATTCCTTATTTCATCTATTTTTTTGTCATCTTCTTCAAGGAAGAAATATAGAAGCTGGAAAGCTACGTCTACATCAGGATTGCCGCCAAGTTTTCTCTGGAGCTCAGCGGTTGCCTGCCCGCCAGAGAAGGCGTATTTCATGATTTTGTTTCTAACTGTCTTTTCATCATCGTCAAGAAAGATTGCCGTGCTCGGATCCGAGGAGCTCATCTTGCCATCTGGGCCTGTAAGAGGCATGAGCAGTTTCATGTGAACTGCTGCAGCCTTGTAGTAGCCAAGAGATTCTGCGATATCCCTTTGCACCCTCCAATACGGATCTTGGTCTATCGAAGCAGGAATAAGGCAGCGCGCCTTCTCGAACATTGTAGGGGCAATTTCTATTGCAGGAAACTGGATCATGCCGATGTTAGAGGCATTGTTGAAGCCGAATACATCCTTGACAGTTGAGAATGTTATCTTTTTTGAAATGCGCATCACTAAGCCATACATGTTTCTTATGTACTCAGAGTCCTTGAATATGAAAGTCTTGTCAGGGTCGAAGCCCACGGCTGCTATTTCGGCTATGTTATCTGCTGCAAGCTCCTCTATTTCCTCAAGGCTCTTGTCCTTGAAATAATATTTCTCGTCGTCGGTTATCTGAATATATAGGTTTGCATTGAACTTGTCCTGGAGCCACTTTGTGAAGTAGAAAGGCATTATGTGGCCTATGTGCATCTTGCCCGAAGGTCCTCTGCCGGTGTAAAGGAATATGGGCTTTTTGCGCTCGTAATCCGCCAACGCAAGGTCAAAATCCCTGTGTGAAAAAATTATGCCCCTCCTGAAAAGAAGATGCAAATCGCCGGTAAGCCTTTTGAGCCGCTCCAAAAGGCTTGCATCTACTCTGCTAGTTCCGAACTTTTCAATGAGCTTGTCATAATCCACTTTGCCTTTTACCTCCCACGGCGTAACTGTGAAATCTGCCAAGGTATCATCGATGCTTATGTGCTATTTATCGAAACGCAAATTTATATAATGCAATTCACAAACATAGCAAAATCATAAAATGAGCACTGCCGCGGCTATTGCAGTGGTCCAGCGTCCGCCCTTGCCGACAACCGCGGACTGTGTCACATTGAACGTCTTCACTATCTTATTGCTCATCTTGAACACCTGCTCCTTCTCGTCCCAGCTCTGGTCCGGATCAAACTCTATTCCAAGGGTTGTCGCAAGCATTGTTGCAGCAAGGTCCTCGGCTTTCTCGCCGGCTGCCTCGTCACTTTCGCCAAAGGACTCGTACTCGCTCAAATAGCCGTAGTTGTTCCTATCTTTTGGCATCGCCGCGCCTATGCTCGCTGCCATTAGCCTGTTAGGCTCGTTGGATTCTATCCTGCTCATTACCAAGAAAACAACCTGGCCTGGCTTTAGAAGCTGCAGGCCTTCTTCCCTCTTTATCACTTCGCAGTTAGGAGGTATTATGCTCGAAACCCTGACAAGGTTGAACTTCTGTATCTGCGCGTCGCGTAGCGCCTGCTCGAACGAGCCTAGCTCAGTGGTATCCCTGCCTACTCCTTTCGTGAAGAACATTCTCTTTGCGACAAACAAGTCAGCACTTGCTTCCATACGCTCACTATTGTTTTATTTTGAAAATTTTCAGAATAAAGTAGCAATGTTAAAAATAAAAAACAAACCATTTGTAATGTGCACGACCTCGAAGATATGGCGTTTTGCGTTGAATATCCTGATC
>JBMFVN010000056.1:0-2672 GCA_049965975.1 Candidatus Micrarchaeia archaeon
ATGCCGCTCTTTATTCCCAGCATCTTGAGCGCTTCGCGTACAGTGGGATGTTCTATCTCGTCGACACTCTTCAGCTTGTCCTCATTCTTAGAATATGAAACCCTTATCTCGTCAGGATAAAAGTTCTTTGTTACCGTTATGTAAATGTACTTGTTTATTGTAGCGGAGACTACGGCGCCGGGCCCGTGTGCCTTGTAGTAGTCCATGAGGTCTGTGCCCCCTCCGGTAAAGGTTATGCGCAGGGGCGTCTTTGTAGTAACGAGCGAAAATTCAGATCCCAAGAAAGCACCTGTTAATAATTTCAAGCACATCATTAAAATCTTTTGCGATATAGGCAGCGCCAAAGGCGCCGCTGCCGCTGCTTCCTTTTCTGTCTACTAGTATGGACCTTATGCCCAGCCGGCGGGCGAGCTCTATATCCTTGGAATCGTCCCCTATTACGAACGAATTGGCAAGGTCTATGTCGAAGTCGCGAAGGGCCATTTCGACCATGCCGGTATTGGGCTTCCTGCACGGCGAGTTGCTCTCTGGCAGGTCAGGGCAGTAATAAATGGCGTCAATCCTGCCGCCATGCCTTTTTATCAGCCTTTTTATCTTTTTGTGCATTTCTTGAAGGTCCTTCTCAGAGAAATAGCCGCGGGCTATGCCCGACTGGTTTGTCACTATTATTATGTAGAAGCGCTTGCAGAGCTCTGCAATTGGCGCATAGACGTCCTTGTATATCCTTATTTCCTTTGCGCTCCTGCAATACGGGCAATCTACATTGATCGTGCCGTCACGGTCGATAAACAGTGCAGGCTTCATGCTTCCATCTTGACAAGGTCTTCCACTATGTTTGATAGTATGTGCCCTATTGTTATGTGCATTTCCTGTATGATGGGCGTGGAGTCGCTGTCTACCCTTATCACAGCTTTTGCGGCATCCTTCAGCTTGCCTCCGGACCTGCCTGTCAGGCCTACAGTAAGGCAGCCAAGCGAATTTGCCTTGTCTATCGCCTTGAGTACGTTCCTTGAATTGCCGCTTGTGGATATTCCTATAACAACGTCTCCCGGCTTTGCAAACGCCTCTATCTGCCTTGCGAATACATCGTCGTAGGAGTAGTCGTTTGCTATTGCGGTAAGCACTGAGGTATTGGTGTGAAGGGCCATTGCTGGCAGGGCCCTACGCTCCTTAAGGAACTTGCCCACAAACTCTGCTGCTATGTGCTGCGCGTCTGCTGCAGACCCGCCGTTGCCCATTATGAGAATTTTGCCCCCTTTCTTGATACTCTCATAGATTTTAAGGCCGATATCATAAACCTGGTTTTTGTCTATGGCCAGCCTTACCCTGCTGCCTTCCTTCAGGTAAGCATCTATGTCGCTTATCTCCATAGCGTCAACCCAAAAAGCAAATGCAGAAGCCTGTTATTATTAGGAGGCAAGACCATATATAAATACATATCTGTTCTGCTACTGTTTGAGCGAGACTGCGTTATTAGCTGTGACGAACTAGTGCCAATCAACAGCCAAGGAATTTGAATTATTCCTGCGCTTCCAGAAATAAGCCCTGCGCCACCTTGCCAACAATAAGCCTGCAAAAAGGCATGAAAAGGAACAATAAAATTAATAAAGGAGCAAAAACAACAATAAAGCAACAAAAGAGTGGTCAAATGGCTCTTAATGGCAAGACTATTATTGTGACTGGAGGAGCGGGCTTCATAGGCAGCAACCTTGTAGAGAAGCTTGCAAAAGACAACAAAATATATGTCATAGACAACTTTCACACGGGCTCTGAGGAGAACCTTTCAGAGGCGATGAAAACAGGAAATGTCACATTGATAAAAGACGATTCGAAGAACATAGGAAAGCATGGACTCGATGCGGATCTGGTTTTCCACCTGGGCATCTATTCCGCCTCGCCTATGTATAGGCAGAATCCTGGGCTTGTAGGTGAGGTGGTTTCTGGAATGATAGGCGTGCTAGAATATGCAAGGGCGAACAGCGTGCCTGTTGTCTTCGCATCCACTTCGTCAATCTACAACGGGATAGAACCGCCGCACAAAGAAGACGTTATACCAAAAGTCACCGATTACTACACAGAAGCGAGGATAGCCTGCGAAAGGCTTTCAGAGCTTTACAGCAAGCTTTACGGCACAGATGTAGCTGCGATGCGCTTCTTCTCAGTATATGGCAGGCACGAAGCCGCAAAGAAGCAATATGCAAACCTTGTAACCCAATTCCTGTGGGTTATGAAGAAAGGGGAACAGCCGGTAATATATGGCGATGGCACACAGAAGCGGGACTTTGTATTTGCCGATGATGTAACAGATGCGCTCATAGCTGCAGCGGAAAAGAACAAGAGCTTTGATGTATACAACGTTGGCACGGGAAAGAACTACACGCTCAACGAGCTTGTAGACAAGCTGAACGAGGAGCTCGGCACAGACATAAAGCCGAAGTATGTAGAAATGCCAGTAAAGAATTATGTCATGGAGACGCTTGCATATACGGAAAAGGCTGAGAGAAAGCTAGGATTCAAAGCAAGAGTAAGCCTTGAGCAAGGCATAAGCCTGCTTAATGAGTACTACAAATAAAAGGCAAGGCAAAAACACAAAACGAAGCAAAACTAAACTAAAACATTCAGAGCCAGCCTCTTGACCTCATTGAGCTTACTACTCTGTCTACCGCCACTAT
>JBMFVN010000057.1:0-2602 GCA_049965975.1 Candidatus Micrarchaeia archaeon
ATAAATCTTTTGTTCTGTAGCAGCTTTTGGATTCCAGATACTTGAGAGATTTTGTCATTTGTATTATGCCGTAGCAAGGCCATTTTTGAACTCTGATCTTTGTGAAATCGATAGGCGTATAAACATCGTAGGCATTACTAAAATAGGCAGAAAATTGAGTAAAAAGGGATAAGTTTATGGATGTCGTCGAACTTGCGAAAGAGCTTATTGACATACATTCAGAGACATTGAATGACGGCGAAGTGAACGTCGCGAAATATCTGGCAGACTTTTTGGAAGACTTGGGTTTCAGCCCTGAGCTAATAAGGTTCAATTCAAACAATGCAAACGTAATTGCAAGCGTAGGAAGCGGCGAAGGCCTGATGCTTAACGGCCACATGGACACAGTACCATGGGGCGATCCATCTCTTTGGGAGCACGGCACTTCTGCTGCAGTAGTAGGCGACAAGCTTTATGGCAGGGGCGCTTCGGACATGAAGGGCGGTCTTGCAAGCATGCTCGCCGCGGTGGCGAATCTCGACATTGCAAGGAAGAATCCCAAACGGAGGCTTCTCATCACTTTGGTTGCACGCGAGGAGGTAGACTTCAGGGGCTCTACCTATTTGCTTGACAACCGCAGCGAAATTTTCAAAGGCGTGAAATACGGCATGATAGCAGAACCCACCTTCTCAAATTCAGAAATGCGCATGCAAGTCGCGCAAAAAGGGGCCATGAACATAGAAATGAAGTTCAAAGGGAAAGCAGCGCACGCCTCTAGGCCATGGCTTGGGGACAACGCGATACTTAAAGCAGTAAAGTTCATAGAAGAATACCAGAAGCTTGCAGAAGGGTTCAGCGTGAGCGACGAGCTGCTCGGCAAAGGCACAATAAACATAGGAGTCATAAGCGGCGGCACTGCTCCAAATGTTGTTCCAGACTTTTGCAAGCTCAACGTAGACAGGAGGCTAGTGCCAGGCGAGACAGTAAAAGGCGCCCTTGACCAAGTAAGAAGCGTACTTGCAAAGCTTGGAATAAGCGCTGACATTTCAACGCCTGTAGCTAGAGAAGCTTTCAGAGTCGAGAAGAGCTCAAAGATTCTTGAAATGGTGAGACGCGCTGCAGGCGGCAGCATAAAGGAATTCGGCTCGACAGGCTACACGGAAGCCGAGCTTTACAAGGCAAAGGCAGGCATAGATTCTGTTGTTTTCGGGCCAGGTGAATTGGAAATGGCCCATCAGGCAAACGAGTACGTGCCTATAGAGAGCCTGAAAAAGGCAGAGCACGTATATGAAAACCTGCTGAATGAATGGTGCATATAGCTTATTGCCGCCTTACTTGCCTTGCCACTTTTTCGATTACGCGCATTGCTTCCTCGTTTTGAGAGAGCCTGTCAGCAAACGTCTGGATGTCGTGCAGAATGTCTTGCCTTTCGAGAAGGCTTTCTGAAACGTAAAGGAATATTTCGACTACAAAGCCAGAGGGCGTCGTAAAAGAGCCGGCGTTGAACTGCGAATAACTGCTTATCTTGCCATCAAGCTCGCTGTCTGCCTGCTTCTGCCTTTGGTTTACTACCTGCACATATTCTGGATTGGCGTTGTCCCTTATTGCGTTTTGCACAGCTTCAAGGTTTATCCTATTTCCAACAATTTCAAGCAGATAGGTTTTGCCTTCATAGGACTTGGTCCTTATTTTGCTTATTTTAATTGGCAGCTCCTGCTCTGCAGACAAGCCAGCATCGTCGCAGCCGTGGCAAGCAAGAAGAAGAGACTCGCGGTTTTCGGAGAAAAATTCGCGATAAGGCAAGAAGGCTACAGGTTTAAATCCTAGCTTCAGCATGAGGCTTGCCGATGTATACCTGTCGAGGGTTACAATTGCGCCTCCTGTAGCTTCTACAATTTCTCTTGTTAGAGTGGTGCCTATTCCTTGCTTTTCTGCCTTGTTGGCTACTATCAAAGATTCTAAATAAGTTACAGCTATGCCAGGCCAGTAATTCCTGTTTAATGCCACGCACCCAAGCACCTCGGTACCTCTTACTGCGACAGTAAAGTCATCGATCCTGCGCAGCAGGCCTGGCAAGCCTTCTTTGAACCAGTCTTTTGGGTAATTGTTGTCGTACTTTTCCCTGAAAAGCTCAATAATGCCTGGCGCATCATCCTCTGTGGCATGCCTGTAGGAAATATCTGCGTTCATGCTCTGTCCCCGAGCTCGCTTACCAGCTCTAGCACGTGCTTCTTGACTGCTTTGAAAGTTTCTGCTATAGCATCATAGCCCTTGAACCTCGGATCTGGCAAATCGTCCCAGACTATCAGGTTTTTGTGCGCAGCAACAGCCTTCGGCATCTTGCCCTCAGCCATGAAAACAACAATGTCTGCGTCTTTGAGCATTTTGCCGTTGAGCTGCTTTGACTTCTTTTTTCTTATGTCGAAGCCATTTGCAAGCATTACCTTTGACACTTTAGGCCCGGCCTCTGAAAGCTCCTTGCCTGCGAAGCCGTTTGCCTTAGCGTCTATCCCTGCGCTTATTGCCCTGCTCTTCTTTGCAATGGAATTGAAAATGGCCTCTGCCATTTGGCTTCTTGCCACGTTGTTGTTGCAAATGAACAATATTTTCGTTTTATCATCTC
>JBMFVN010000058.1:0-2214 GCA_049965975.1 Candidatus Micrarchaeia archaeon
GCGGCACAAAGCCGAGGATAACGAGGGCAAAGCCCATATACGGCCTGACAATGGCATTCCACGCGGTAAGATACGCAAGGGACTACAACCCTTTGCTGATATTCGGCAGCATAGGCGTTGCAGCAATAATACTGGGCATAATAGTTGGCGCGCTTGTATTGCTCAACTTCTTCGCAACAGGCACGCTGAACGAGGTGGGCAGGGCGCTCATAGCATTCATGCTCGTCGTAGGCGGATTCCTCAGCATAATAACTGGCCTGATACTTGACCTGCTCCTTGAGATAGAGAAGAAGATATACAGGAAACAGCACATCCCATAATTCCAGTTGCTGTATGCTTTTCTGCACAACGAATAGATCGCATCTTCAGTTATCTCGCTGTCCATGAGCATACCTTTCTTCGCCTTCTCGAACTGCTTCTTCTTCAGCGCTACGAAATGTCAGTAGCCAATGATGTCAAGGTGCTCGTTGACAAGGTAGCCTGAGGAGTAGGGGCTCTTCCTGAACACAGGCACCCAATTCCTCTGAGTACCTTCCTCAGCTTTTGTCAGGCCTCGCATGTAAACATAGTCCAGGCGGATGAGGCGCCTGAGCAGGGCGCTATAGCTGTACCTTTCGCGTATGAAACCGTATGACACAACAGCGAGAGGTTTGAACACGTCACCACCAGATATCTATATCACGCAATCGCGCACTGATAGCATTCATGCTCGTGTACGCCGGCTTGTCGGCGTCACCATCATCTTTCACCTTCTTGTACTCTTCATAAGCCTGTTGGCAATATTCTGCGTTGTTTGGGCTTTTTGGGTAGTGTACTTATGACTCTTTAATGTTCTCCCATGTATATATCCTTTATCTCCTTTGCAACGAACACCTTTCTTTTCTTGCCCATGGCAGCGGGTTCCAGCACGCCCTCTTTCACAAGGTTTTCGACTGCGGCCTTGGCAGTAGGGTATGTAATGCCGAGCAAGCGCGATACCTGCGCAATAGTCACGAAATATGAAGTAAACAGGTTTTGAAAGAGAAGAGATGTTGGCTTGCTGTATCTGCTTATTGCGCTTTTCTTTTCAAGGTAATATGCGCTGAGCTTGTTCATCTTTTCTATTACCCCTCTAGCTTGGTATATCACCCCTGCCAGGAAGAATTTGAGCCAGTCTGAATATGCGCTCTCTTTGCTGGTATTTAGAAGAAGGGAATAATAAGACTGCCTGTTCTTTTCAAAATAATCACTCATATAAAGCATTGGAAGAGAGAGAACTTTCTCACTTATCAGATAAAGGATTATAAGCAGCCTGCCTATCCTTCCGTTGCCGTCCAGGAAAGGATGTATCGCTTCGAATTGGTAATGCATTAAAGCTACTTTAACAATAGCGGGGTCTGCGCTGCTTTGCATGTATGTGAGCAAGTTTTCTAGCAGGCTTTCCAAAGTTTCAGGAGGCGGAGGCACATATGTGGAGTATTCTATGCCGGGCGCATTTTCAAATTTGGATATGTAGTTCTGCACGCTTCTTATCCTGCCGGGCTCGGCTTTTTCGCCACGCACATTGTGCAAAAGGATGGAATGCAGCTCTTTGATGAGCTCCATGCCTATCTCATTGCCTTTGCTTATGGCTTCTATGCCCGTTTCCTGGGCTTTTATGTAGTTGAGTACCTCAAGCAAGTCATTCCTTCCCTGCTCATCTATCGCCCCTTGCCCAGCCTGCTCTTTAAGTACATCGTCAAGCGTGCTCTGCGTGCCCTCTATTCTAGAGCTTGCGACAGCTTCATTGTAAAGATTAAGCCTTATGAATCGATTTGGATCAATATTGAGCATTGCACTTATCTCTCTTCCAGAGCCGTCAAGCCTTCCAAGCCATAGATTTGCATCGGAAAGCAGTTTTGCAAGCTCCAAATCGTAGCTTATCTCAACAGGAAGCGGGTTTGGCACAAACGAGTAATACCTATGGTCGCTGCTGGGCACAAGCCTGCCTGATGGATTTCTGAATTCCTTGATGTCCATTGCCTCTTATTAAAATATTTAACATAAAAGTTTAAAAGCATTTCTATTTATTAAAATTATTAAGCATTTTCTTTAATAATCACATGGAAATCTAAACCGTATTTTAAAAACTTTATAGGATATTAAAATTTTCAGGCATTTTCTTTAAGAGTTTCAATTTTCAGAATGCGTAGCAGAAAGCCCACGATTTCAATCGTGGGATGAATGCGAAATGCA